>JBOHEO010000004.1:0-62118 GCA_050701055.1 Pseudonocardia sp. | reverse complement strand
ACACCCGCCGTGCAGACCGTCACCTATGAGATCGTCCTGCACCCGCTCGCCCCCCGGTCCCCGACGTGACCATGATGATCACATAGCCCTAGTGATCATTTAAAGAAGTGGCATTGGGACCTACCCCGCCTGGTGCGACCAGCTCGCCCCCGGCGGGATGCTCGTCCTGTACTGGGACACCGACCAGAACATCGACCCCGGGCGCAGCGGACAGTGTCAGGATCGCCGCGTTGTTGGTAGTGTATTCACTCTACTGTATGACACCAAGCTCCTATATTCAAAATAATAGATTTGCAATGATTTCAGTGGGAGGATTCGTGTGCCCTAAGGGAAAGAACGACCAATTCGCCTGTGAATGATATTCGAAAAAGTGAATCGTGCTTCGCACATTCCACAAAAACACGACTCTTCCCCTTTGTGTGACCACTTGGGTGGTCCAACACGCACGCCGGCCATAGCAAACAGATCACGCTCATCTCGACGATTGTCTCGCAGATGGCCTAAATCTTGATAGGCGCCGAGATCAAATTTCATCTGCGCTCGTAGTCGCGAGAGTTGACGACTGCATGCGCACGACTGCATGCGCTCCGCGGCGTCGATGGGGAGCTGTACTAGCCATGCTTTAAGCCGTAGAGGCTGAACGAGTGATCTATCTACACGCAAGTTATCGTACACTACAAAGAAAATCACGCGGTAGGCATTAGATATGAGAAGACCGTTGCCCCTGTCGAAATACCATTTCTTCATCTGACTGGCCAGCTCAGCCATCTCATCGCGGGTCATGAACGACGAACCCTCACGATTTATAAAGGAGACTTCAGTAAGTCTCCACAACTCCATGTAAGATTCAGTCAGCTTTTCTGAAAGCTTTACCTTTACTTGCCGTCTATAGCTGTTTGCCACAAAGAAGCCCACTAAGCCTAAGAACAGCGTCGCTACCACCTGCGCCCACCCTGTGACCAATTGCTCCACTGTCGGTGTCACCATCCTGCCATCTCACGAGAGCCAACCAATATCCGACAGCAGCCAGCACTTCATCCTGGCCGCCACTGTCTGCGCGCTATCACCGGTGATGTTAGTCGGTGGAAGTAAATAAGTGGTGAAGAGGTCGGTGAAGACTGCTGCTGGTTCGGTACTAAGTAGAAAATAGGCTAGCGGACTTCGGGTTATGCTGCTACCATTCTTTCATGAAGCAGGTGCGCCTTCCCCGCAGGCAGCTACCGGAGATCCGCGCTCAGTTTGCGCGAATGCTAGATGAGGATCTGCCAGCGAAGTCCATCATGGCGGCGCTTAAACTGAGTCGTTCGACGTTCTTTGAGTGGAGGCGGGCGTACGAAACGCGCGGGCTGGAAGGGCTCAAAGTGCGTCCGCTCCCAGGCGCAACACCGAAATTGACCGACCAACAGACAAGCCAGTTGCGGGGGTGGCTGGTCGGTCGGGATCCGCGTCAGTTTCAATTCGACTTCGCACTGTGGACTCGCAAGATCGTCAGGGATCTGATACAGCAGAAGTTCAGCGTGGAGATGACCCCACAGGGGATTGGGAAGCTGTTGCACCGGCTCGGACTGTCTCCGCAGCGACCGCTCTATCGCGCATACCAGCAGGACCCCGAAGCGGTTCGCCGATGGAAGGAGGAGGAATTCCCGGCGATCCGGGCGCAGGCCCGTGCGGTGTTCGCCGCTGCCGGCGACGTCGGTGGCCCGGTGCAGACCGAGATCGTCATCGGTTCGGGTGGATCGTCCGGTGAGGCTGGTGGGCGGGCCGGGCCGGGTCGCCCCACCGCCGGCGCCGTCACCACCGGC
The DNA here is from genome assembly GCA_050701055.1 of Pseudonocardia sp. Lineage (GTDB taxonomy): Bacteria > Actinomycetota > Actinomycetes > Mycobacteriales > Pseudonocardiaceae > Pseudonocardia. The sequence continues at coordinate 60,316 of JBOHEO010000004.1, read as the reverse complement.
GGGTTGATGAGCGTTCGATGGGCGCTCGGGCCCACGCAAGTTGGATGGCTCTCCACGCCTTGATCGTTCGTCCGGTAGGTTGTGACAGCAAAAGAATCCCCTGGTTGAGTAGGGGATACCGGGATGAGTGACTGCTGGGCAGGGCGGTAGCGTGGTTGCCACCGTCAGGTTGCGTCGAGATCGAGGAGCATGCCTTGTCTGATTTGCACGTCGTCGTGGTCGACCGTGCCCGCGAGCGGGCTGGGCGCGTCGTGGCGGCGGGCACTACGACTACCGACCTGTTCGGTGGTGACCGTTCGGTGGTCGCTGTTCGGGTCAACGGCGAGCTGAGGGATCTCGCTCACGCGGTTGCTGACGGGGAGGTGGTTGAGCCCGTGGCGATCGATTCGGAGGACGGCCAGGCCATCGTGCGTCACTCGTGCGCGCATGTCATGGCGCAAGCGGTGCAGGAGCTGTTCCCCGAGGCCAAGCTCGGTATCGGCCCGCCGATCAAAGATGGCTTCTACTACGACTTCGACATCGAGGGTTCGTTTCAGCCTGATGATCTGAAGCGTGTCGAGAAGCGCATGCAGGAGATCATCAAGGCGGGCCAGCAGTTCTCCGGCCGGGTAGTCTCTGAGGAGCAGGCCCGCGCAGAGTTGGCTGGCGAGCAGTACAAGCTGGAGTTGATCGACCTGAAGGGCGGCCCAGCCGCAGGCGATGAGGCTGGTGTCGAGGTAGGCGCGGGCGAGCTGACCATCTACGACAACATCGACGCCAAGACGGGCGGGCTGTGTTGGAAGGATCTGTGCCGTGGGCCGCACGTTCCCACGACCCGATATATCCCCGCGTTCAAGCTCATGCGGGTGGCTGCGGCCTACTGGCGTGGGTCGGAGAAGAATCCACAACTTCAACGGATCTACGGTACGGCGTGGGAGTCGAAGGATGCGTTGAGGGATTACCTGAATCGGCTGGAGGAGGCCGAGAAGCGGGACCATCGGCGGCTGGGTGCGGAGCTGGATCTGTTCTCTTTCCCCGAGGAGCTTGGTTCGGGGATGGCGGTCTTCCATCCGAAGGGCGGCACCATCCGGCGGGTGATGGAGGACTATTCGCGGATGCGACATGAGGAGGCGGGCTACTCGTTCGTCAACACGCCACATATCACCAAGGCGAACCTGTATGAGACCTCGGGTCACTTGAAGTGGTTCGCGGAGGGCATGTTTCCGCCTATCTGTGTGGACGGCGCGGACTACTATTTGAAGCCGATGAACTGCCCTATGCACATCCTGATCTTCAGGTCGCGGGGCAGGTCGTACCGGGAGCTCCCGCTCCGTCTGTTCGAGTTCGGCACAGTGTACCGGAATGAGAAGTCCGGTGTTATCCATGGCCTGACGCGTGTCCGCAGCCTCACCCAGGACGACGCGCACATCTTCTGCACCCGTGAACTGATGGCCAGCGAACTGGTCGACTTGCTGAACTTCGTGCTCAACCTGTTGCGTGACTACGGCCTGACCGACTTTTACTTGGAGCTGTCCACTAAGGACCCGGAGAAGTACGTCGGCACTGATGCCGAGTGGAAAGAGGCCACTGAGGCGCTGCGGCAGGCAGCGGAGAGCCAAGGACTGGACCTGGTCATGGACGAGGGTGGCGCAGCTTTCTATGGGCCGAAGATCTCCGTGCAGGCCAAGGACGCGATTGGACGGACCTGGCAGTTGTCCACAATCCAGGTGGACTTCCAGCTCCCGCAGCGTTTCGAACTGGAGTACCAGGCTGCGGACGGTTCGCGGCAGCGACCGATCATGATCCACCGTGCGCTTTTCGGGGCCATCGAGCGGTTTATCGGGGTGCTTCTCGAGCACTACGCGGGGGCAATGCCGCCGTGGTTATCCCCAGTCCAGGTGGTGTGCATCCCGATCACCAGTGAGCACGTCTCCCACCTCCAACGGGTGGCGGCCGAGCTGCGCAAGCGCGGTGTCCGGGTCGAGGTCGATACCTCCGACGACCGCATGCAAAAGAAGATCCGCAACGCACAGAATCAGAAGATCCCTTATATGCTGCTCGCGGGCGATGACGATGTCTCCAAGGACGCGGTGTCGTTCCGCTATCGTAATGGCGAGCAGCAGAACGCGGTTCTGATACTCGACGCCGTTCAGGAGATCACCAACGCAATCGAGGACCGTATCCAGGTATGACTGAAACAGCTCACCCGGCGACTTGGTGGACGCGGCGGTAGAACCGCTCGAAGTTCTGTCCGAGTACACCCTCAATCGTGTGGTCGTCAAAGCCGGCGTCCACCAGCCGTTGTGTGATTCTCGGAAAGCCGGCTGCCCACTGCTCGAAGTCGACCGTGCGCGCCGCGAAGTTGAAGCCGTCCTGACTGCGGAAGCCGCGCTGACGTGATTCTTCCTGGAGGCGCTGGCGGACCGGTTCCGGCGAGCAAGCGACGCCCCAGTCGGTGCCGATGCCGACTCGGTGCGGGCCGCACGTCTCAACGGCGTGTGCGAGGTGACGGATCATGTGCGCTAGCGCTGGCCGACCATCGACGGGGGCGAGGAATGCGGGGACGGCGCAGACACCGAAGAACCCGTCGTTGTCGGCCAAGGCACGCAGCACGTCGTCGCTCTTGTTGCGCGTGTGCCGGTAGACCGTCGAGCAGCTGGCGTGGCTGACTGCTACCGGCGATTGGGAGTGGTTGATGGCCTCCAGGGTGGTGCGCGGTCCGCAGTGGGACAGATCGACGATCAGCCCGAGGTCGTTCATGCACTGGATCAGGGCACGTCCGAACCCGGTCAGGCCCTCGTCGCGGGGGCTGGTGCAGCCGTAGCCAGCGTCGTTCGGGCCGTTGTAGGTGAGCTGGATCATCCGGACGCCCAGGCCGTGGAAGGTCTCGGCATTGCGTAGGTCGCCCTCCAGTTGGGTGCAGTTCTGGAACCCGAGCAGCACCCCGGTCCGCCCCTCGTCCTTGATCGTCTGGAGGTCGTCGGGCAGTCGGACGAGGGCGAACCGAGGCTCACGTTCCAGCCGTCGGTGCCACTCGCCGAGGTCGTGCACTGCTCCTCGGAAGCTAAAGGGCACGTCGCCCCAAGCCCCGATGGTGATGCTCAACACGTCCACACCCGCCTGGTCGATCGCGGCCCAGAAGTCGGGGTAGGCGTGCGAGCGGAACGCGGTGGTGTGTAGGCGTTCGATCTCCCGGAACATGTCGGCCGTCGAGTCGATGGTGGCGATGGTTTCTAGTTCGGCGAGCATCTGCGGGGTGTAGACACCGGGGCCGCCGGCGAGTGTGTCGATGACGAGTGCTCGTTCGTGCAGGCGGTGTGCCCGTTCGCCGATGCCATCGGGTCGGTTCGTGCTCGTCACTGGGACACTCCGATCGGCGGATGCGCATGCCGCACGAGGAAGGCCTCGAAGGCGTCTGCTGTCGCTGACCAGGTGAAGCATGCCGCCCGTACTGCGCCGGTCGCTGCGAGCTGCCAGCGTTGCTCGTCGTCGTCGAGCAGCAGACGCAGCGCCGAGGTCAACATCGCGGGTTGGCGGGGTGCGCACAGCAGCGCCGACCGTGAGTCGGCATAGGCGTCGACTCCTCCATTGCGGGTGGAGACCAATGCGGCCCCGCATGCCATCGCCTCCAGGCCGGACAGCCCGAGCCCCTCGACTTCGGAGGAAATGACGAAGATACTAGTTCGGTTGTAGAGGTCGCGCAGCGTCGCCGTATCCAGGTTGGGGTGTTGCGTGATCCACCGTGGTATCTCGGGGAACGACTCAGGCCCGAAGCACCACACGGGTGGGCAGCTGGGCAGTTCTGAACGCAGCCGTCCATTGCTGTGATCGCGTCCTTGAGCCGTTTAGCTCGTTCTCGGCGAGCGGGGAACCCGAGCATCACTCGTTCCGGGCTGTTGACAGGTATGGTGACGCCGAATTGGCTGGCGCGATCGCGCAGGGGATCTCGGTGAGCGGGTCCCGAGTGTAGGGCTGCACCAGCCGCCGTAGCGGTGGCGAGGTCACGATCATTGGCCAGCCAACGCGGAATGTGTCGCGCATTGCGGCTCGCTCGGTGTCAGACCCGAGCTTGAGCGTCTCGAGGTCCTGGAGGAAGTGAATCTTACGGCCAGCGCCCGACGGGTAGGACGCAATCCATGACACGGTCAGCCACGACGTCCCAATGATTATATCGACTACGGGTTCGTTCCACTGTGTCGGCAGCTGTGGGATGACGACGCTGCGGACCGCGGGATGGGGTGTGTACCAGGGATGGGGATCCGGGATGTCTGCGGCGGCGTGTGCCAGGACCACCCAATGTCCACGCTGGGCGAGCTGGTCCGAGAGCCCATAAATGACCTTCAGGGCACCAACCGGCTTGGGTGACCCGCGTAGCAAGACGAAGGCGACGCGGAGAGACGCGGCGCTCATGGCGGTGTGATGTCCGCACTGGTGATGTAGGAAGCGTCCTTCACGAACATGTCGGGGTTCGACTCCAGCGCGTCCAAGTGCTGCCAGTCGACCAGATCCTCGGTGCCAGCGCGCTGCAGCTCGCGCCAGGACAACCGTGGTATCTGGCGGTTGGCGAACAGCTTTCCCACGCTGCCCATGCAGCGATGGCATGACGCCAGCGGCCGGGTGTCCTCCAAGAATGCCAGCAGCCGGTCAAGGAACTGTGGCTCGTCGCTGATTTCGATGCCCTCGCTGGTACCCGCCATCGCTTCCACCGCCAGTGGCAGGAATAGGCTTTGGGGGCAGCGGTACAACTTGCCCCGCCAAACCGTATGGCATCGCCATATGTTGGCCATCTGGCAGGTGCGGTAGATCCGCTCCACCAGGTCGCCGTTGCTGGTACCAATTTCGGTGTAGGACTCCCGAAAGTAGTTGAAGTGCTTGAACTTCAACGTGACACCGTGCTTTTCCGCTGCCCGGCGCACGGCATCGGCTGCGTCCGGGCGAAGCGCGCGGCCCGGGTAGACCGACACTGAGACCTCGTCGATGGCGTCCCAAAAGCCTCGGGGAGCCTGGGTGAGCCGCAATCCATTCGTGATCATGCGGATCGTGTCGCAGATACCGGATTCGCGGATCACGGACAGCACTGTTATGAGCTCAGGATGCAGTAACGGCTCGCCACCGAGCACGCGAGCCTCTGAGGCGTGGTAGGCGTGTCTGAGTTTGGTGAGGTCTTGGCTCAGTTGCTTGGGGTCGGCTAAGGCAACGCGTTGGACCGGAGCCAGATACGCGCAGGCGCGGCATCGCAGGTTGCAGTGATGGGAGACGACGACCTCCAGGCCATCGGTGAGCACTCGGCCGTCGACGACCGCATATGGCCCGGGGCCACGGAGGGGCAACTCTGCGCGCCAACCATGGATGTGGACTGCACTCGGCTGCTGGCGCGCAGCGATTGACCGGCCTCCCATGTCGGCTGCCCTGCTCAAGCCGCTGGGGAAGCGAACCCCAATGGCTTGCCACTGACCAGACGGCTTACCAGCTGGGTCGCCATCAGGAACCTCAGATCGCAGTGGAACTCCAGAGGCTCGTGCAGCGACTTGGTGCGGTTGTACCGGTCGAAGCTGCAATCGCCGCCGCAGATGGGGGCGATGGCGCACCGCGAGCACTGGCGGGATGACGCCTTGCTGACATCCGCCCACGGCAAGAACGGACCTGTCGGCTTCTTTCTGTCGAACTCCTCAATCGGCTGGGAGAACATGCCGGCGGCGACAAACGCCTGGTACGGGCCGACCTGGCCACCCGGGCCAACGCTGACTTGGCTGCCACAGGCCGCACAGGGGCTCAAGACCGGCTCGCCGGAGAAGTAGGCGAATAACATGTCGGCGAAGTACAGTTCCGGCACGTGCCGTTCATAGCAGAGGTCGAGGCATCGTTCGTACTGCTGCACCCAGAACACGGAATCGGCGGTCTCATCATCAAGCCTGGTGTCGCTCTGCGGAAGTTCACGGGGGAAGTTCAGGGCGATAGCGTGCGGCTGAAGGTCGAGAACGGCCGACACCACCTCGGGAAGCCGGCCGATGTTGTGTGTGCCCACCGTGATGAGAATCTTCGGGTCATAGCCGATGTCGCGAAACGCGTGTATGCCCTCTACAGTCTTGTCGAAGGTACTACGTCTTTGGTGGTCCAACCGGAACACGTCATGCGCTTGACGGTCGCCGTCCATCGAAACCGACAAATCAAACGGATACTTACGCAGCAGTTTGAGAACATGTGGACTGTGAAGTGTACCATTAGTGATGATCTTTGGAAGCGCGTGGGCCGTGTAAGTCTGATAGATATAAGTCAGGCAGTCGTCGATGAGCTGAGGGTGCAGCAGCGGCTCGCCGCCATAGAAGTGAATCACGCTATCCTTTTGGTACGGCATTTTGAAGTACGCGTCGATTCCGCGCTTAGCGTCCTGGAAGCTCAGGAATCGCTCCTTGTGCTCATCGAGATCGGCAAGCATAAAACAGTACGCACAAGTCAGGTTGCACGTATAGGACGTGATCAAGTGTAGTAGCGCGTTCTCTCGTGGCGCGGCCACCTTCTGCTTGAACACGTTGGCGAACTGGCGGCTCGCTGGCTCACGGCTGACTAAACCCGCCTTCAGCATTCTTAGGGCCTGCCCGTCAGAGACGTTCTTTGGGATCGCTGCACCGCCTGTTCCTTGGATATCCCGGAACGTCTCGTCGTCGACAGCGACAACCGACCGGCTGTCGGAGAGGAAGACGTATCGCCCGGACTCTAAAGTGACCGGGAACGCGAAGAGATTCCAATAAAAGCCTCGACTATCGGCCTCGGCTTCTTCGTTATCGACAACGCCTATGTGCGGAGTTGGTGGCTCCGCAGTCGGACTGTGATTAGTCGGACAGCCGCATGACGGCGGCGTTCCACCTCCCACGTTGAGGAGCATGTGGCTCAAGTCTTTGATCACTGCGTCGAATACCCCCCGTCCCCTTAGAAGCGCCACTTGCCGTTCGGGTGTGCCGCAGGGACAACCCGTCGGACGCCGCAAGGACTCTCGTCGTTCTCTTCGTTGGACACGAAAACTCCTCGCCGTGCTTTGAGGTCGTCGCGTCCGACCTGTCGACGGACTCAGCCCGAGCAGGTCCCCATAACGTTCTTCGCCCCAACCACAGCACGTACGTCTTCCATGCTCATCGTTTCAGATGTCGGAACGACAACCTGCACGTCTCGCGTGTCCGGCTCTTGCTCCTCATCGAGCCTGCTCGCAACTTGTGCTGACACTGGCCACCTCCACTGATCATTTGACTTACTAAGGTTGGCTAGAGGATCAACAGAAAAGAAATGGCTTAGACGAACACGAGCGTCAGCGCACTGTGATTCTTTGGTCAGCAGGCTTCGGCCGTTCACATCGAGAAGAGCATCAATCGACATCTGCAAGATCGTTCCCGTTGGATACGAGATAGACTGCCGAGATCACCAACTATAGATGATGGTGCAATCTCGGGTCGAGCACCGATCGAGCGCACCGCGGACGCGCGCGTGCACGCTCCGTATAGGAGCACTGGTCCATCTGGGATCCAGTCGAGCCCCGGTGTGGATTTTTCACGGAAGGTGATGGATCTGTCCCCTGAACTACAACCCTGGAATTTTGATCATGGTTTCCTGTTCGTGGGTAGGTGCAGGCGGTCGCAGCTCGCGCGGTGGTGCGCGGCGAGGGCGCGCAGAACCTCCGCGCCTCGGCCGGAGACACGCTCTCCTGATGGTCCTTTTCTCGAGCTCATGTGACGTGCTTGTGGATGGTGTCAACTCTCGCGGGCAGAGGACTCGCAGGGCCTTGACGGTAGCCAGCGCACCCGGACGGGTAGGACCGGACCTCCCCGGGCTCGCACGCTGACGAGAACGACCAGCGTCATCAGGTCGGCGAGATGATGCGCGATACACGTGTGCGTGTTACCACCGAACGTGAGGAGGTCGGTGGTGCTGGCCTCACCGGCGGTGAGGCGGTCAGACAGAAGGTGAACGGCTGAGCGAAGACGAGGAGATCGAAGTGGTTTGCTGACGGGGAGTACGCGACCTGGCCGACGGCGCGGTTATGGGCCGATGCTGGACGTCGCGCTGGTCGGTGTGTCAGGCGGCGAAGGCGGTTTCGTCGAACTCGTGGTGGGTGACGCCGTGGTAGAAGGCGCGGAGTTCGTCGGTGGTGAACACCAGGGCCGGGTCCGTGGTCTGGCCGGGTTGGGGGACGGTGCTGCGGAGGACGTGGTGGCCGTGGTGGTCGGGGGTGATGTGGACGCAGCGGTGGGTGGGGTCGCCTGCGCGGATGGCTGCTTGCAGGTCGTCGAACTGGGCGGCGGTGAAGACCAGGCGGTGGTCGTCGGGTGCACCGAAGGTCTTCTTGGTGTCGCGCATCTCCACCCAGCCGCCGCGTCGGGCGATGTGCACGCAGGACTGGTTCGCGCAGCTGCGGCGTGCCTTGCGGAAGTCGGTCTCGGTGAACGTCGGCCGGGTGGCGGTCATGGTCGGGCTCCTGTGCGGTGATGGGGGTACTGCTACCGGAAGTCGCGGGCGATCTTCCGAATGAACGCGCGGCTCTCCTCGACGGACAGCGCCGCGACGGACAGCCGCGTCCAGGCGTTCCGGTGGGCGGCGAGGGCCTTCTTGTCGTCGATGTAGCGGATCTCGCCGTGTCCCTCGGTGTAGGCCAGCTCCAGTGGCCCGGCCACACCGGGCGAGGGGACGCGCAGGAGGGTGAAACGGTGTCCGATCAGCGTGGAGCGGCCGAGAGGTGAGCGGAACGGCAGGACCTGGACCAGCACCGCGGGCCGCTCGGACAGGGCGAGCAGGTAGTCGACCTGTTCGCGCATGACCTGCTCGTCGCCCCAGACGCGGCGCAGGCACGACTCGGACAGCACGAAGTGCACGGCGGGTGGTTCGGGCCTGTCGTAGACGTCCTGGCGCGCCAGCCGCGCCTGGACCCGGTCGTCGAGCGTGACACCGTCCTGGTCCGGGACCTCGGCGTGGACGGCGCGCACGTACGCCTCGCACTGCACCAGGCCCGGCATGATCTCCACCTCGTAGGTCCGCAGCTCGTCGGCGTGGTGCTCCAGGTCGACCAGCAGCCGCAGCTCCTCGGTGTAGGCGCGGTTGTGGCCGCTGGTCCAGAAGCCGCGCTTGTGGTTGTCGCGGCGCAGCTCCAGCAGCGCGGCCAGGTGGCCGGGGTCGGTGAAGCCGAGCCTGCTGGCCAGCCGCTCCAGATCGCCGACGGTGATGTTGCCCTGGCCGTTGATCAGACCCGCGATGCGGCTCTGGCTGGTCTCGATGATCTCCGCAGCCTCGGCCTGCGTCATACCGGCGACCGCGATCATGTGCGCGATCTCCCGACCGAGCATCAGCTTCTTCATGGTGCGGACGGTGGCCATGTCGTGATGGGCCCCTTCGAAGGACAGCGAGTCGTGCGCCGGACGCCGAGGCGGTCGTGCCTCAGCTGCGCAGCGTATCGCCCAGGAACACCCGTTTGGACCCGTACCCCAACGACGATTATCTTGATAGCTTTCATCGCATGGTGATTATCACGACAGCGGTCATCGGTCAGCCGCCAGATTCACGGGCTCGTGCGAGGAAGCTCGACATGACGACGTTCCCGCTGGTGGCGTGGCCCACGACAGGCGCCACCGGGTTCGCGCGCGCCGTGTCCTGCGGTCACCGCTGTACCGCCGGCGACGTCCACGATCCGCTCCCCAGCGCGCCCGGTGACGCGGGCCTGCCCCCGACATGGTCCGCGTCACCGGGTTCCCTCCTTCCACGTCTCCGACCTGAACGCCTCGCCGCACTCACGCCGCACCGCAGTCTGTGCCCGACCGCAGCGCATCCACCTCACGCCGACCCTGGACGGTCGATGGCACAAGGTACCGGTTGCGGACCACGCGGCCGGCACCGCGACCTGCGGTGCGCTGCCTCCCGTACCGCCGGGAACCGCGGGGAGCAGCCGCGATGACCCCGGACCGGCAAGCAGCGCTGCTGTGCCGCCATCGCCGACGGGATCCGGATCAGCTGATCGGCCTGGGGCCGCGCCATGGATGACTCCCCGCTCGTCGAGTCCATCGCCCGCCAGCGCGAGCTGGTCGACCGGGTGCTCGCCGAGCACGTCGACGACGGCACCGGGCTGTGTAAGGCCTGTCCGAGCGGCGGCCTGGCCGGGTGGCAGGGGTGGCCGTGCCGGCTGCACAGCCTCGCGACCTTCGCCCACGAGGCCTGACCGGCGTCCCCGGTGGGTACCGCATCGGAGGCACCCGCTCATATTGATCCGTTCCCGATGCCGCACCTGCGGCCGCGGCATCGACCTACCCCCCAACGGCGACCCCCCACCACGACTGTGCCGCCGCCACCGCATCCGCCAACGGCTCGGCGCCCTCGTCAGCACCGCTGGTACCCGAGTGCTCAACGTGCTGGTCCGGCCGGCTTGTCGGATACGACCCAGGGCCGGCGGCCGTCACCGCGCCTGGCGCGGTGACACCTGTGGGAGACCTGGACGCGGCCCGCGGCACACACCGTCAGGCCGGGGAGCCCGTGACCCGACACCCGACCGTCCGCCCCACCTGACCATCCCACGACGGGCGTAAACCCTCACCCGCAGAAGGTCCCGAACCCGGATGCACGACCCGGCCGGAACCTTCGACCAGCCCGGAAGGCCGACCCATGACCGATATTCCCGACCTTCTCCAGCACCCTGACGAGCTGCCCGCCACCGTGCCACTGGACAAGCTCCTCGACGGCTACCTCGACCACAGCCGCAAAGTGATCCGGGCCCGCGCCCACGTCGAAGGCCTTGCTCACCTGCTCAGCGATCAGCATGCCGGATACACCGGACCTCCCCGTCGGGCAGGGCGTGCACCGGCGGCAGCGCATCCCGGCAGGCGTCGACGGCCAGGGCGCACCGCGGCGCGAACGGGCAGCCGGGGGGCAACGCGGTGAGCTCGGGCGTCAGGCCGGGGATCGGCACCCCACCGCGCTCGATGAGCGCGCCCAGCAGGCCCCGGCCGTAGGGGTGCGCCGGCCCGGCGAAGAACGCGGCGCTGCGCCGCAGCTCCACGAGGTGGCTGGCGTAGAGCAGGGCGAGGCGCCCGCCGAGCTTCTCGGCCAGCCGGAGGTCGTGGGTGATCACGAGGAGCGCGGACCCGGCGGTGACGGCGTCGAGCAGCTGCTCGGCGGTCGCGTCGACGAGGTCGGCGTCGAGGCCGTGGGTCGGCTCGTCGGCGATCACGAGCTCCGGGGTGGACACCAGGGAGCCCGCGTTCACCACCCGCTGCGCCATCCCGCCGGAAAGCTGGTGGGCGTAGCGGCGGGCGACCCCGTCGAACGACATCCCGGTGCCGCGCAACCGCTCGTCGAGGGTGGAGCGCGCCACGTCGGCGGTCAGCTCGCGCCGGCCGGCCCACTCGAGGAGCTGGCCGCCGAGTCGCTTGACCGGGTCGAGCGCGGTGCCAGCACTCTGCGGGATCAGCGCGATGTGCCGCCCGCGGACGGCCCGCAGCCGGCGCTCCGACGACGCCAGCAGGTCGGTGCGGTCGAACACGACCTGCCCCTCGAGCTCGGCGTTGCGCGGGAGCAGGCGCAGGATCGCGTGCGCGAGGACGGTCTTCCCGCTGCCGCTCTCCCCGACGAGCACGACGACCTCGCCCGGCCGGATCGCGAGATCGACCCCGCCCAGCGCCTGCACCACACCGTGCTCGGTGCGGAAGCGGACGGACAGGCCGCGGATGTCCACCAGCGGTGGCGCAGCTGCGGCTGCCGGCTCGGTCGCCACGGCCGGACGGTCGGACACCGTCACAGCTGGAGCTCCGATCGCCACCGCGGGTTGCGCCGGTCGCGCCACCACTCCCCCAGCGTGCCGACCGCCATCGACGCCAGCAGGATCACCAGACCGGGGAACAGGCTCGCCCACCAGCCACCGGACAGCAGCGACGACTGGCTGTCGGCCAGCAGGTTGCCCAGCGACGCCGACTCCGGCGGCATCCCGAGACCGAGGAACGAGTACCCCGCCTCGTGGAAGATCGCGTGCGGTACCAGCAGCACGAACCCGAGCGCTGCGGCCGGGAACACGTGCGGCAGGAAGTGCCGCCTGGCCAGGTGCCGCCGGTCGGCGCCGGCATTGACCGAGGCGGCCACGAACTTCTGCTCGCGCAACGCCAGCACCTCACCGCGGACGATCCGGGCCACCGACGTCCAGTGCGTGATCCCGACCGACAGGAAGATCGCCCCGGCGGGCCCCACCAGCGGCCGGGACAGCACCAGGATGAGAATGCCGAACAGGAAGTGGTTCTGCGAGGACAGCACGTCGATGCCGCGCATGACCACGGCGTCGAACCGGCGTCCCACCGAGCCGGCGACCAGCCCCACCGCCGCGCCGATCACCGCGGCGCACACCGCCGCGATGATGCTGATGCCGAACGAGGTGCGCATCCCGTGCAGCACCCGGGTGAACAGGTCGCGACCGAGAGTGTCGGTGCCCATCGGGTGCTCGAACGACGGCGACCGGAGTACCTGATCGAGGAAGACCGACCGGGTGTCCAGCGGCGCGACGAACAGCGCACCCACAGCCATCAGCGCCAGCACACCGATGACGGCGGCGGAGACCCCGGCGGCGCCGGGCAGGCGGCGCAGGCGCGGGAACGGGGAGAACCGGCGACGCGGGGGCGGGGCCGGGATCGGTGCCGACGTGGCGGCCGTCGCGGTCATGATGGCGCCTCCGCACGATCACCGACGTCGTCGGTCATGTTGCCCTCCTCGAGAACGAGTACGCCGGCCGTCACGTCCGTGCCTCCCGCACCCGCGGGTCGACCACCCGGTACAGCAGGTCGGCCACCAGGTTCCCGACCACCACCAGGACGGCCCCGCACAGCACGATCGCGAGCAGCAGCGGCACGTCCACCGCGCGCGCGGCGGCGACGGTGAGGCTGCCCAGCCCCGGCCAGGCGAACACCGCCTCGATGAGCACCGAGCCCCCGATCAGCTCGGGGATGTGGGTGCCGATCAGCGTCACGTAGGGCACCAGCGAGTTCGGCAGGGCATGGCGGAACAGCACCGACGTCTCGCTCGCCCCCTGTGCGCGGGCGAACCGGACGTGGTCCTCGCGCATCATCTCCAGCACGGTCTGGCGGACGTAGAGCGTGAACACCCCGTGCTGGGTCAGCGCCAGCGTCACCGCCGGTAGCACGAGGTGTGCGAGGTCGACCGTCGAGCCGCCGGACGAGCGCAGGTCCGCCGCTCCGGTGGCCGGCAGCCAGCCCAGCCACACGGAGAAGACGTAGATCGCCAGCAGCGCCACCCAGAACGACGGGGCGAACGCGTTGGTGTAGGAGATGGTCCGGACGAACCAGTCCAGCGGCGAGTCCCGGAACCGGGCGGCGAGCACGCCCATCAGCAGGGACCCGGCCAGCACCACCGCGAGGGCCGTCGCGACCAGCAGCGCCGACGCCCCGAGCCGGCTGCCGATGACCGTCGACACCTCCTCCCCCGGGATCAGCCGTGACACCCCGAGATCGCCGGTGACGAGGTTGCCCAGCCAGCTCGCGAACTGGGCGGGCACCGGCTCGTTCAGCCCCCACGACTCCCGGTAGGCCTCCTCGAGGGCCTGGCTGGACTGGCCCGGCCCGACCAGGTTGGCGACGTAGGCCTCCGCCGGGTCGAACGGCGAGGCCCAGGTCAGCCCCCAGGTCATGACGGCGACGAGCAGCAGCACCGCCGGCAGGACCGCCAGCCGCTTGCCGATGAGCGCCCAGGTGCTCACGCCCCGAACGTCCACTTCTCCAGGTTGTAGGAGATGCCGCGCGGGAAGTTGTGCGCCCCGCCCTGCGGCTGCACCGCGATGCCGCCGATCGCCTCGGGCACCACCACGGTGTGGTCGGCCACCCCGAGGTGCAGGTAGGCGCCGTCCTCGGCGAGCAACCGCTGCAACTCCCGGTAGCTGTCGTCGCGGGCCTCCGGTGAGATGGCGGCCCGCCCGGCGTCCAGCACGGCGTCGATCGCCGGGTTGTTCAGCGCCGCCGCGTTGGTGCCGGGGTCGCCGTCGAGGGCGAACCGCGAGTGGTAGCGCGGGTAGAGCTGCTGGTCGGGGTCGTAGGGATTGCCCAGATTGTGCAGCCAGCCGTCGGTGCCGAGCCGGTCCCGGTAGACGGCTGAGTCCACCCCCTCCGCGATCACGTCGATGCCGACCCGCGCGAGGTCCGAGCGCAATGCCAGGGCCAGCTCCCGGTGGGTGGTGATGTTCGGCAGGAACATCACGGTGAACGCCAGCCGCATCCCGTCCTTGGTCCGGAACCCGTCCGGGCCCGGCACCCAGCCTGCCTCGTCGAGCAGCGCCGCCGCCCCGGCCCGGTCGACGCCGGTCCGGACAGCGGGGTTGTACGCCTCGTCGGTCGGCAGCAGGGGCGACCACGCGGGCGCGCCGCTCCCCGCGTAGACCGCGCCGGCGGCCGTCTCCCGGTCGAATGCCATCCCGATCGCGCGCCGGACCCGCGGGTCGGCGAGCACGGGATTGCCGGTGGGCAGCGCCACCTGATCGACCGCGGCACTCGGGATCGTCTGGACCCGCAGGCGGGGACTGTCCGCGAACGTCGCCGCCAGCCGCGGGGGCAGCCGGGCCACGTCGATCGCGCCCTGCTGCAGGGCCGACGCGCGGGCGTTCTCGTCGGGAATGAAGGTGTAGACCACCTGCTTGATCGCCGGTGCGCCGCCGTAGTAGCTCTCGTTGGCCTCCAGCACCATCCGCTCACCCGGCCGGCGCGCCCCCATCCGGTAGGGGCCGGTGCCGATCGGGATCCGGTTGAAGTCGGTGGTCGTGAGGTCCTGCCCGGCCAGGATGTGCTCGGGCACGATCCCGACGTAGAGCTTCTCGGGGAACGACGGGTCGTTGCGGCCGAGCTGGAACCGGACGGTGTCGGCGTCGACCGCCTCGACCGAGGTGACGAGCCCCTCGAGGTCGAAGTTGCCGTAGACGGGTGAGGCGAGCGCGGGGTCGGTCAGTGCCGTCCAGGTGAAGACGACGTCGTCGGCGGTGAACGGTTCGCCGTCGTGGAACCGCACGTCGGTGCGCAGGTCGACGGTGACCGTCCGGCCGTCCGGGCTCACCTGCGGGAGGGCGGCGGCGAGGTCGGGCACCAGGTCCAGGTTCTGGTCGTAGGCGACCAGGCCGCTGAACACCTTCCAGTTGCCGGTGTTGATGTCCAGGAACAGCGGGCTGAGGTTGGCCGGGTCGGTGTTGATCGCGACGACCAGCGTGTCCTTCCCCGGCTCTGCCGGGCTCGGCGCGCTCCCGGGATCTGCGTCCGCGCCGCACGCACCGGTCACCAGGGCGACGGCCAGTGCCGCCGCTGCCGCCATCGTCGCCCGCTGTCGCCCCATGGTGCATCCCGTCGCTCGCCCGAACCGCTACGGCACTGTAAGTGCACATATCTGGCGTTTACAAGCGCCGATCGGGAGAATATTTTACTGCGGTCGGGCAGCCGAGCCGGGCGACCGGCGTTTCTCGACACCGTCCGCGTACGACTGATCCCCGATCGTGGGGTCGACGTTCCGGGCTCAGCCCCGGGACGCCAGCGAACGCAGGAAGAACGCCAGGTTCGCCGGGCGCTCCCCGAGGCGCCGCATGAAATAGCCGAACCACTCGGTGCCGTAGGGCAGGTAGACCCGAACCTGCAGGCCCTCGGCGGCGAGTTCGGTCTGCGCCCGCGGCCGCACGCCGTAGAGCATCTGCAACTCGAAGTCCGCCGGACCCCGCCCCGCGCGACCGGCCAGGAACCGCGCGATCTCGACCAGGCGCGGGTCGTGGGTGGCGACCATCGGCAGTCCCACGCCCGCCATCAACACCTTCAAGCAACGGACGAACGACCGGTCGACGTCCGACCGCCGCCGGAACGCGACCGACCCGGGTTCGTCGTAGGCACCCTTGCACAGCCGCACCCGCGACCCCGACTCGGCGAGCTCCCGGCAGTCGGCCTCGGTGCGGCGCAGCTGGGACTGCACCACCGCGCCCACCCAGGGGAAGTCGGCGCGCAGCTCGCGCACGATCGTCAGCGTCGAATCCGTGGTGGTGTGGTCCTCCATGTCGACGGTGACGGTCGTGCCCGCCGCCTCGGCGGCGGCACACACCTGCCACGCGGAGTCCAGCGCGATCTTGTCGGCGTCCGCGGGCAGGCGCTGCCCGAGGGCGGAGAGCTTGATCGAGGCCTCTACCCGGTCGGCGAGTCCGTCTGCGCGCAGCCGGCCCAGCAGCGCGATGTACGCCGCGGCTGTGGCGTCGGCGCTGGCGCGGTCGATGGTGTCCTCGCCAAGCTGGTCGATGGTCACCAGCCGGTCGGCGGCGATCCGCCGCGCCGCGGCGACCACGTCGTCGACGCCGGCCCCGGCGACGAACCGATCGACGACCGAGGCCGACGGCCCCCCTTCGACCAGCGCCCGCACCGCGCGGGAACGGGAAGCAGCGAGCATCGCCGTCCGGAGCATGCTGTGGACGCTAGAGCGCGCCTACGCTCGGCGTCGAGGCGCGCTCGGCTGACGCCACGCGCGGTACCCACCTGCCAGATCCTCCGGAGGTTCGCACGATGGACGCGATCACCACCACGCCGCTGCCGCGCAACGAGCCGGTCCGCGACTACGCCCCCGGCTCGCCCGAGCGGGCGAGCCTCACCGCCGCCCTCGCCGAGATCGGTGAGCGGCACCACGAGCTGCCGGTGACGATCGACGGCCGCCGCTACCTGGCCGGCGGCGCCGGGATCGACGTCGTCACCCCGCACGACCACGCGCACGTGCTCGGGACGACGGCCAACGCCACCCGTGAGGACGCCAAGGCTGCTGTCGAGGCCGCGCTGCGAGCCGCTCCGGGCTGGCGGGCGTTGCCGTTCGACGAGCGCGCCGCCGTGCTGCTGCGCGCCGCCGACCTGCTGACCGGGCCATGGCGCGACCGGCTGAACGCCGCGACCATGCTGGGCCAGTCCAAGACCGTCATCCAGGCCGAGATCGACGCCGCGTGCGAGCTGGCCGACTTCTGGCGCTTCAACGTCGCGTTCGCCCGCCAGATCCTCGAGCAGCAGCCGACCAGCGGCTCCGGCGCCTGGAACCGGATGGAGTACCGCCCGCTCGAGGGCTTCGTCTACGCGATCACCCCGTTCAACTTCACCGCGATCGCCGCCAACCTGCCCACCGCGCCCGCGCTGATGGGCAACACCGTGATCTGGAAGCCGTCACCGACGCAGGGGTTGGCGGCGCACCTCACGATGCAGCTGCTGGAGGAGGCCGGGATGCCCCCGGGCGTGCTCAACCTCCTCACCGGTGACGGCCGCGAGATCTCCGAGGTACTGCTGGCCGACCGGGCGCTGGCCGGGATCCACTTCACCGGCTCGTCGGCCACCTTCCAGCACCTGTGGCGGCAGGTCGGCGCCAACATCACCGGCTACGCCACGTACCCACGGCTGGTCGGCGAGACCGGCGGCAAGGACTTCGTGCTCGCCCATCCCTCCGCCGACATCGACGTGCTGCGCACCGCACTCGTGCGCGGCGCGTTCGAGTATCAGGGCCAGAAGTGCTCGGCGGCGTCCCGGGCATACGTGCCCCGCTCGGTCTGGACCCGACTGCGCGACGACCTGGCGTCCGAGGTGGAGGCGCTACCGATGGGCGACGTCACCGACTTCCGCAACTTCCTCGGCGCCGTGATCGACCGGCGGGCGTTCGACAGGCTCACCGCAGCGATCGCGATGGCGCAGGCGGACCCGACGCTGGCGGTGCTCGCCGGTGGCACCGCGGACGCGTCGGTGGGCTACTTCGTCCGCCCGACGGTCGTCACCGGATCCGACCCCTCGCACGAGGTGTTCGCCACGGAGTACTTCGGACCGCTGCTCGCGGTGCACGTCTACGACGACGGTGACTTCGACGCCGTGCTGCGCCAGATCGACCGCGGCGCCCCGTACGCGCTCACCGGGGCGGTGATCGCGCGCGACCGGGCCGCCGTCGCCGAGGCGTCCGAGGCGCTGCGCTTCGCCGCGGGCAACTTCTACGTCAACGACAAGCCGACCGGCGCCGTCGTCGGCCAGCAGCCCTTCGGCGGCGGCCGGGCGTCGGGCACCAACGACAAGGCCGGCTCGATCCACAACCTGCTGCGGTGGGTGAGCCCGCGCACGATCAAGGAGACGTTCGTGCCACCGACGATATCCGGGTACCCGCATCAAGACTGACCAACGATGACCCGGATACGCGTCCTGGGCGCCTCAACGCTCCCGGCGACGCAGTGCGTGCGGCGCAACGGCCCCGCGGCGCAGCGCGTCGGCGTCCATCGAGACCGGCCGATACGGCAGCGCCGCCAACCCCCGCACCATCTGCTCGACGGGGTCACGCAGCGGTGTCGGGCTCCCGACGAGGAACGTCCACTCGTGCTCGTCGGAACCGTAGGGCACGACGGTCGCGAACACCGCGTCGAAGCGCGCGAAGGACCGCAGCAGCGTCTCGTTGCGCCACAGCGTCGCGCACCCCGCCTGGCCCGCCAGCACTCCCCCGGCGCTCAGCACCGACGACGCGCGACCGAGGAACTCCGCGCCGTAGAGCCGATTGTGCTGCGCCGGGACGCCACCGTCGGTCCACTCGTCGGGCAGGTCGACGACGACGAGGTCGTAGCGCCGGCCGTCGCGGTCGCGGTCGGCGAGGAACTCCCAGCCGTCGGCATAGTGCACGTGGACGACGCCGTCACCGGCCTCGGCGCGGTGCAGCTCGTCGACGTCGTAGCCGTAGGGCAGCAGGTGCGCGCACCGGCGCACGCACTCGGCGTCGATGTCCACGTGGTCCACCCGCCGCGCGCCGGCCTGCGCCGCGATCTGGCAGGCCACCCCCTCGCTGGAACCGATGATCAGCACGTCGTCGCACCGCCGCGCGAGCAGCAGCGCCGGTACCATCAGCGCCTCGTGGTACACGAGCTGGCTGGCCTCACTGCTCTGCCGCTCGTCGTCGCAGAACAGGGTGACGCCGTGCGCGGTGCGCGCGACGAGCACGTGCTGGACGGCCGTGTCGCCCTGCCAGAGCACCTCGTCGACGTCCCAGATCCGGGTCAACCCCGGTGCGAGTGGTTCCCGCACCGGCGCCCCGGCACCGCGGCGGACCGTGTCCCGCCGGACCACCGTCGCACCGAGTCCGTCAGCAATCAGGCGGACGGCCTGCTCCGGGTCGGCGGTGTCGCCGCAGGTGAACACGTCGACGAAGGCCGAGCCGTGCTCCGGCCAGGAGTGCAGCGACGCGTGCGACTCGGCGAGCAGGGCGAGCACGGTGACGCCCTGCGGGGCGAACCGGTGCGCGATCACCTGGAGCACGGTGGCGCCGGCCTGCTCCAACGCGGTACACATCACCCGGCGCAACGCGGCCTCGTCGTCGAGCAGTACGGGGGCGACCCCGCACAGCTCGGCCAGCACGTGCCGCCCGGCGAAGGGCATGTCGTCGACCGGATTCTTCGACGGTGTCGATGGTTCACTCGCCCGCTCGTTCACAGCTCACCACTCAGTCCCTCCGACGCGATCACCACGGGCGTCGACCCATCGCCGAGACGGCGATCTCGGCGATCTCGGCGTCGGTCCGGTCCCGTGCATGCAGGCACAGCACATCGGTCGGGTCGCCGGCCTCCCGTCCCCGGGCCATCGTGCACCGCACCGACGCGTCGTGGTTCTGCGAGAGGCTCTGGACCAGGTGGTGGGGACGGGTGGCCCGGCCGACGGCATCACATGATCGCCACTTGGTCAGGTCTCCGGCATCTGGGTATTCGTATGGATGGGTGCCGTACTTCCGTTCAGCAATTAAGCAGAAACCCGAGAATCAGATGCTTCACTAAAAGTAGCCGATATCTACCCATATGGTGGAGCATGCAAGCTAGAGTGCAAGACCCAGGGTCACGGTGGCTACGCAAGGTAAAATCCGAAGAAAAGTTGATCAATTTGCTGCTCGACCACCCCGAGGATCTTGATTTTGGGGAGCAGTCGGGCTACGCTCGACGCATGGCTCAAGATGAGCCAGCTTGACGAAGACCCCCGATACATACAATTGCCTGCGCACGAACACGGGGGAACCGGTGTGACACAAACATGGAGACGGATGTGAAATGATCCTGCCCGTTGCGACACCCCTCCTCAAGCCCTTCTTGGTCGGTATCGTGGCCGCTCCGGTGGTGGTGGCGGTCGTTAAGCCGCTGCTGCGTGGCGTCGTCAAGACCTCGGTGGCACTCGCCTTGGAGGCGAAGAAGCTAGCCGCGGAGGCGGGTGAGGAGTTTCAGGATGTCGCCGCCGAAGTGAGCGCCGACATGGCCGCCAAGGAGCGCATGGCCAGCGAGGCGGCGGGCAAGACCGGGAGGTCTCAGGGCGCTGCCTCAACCAGGCGCAGCGACTGATGGTGAGATTGAGCTAGAGTCGCCAACGAGCTGTGAGGTATTTCGGCCTCCAGATCGAAGCGATCGGTCATTGCTGTTGATATCGTTGTCAGTACCAGTTCTGCATTATATTATTCTGTTTGCCCGGCCGGCTCAGGGCCGTTCGTTCCGGCTGGCAGGGCGAGAGTGGCCTAGGCGCTGATGTCGGCGCCCACTGTTCGTGGGACGCACACAGTCGGGTTTTTATGCACGCCGGATTCTGACGCGTGCCCCCGAGGAGTACTAACAGGAATCTGAGCTTGCGGACTGCTAGAGCTGCGTCGCCGCAGCTCAGCGCATTACCAGAGTCCGCTAGTTCAGTTTCCTGTTAGTATGTGGATCAGCTACGAAGGCTGATGTATCCAGCAGCTGATAGTCACGTTGCTGCGCCCTGACGAGCCGCCCAACTTCGAAACCGGTGACCGTGACATATGCCATCGATACTGGATGCCATCATGGGGCGTCGGCGGAAGGACCTCGGGGTACGAGCGCGGTCGGTCATTCCTGGGCGCCAGCGCTGGGATATCGGGGTGGTGCTGGGTCGGCCGCGTGTCGCCGAACTCCTGGAGGCAGTGCTCAGGAAATCGCCGGGCGTAGGAGTGGCACGCGCGAACCCGGTCACCGGTCGGCTGCTT
The DNA here is from genome assembly GCA_050701055.1 of Pseudonocardia sp. Lineage (GTDB taxonomy): Bacteria > Actinomycetota > Actinomycetes > Mycobacteriales > Pseudonocardiaceae > Pseudonocardia. The sequence continues at coordinate 39,337 of JBOHEO010000004.1, read as the reverse complement.
ATCCACTACGACACGGCATTGAGCGGTGAGGAAGTCGACGAGCTCGTCCGAGAATCCGTTTCGCTGGCCATCCTCCAGGGGACGACACTCACTCGATCCCCGAGCCCCGAGCCCAGCGCGGCGCCGGCGCCGGCACGAGCACGAGACTGGCGCCACACTCTCCCGTCATCAGTTCTCTCTTCTGGCGGCGCCGCGGTAGCCCTCGCCTTGACTCGAAGCAGATTTCTTCGCCGGTCACCATTGGTGCGTCTGGGGGCCGTTGCCCTGGCGACCGTGGCCGTCGTCCGGCGTGCATGGCGAAGATCCCGCCGCTCTCAACAGGCCTCGACGGTACCGCTCACATCAACACGGCACCCGCTACTGCAAATTGTTGGATCACACAAGCGGCAGTTCTACTTGACGTCGATCCTGTCGATTCTCGGGCAGATCTTGGACATGACGCTCGCCCTGTTCATCAGCTGGATCGCTGTGGTGCTCATCATCGGCAAGAGCGCGACCCTCGCACACCTGGGGTTGGTCAGTGCTGCCAGCCAACTCTGGTTCTTGACCGGAGTGACCGCCCTCGTGAGTGTCATCGTCGCGGCGCTGTCATTCATCACTGGCGTGCTCTGGCGCGATCTCGCCCAGTCCGTGCAGCATGAGTGGCGTACCAAGATGTATGCGCATGTTCAGAGAGTCGAGCTCCGGTACCTGGAGGGCGAGCGGACAACCAGGCTCACCACGGTGCTGACCGACGACATCAACCAGCTAGGCCGTTTTTTCGCTACCTCAGCGAACGATTTTCTCCAACTCGGCATCAGCTTTCTCATCCTGATACCGGCGTTCCTGTACTTCGCACCAGGCATCGCCTGGATCGCTTTCCTGCCAGTCCCGATCATCGCCTGGCTGTCGTTCTTCTACCAAGAGCATGTGACCCCGGGCTACGCGGCCAGCAGCGAGAACGCAGCGCTGTTGAACAGCCAGCTGATCAATAATCTAGAGGCGAGCGCAACCGTCAAGAGTTTCACCGCCGAAGCCTATGAGATCGACCGCATTCACCGCCTCAGCGAGGCGTATCGCCAGAGCAATCACCGGATCGATACGCGTACCACGGCCTATGCTCAGGTTGTCCGGGTGTGCGCCACGGTGTCTCTCACCGGGATCCTGGTATTGGGCGGCCTCGAGGTGCTGGCCGGCAATCTGCGGTTTGAGGTCTTCAGCCCTCTGGTCGGCCTGCCCCAGCTGGTTCTCGCGCGACTACCGGGTCTCGGGGAGGCTGTCGACCAGTACCAACGAACGGTGGCGGCGCTGGGGCGGGTGCTCCACCTTCGTGACCTCCCCGTCGAGTCGGGGGAAACCGGCCGAGGCCTGGACGTGGCGAGGGTCACCGGCGAGATGGCGCTCGACGGGGTGACATTTGCCTATCCAGGACGCCCGCCCGTCCTGCGGGGCCTATCCTTGCGCATCGCCGCCGGAAAGACCACGGGCATCGTCGGGATCACCGGGGCGGGCAAGACGACCATCGCCAAGCTCCTGCTGCGCTTCCAAGACGTCGCGTCGGGGCGAGTGCTTCTCGATGGCCACGACATCCGCGAGGTGCGACTGCACGACCTGCGGAACGCGATTGGATTCGTGGCCCAGGACGCTTTCCTGTTCGACGGGACAGCGGGGGACAACATCAGGTACGGCAGTTTCGACGCCGACCCTGAGCGGGTGGTGAGCGCAGCGCGGCTGGCTGAGGCCGATGCCTTTGTCGAGGCCCTGCCGGCGCGCTACGACACGATGATCGGGGAGCGTGGCGTCACCCTGTCAGGCGGTCAGAAACAGCGCATCTCCCTGGCCCGAGCGATCGTGAAGAGCGCACCGATCCTCATCCTCGACGAGGCGACGTCAGCCGTGGACAACGAGACAGAGGCGGCCATCCAGCGCGCCCTCACCGACTTCGCCGGGGACCGAACGCTGGTCATCATCGCGCATCGTCTGTCGACGACCCGGCATGCCGACTGGATCTATGTGCTGGACACGGGCGGAGTGATCGCCGAAGAGGGAACGCATCATGAACTACTGGAGCGCGGGGGCGTGTACGCATCCTTGTGGCGCTTGCAGATCGGCGAGGCGGGCGACGGGATTCGAGGTTGAGCATGGGACGACGGTCGATGAGTGCTGTCCTGATCGGACAGAACTCGATGCCAGTGGAGTGCGCCAGGCTTCTGCTGCAACGCGGGCATCACATTCGCGGCGTCGTCTCGCCCACCCCGCAGGTCCGCGAGTGGGCGACCGAACAAGGCATACCGGTGACCGGCTTCGGCCCCGGCCTGCTGGACTTCCTGGCGGCACGTCCCTTCGACTACCTGTTCAGCGTCGCCAACCCGCGGATACTTCCCGCCGAGGTCCTGGAGCTGGCGGGGGAGTTACCGATCAACTTCCACGACGCGTTGCTGCCCCAGGACGCCGGGGTGCATGCGAGCACGTGGGCCGTGCTCAACGGCGCGCGGCGGCACGGGGTGACCTGGCATGTGATGAACACCGAGGTGGACCTCGGTGACATCCTCAAGCAGCGCACGGTGCCGATCGAGGCCACCGACACCAGCCATACGCTCAACGTCAAATGCCTGCTGGCCGGCATCTCCTCGTTCGCCGAACTGGTCGACGAGCTCGCTACCCGGCGCGCGACCCGGACCGCCCAGGACCCGGGGCTGCGTACCTATCACGCCAGAACCACCCGCCCGCACGGTGCGCTCACCCTGTCCTGGCGGCAATCCGCGCAGGAGATCGACGCCGCCGTGCGGGCCACGGACTTCGGCCCCCACCCGAACGAGTTCGGCACCATCAAGCTCTGGTATGGCACCGGGTTAGTGATCGTGCGCGAGAGCGAACTGTGCGCCGAACCCTCCACCACACCCCCGGGAACGGTGGTCTCGATATCCCCGACGGGCATGACCGTGGCGACCGTCAGCCACGACATCCGCCTGACCCGCCTGAGCACCCTCACCGGAGCGGCCCGGACACCGCAAGCCCTCGGGCTCCGCCCCGGCCACCGGTTCCCCGAACTCGATCCCGCACACACCGAGATCCTCACGGCGACCTACCGGGACGCGATGCGGCACGAGCCGTACTGGGTCCAACGACTCGCGGATCTGACCCCACTGGACCTGCCGCACCGCGAGACATCGACCGCGGCGGTGGGGCATCACACGCTGCAGGTCGAGGTCCCGACCAGGTATCCCGCCGAGGCACTGCTGGCCGCGACGCTGGCGTTCCTGGACCGGGTGACCGGCGAGACGGACTCGGACGTGGGACTGCGCTGGCCCGCCGGATCCATGGTGGACGCACAGGCGTTCGCCTCCACCGTGCCGGTGCGAGTCCCCGTCGCTGCCGGGGGCTTCACCGGCTATCGCACCGAGGTGGGGCGGCGGGTGCACGAAGTGCTGGAGCACGGGACCTACGTCCGCGACGTCGTCGCCCGCTACCCGCGACTGCACGACAACCACTGGATCGGCGAGGGACTGCCGATCACCATCGAGCTCGTCGACGACCTCAACACCCCCGCCGCGCCCGATCCCGCGACCACACTGCTAATACGGATCAGCAGCGAAGGCGGGTGCCACTGGCTGGTCGCCGACCCGGTCCTGTCCGCACAGACCGCTGGACAGTTGCGCGACGCGTTCGTCACCTTCCTGCGCGGCCTGCACGACCACGACCTCGAGCGGATCCCCTTGATCACCTCCGACCAGCGGCGCATGCTCACCGTCTGGAACGACACCGCCCACCCGGTCACCCAGACCAGCCTGCCAACATTGTTCCAAACCCAGGTACAGGCCACACCCGACGCGGTCGCGGTGATGTTCGAGGACACCACCCTGACCTACCGCCAGCTCAACACCCGGGCCAACCAGCTCGCCCACACGCTGATCGCCCACGGCGTGGGCCCCGAGCAGCTCGTGGCGCTCGCCCTGCCCCGCTCACCCGAACTCGTGGTCGCCATCCTGGCCGTGCTCAAGGCTGGCGCTGCCTACCTGCCACTGGACCCCGACTACCCGCCCACACGGATCAGCTTCATGCTCCACGACGCACAACCAGCGCTGCTGCTGACCACCCAGCTCGAAAACGGCCTACCGGACACCGACCTGCCCGCCCGGCTGGTAGTCGACCGGCCCGACACCACCGACCTGGTGGGCGGCTACCCGGCCACCGACCCCACCGACGCCGACCGCGCCACTCCCCTTCTGCTGCAGCATCCGGCGTATGTGATCTACACCTCCGGCTCCACCGGCACCCCCAAAGGCGTCGTGATCAGCCATGCCGGCATCTCCGGTCTCGCCGCGGCCCAGATCGAACGGTTCGAGGTCGGTGCCCACAGTCGCGTGCTGCAATTCGCCTCACCCAGCTTCGACGCGTCGTTCTCAGAGCTGTGTATGAGCCTGCTGTCCGGCGCGGCGTTGGTGGTGGCCCCGCCAGCACAGCTGCTGCCGGGAACCCCGCTGGTCGCGCTGGCGGACAGACAGCGGGTGACGCATGCGACGTTGCCACCGTCGGCGCTGGCGGTACTCCCGGCCGACGATGGTCTGCCGCCGGGGATGACGGTGGTCATAGCAGGTGAGGCGGGCCCGCCAGAGCTGGTCTCCAGCTGGACGACAGGCCGACGGATGATCAACGCCTACGGTCCCACCGAGACCACCGTGTGCGCCACCATGAGCCGCCCGCTGTCAGCTGCGACCCGCACACCCCCGCCGATCGGCCGGCCGATCCGCAACACCCGGGTGTACGTGCTCGACGCCGGCCTGCAACCAGTGCCCCCGGGGGTGGCGGGCGAGTTGTACATCGGTGGGGCGGGGTTGGCGCGCGGCTACCTGCACCAGCCGGGTCTGACCGCGCACCGGTTCGTCGCCGGCCCGGATGGCCCGGCGGGGGCACGCATGTATCGCACGGGAGATCTGGTCCGCTGGCGTGCTGACGGGGATCTGGAGTTCCTCGGCCGCGCCGACGATCAGGTCAAGATCCGCGGGTTCCGGATCGAGCCCGGCGAGATCGAGACCGTGCTCGCCGCCCATCCCGACGTCACGCACACCGCGGTCATCGCCCGCCACGACCAGCCCGGGGACACCCGACTGATCGCCTATGTGGTAGCAGCGGACAGCGCTGGCCGGGTCCGCGACCAGCAGGTGACGGACAACCCCACCGCTGCCGGTGCAACCAGCACGCTGATCAGCGAGCTAGGCGAGTATCTGCGCCAGCGTCTCCCCGAGTACATGATCCCCGCCGCGCTGGTCCTGCTCAACGCGTTGCCGTTGACACCCACCGGCAAACTGGACCGCAGGGCGTTGCCCGCCCCTGAGTTCGGCTCGGTCGAGACCGGCCGGGCGCCCAGGACACCACAGGAGCAGCTGCTCGTCGAGCTGTTCACCGAGGTGCTGGGCCTGGCCGGAATCGGCGTCGACGACGACTTCTTTGATTCGGGCGGGCATTCCCTGCTGGCCACTCGCCTGATCGCCCGGGTCCGCGCCACCCTCGGTGTCGAGCTGGAGCTGCGCACCCTGTTCGAAACCCCGACCGTGGCCGGGCTGGCCGCACACCTGCACCACGCTGGACAAGCACGGCCGGCGTTGACCGCGGGTGAGCGCCCCGATGTGGTGCCGTTGTCATTCGCGCAGCGCCGGCTGTGGTTCCTGCACCAGATGGACGGCCCGTCCGCCACCTACCACATGCCGCTCGCGCTACGCCTGTCCGGAGACGTGGACCGCCGCGCGCTGCACGCCGCGCTCGCGGATGTGGTGGCCCGGCACGAGAGCCTGCGCACGATCTTCTCCCACACCGACGGCGTGCCCTACCAGCACGTCCTCGACGCCGATGCGGCCCGCCTCCCACTGGCGGTCACCCCCACCAGCGAGACCGAACTGTCTGAGGCATTAGCCGCAGCGGCCCGGCGCGGGTTCGACCTCGCCACCCAACCACCGCTGCGCGCCGAGCTGTTCGTACTGGCTCCGGACGAGCACGTGCTGCTGATCGTGATCCACCACATCGCCGGTGACGGCTGGTCCATGGGCCCGCTGTCCGCCGACCTGGCCCGGGCGTATGCGGCCCGCTGCCGGGGTGAGCAACCAGGGTGGGCGCCGCTGCCGGTCCAGTACGCCGACTACACGCTGTGGCAACACCAGCTGCTCGGCGACCACACCGACCCCGACAGCCTGTTCACCACCCAGCTCACCTACTGGACCGACACGCTGGCCGGGTTACCCGAACAACTGGCGCTGCCCACCGACCGCCCCCGCCCCGCCGTCGCCACCTACCGCGGCGACCTGCTCACGGTGCACTGGAACGCTACGGTGCACCAGGGACTGGTCGACGTGGCCCGCCACGGCGGAGCCAGCCTGTTCATGGTCCTGCAAGCCGGGCTGGCCGCGCTGCTGTCCCGGCTAGGAGCGGGCACCGACATCGCGGTGGGCAGCCCGATCGCCGGGCGCACCGACCAGGCATTGGACGACCTGGTCGGGTTCTTCGTCAACACCCTGGTACTGCGCACCGACACCTCCGGTGACCCCACCTTCACCCAGCTGCTCGCCCGGGTGCGGGAGACCGCGTTGGCGGCCTACGCGCATCAGGACGTGCCGTTCGAGTATCTGGTCGAGGTCCTCAACCCGACCCGCTCGCTGGCATACCACCCGCTGTTCCAGATCATGCTCGCAGTACAAAACGCCCCGCACAGCGACTTCGAGCTGCCCGGATTGCACACCCGCCTCGTGCCCGCACCGACCGCCACCGCGAGATTCGACCTGTCCGTCAGCCTCAGTGAGCGGCGCGGCCCAGGCGGCAGCCCCCTGGGCATCGACGGGGTGGTCGAGTACACCAGCGACCTCTTCGACCCCGCCACCATCGAGACGCTCCTCGCACGCTGGACGCGCCTGCTCCACGCAGCGGTCACCGACCCGGACCAACCACTCAGCCGGATCAACATCCTCACCCCCGAAGAACGACACCAGCTCCTGGTCGACTACAACAACACCGCCCACCCGATCCCACCCACCAGCCTGCCGGCGTTATTCGAAACCCAAGTGCACGCCACACCGCAGGCGATCGCCGTGGTGTTCGGGGACACCACACTCACCTACGAGCAACTCAACGTCCACGCCAACCAGCTCGCCCACGCGCTGAACGCCCGAGGCATCGGCCCCGAACAGATCGTCGCATTGGCCCTGCCCCGCTCGGCGGACATGATCGTCGCGATCCTGGCGGTACTCAAGACCGGAGCCAGCTACCTGCCACTGGACCCGGACTACCCAGCCGCGCGGATCGGCTTCATGCTCCACGACGCACAACCAGCGTTACTGCTGACCAGCACCCAGACCGACATCGGTCTACCCGACACCGACAGGATCGCCCGGCTGGTAGTCGACCACCCCGACACCACCGAGATGGTGAGCGGCTGTGCGGACACCGACCCCACCGACGCCGACCGGACCGCTGCCCTCCTGCCGGGACATCCAGCGTATGTGATCTACACCTCCGGTTCCACCGGCACCCCCAAAGCCGTCGTGATGCCCACCGGCGGGTTGGTGAACCTGCTGCTGTGGCACCACCGGGCCCTGCCCAGCGAACCGGGGACCAGGACCGCACAGTTCACCGCGATCAGCTTCGACGTCTCGGCGCAGGAGATCCTGTCCACGCTGGCCTTCGGCAAGACGTTGATCGTTCCCGCCGAGGAGATTCGGCGCGACGCGCAACAGCTGGTGGACTGGCTGGATCGGCATCAGGTGGAGGAGCTGTTCGCCCCGAACCTGGTGGTCGAGACGCTGGCCGAGGCCGCCAACGAGCAAGGACGCGATCTTGCCCGGTTGCGGGATATCGCCCAGGCCGGGGAGGCGCTGACGCTGGGCCACCAGGTCCAAGAGTTCTCCCGCCGCGCGCCTGCCCGGCGGTTACACAATCACTACGGTCCGGCCGAGACTCATGTGGTCACCGCCTACACGGTGCCCGACGACGTCACCGCCTGCCCACTACCCCCGCCGATCGGTCGACCGATCACCAACACCCGGGTGTACGTGCTCGACGCCGGCCTGCAACCGGTGCCGTCCGAGGTGACAGGTGAGCTGTACATCGCCGGGGCCGGGTTAGCGCGAGGCTACCTGCACCGGCCTGGGTTGACCGCGGGGCGATTCGTCGCCGACCCCTACGGCGCGGCGGGGGTGCGGATGTACCGGACGGGGGATCTGGTCCGGTGGCGCACCGACGGAGATCTGGAGTTCATCGGCCGCGCCGACGACCAGGTCAAGATCCGCGGTTTCCGCATCGAGCCAGGCGAGATCGAAACCGCGCTCGCGACCCACCCCGATGTCGCACACGCAGCAGTAGTAGCCCGCCAAGACCGGCCCGGAGACAGCCGACTCGTCGCCTACGTCGTGCCCGCGGGCGGCCGACCGCGACCAGACCTGCTGCGCGACCATCTGCGTCAACGACTGCCCGACTACATGGTGCCGGCGGCGTTCATGGTGCTCGATGCGTTGCCGTTGACGCCCACCGGCAAACTCGACCGCACCGCGCTACCCGCCCCCGGGTTCGGCTCCGGCAGCACCGGGCGGGCGCCCAGGACACCCCAGGAACAGCTGCTGTGCGAGTTGTTCGCCGACGTGCTGGACCTGGCCGGGGTCGGCGTCGACGACGACTTCTTCGACCTCGGCGGACACTCCCTGCTGGCCACCCGCCTGATCGCCCGGGCACGCGCCACCCTCGGTGTCGAGCTGGAGCTACGCGCCCTGTTCGAAACCCCCACGGTGGCCGGGCTGGCCGCACACCTGCACCACGCCGGGCAAGCACGGCTGGCATTGACCGCAGGTGAACGCCCCGACGTGGTGCCGCTGTCGTTCGCGCAACGCCGGCTGTGGTTCCTGCACCAGATGGACGGCCCCAGCGCCACCTACCACATGCCCGTGGCACTACGCCTGTCCGGCGACCTGGACCGCCCCGCCTTGCAGGCCGCGCTCGCGGACGTGGTGGCCCGCCACGAGAGCCTGCGCACGACCTTCCCGCAGCTCGACGGCGTGCCCTACCAGCACATCCTGGACGTCGACGCGGCCCGCCCCCCACTGCCCGTCACCCACACCAGCGAAACCGAGCTGCCCGAGGCCTTAGCGGTCGCGGCCCGACGCGGGTTCGACCTCGCCACCCGACCACCGCTGCGCGCCGAGCTGTTCGTACTGGCGCCGGACGAGCACGTGCTGCTGATCGTGATCCACCACATCGCCGGCGACGGCTGGTCCATGGGCCCACTCTCACACGACCTGGCCGCCGCCTATGCGACCCGCCGCCACAGCGAAGCACCGGGATGGGCGCCACTGCCGGTCCAGTACGCCGACTACACCCTGTGGCAACACCAGCTGCTCGGCGACCACACCGACCCCGACAGCCTGTTCACCACCCAACTCACCTACTGGACCGACACCCTGGCCGGGCTACCCGAACAACTACACTTGCCCACCGACCGCCCCCGCCCGGCAACGGCCTCCTACCGCGGCGATCTGCTCACTGTCCGGTTGGACGCGACGGTGCACCACGGGCTGGTGAGCCTGGCCCGCCAAGGCGGGGCGAGCGTGTTCATGGTCCTGCAAGCCGGACTGGCCGCCCTGCTGTCCCGGCTGGGCGCCGGCACCGACATCCCCCTGGGCAGCCCCATCGCCGGACGCACCGACCAAGCACTGGACGACCTGGTCGGGTTCTTCGTCAACACCCTGGTGCTGCGCACCGACACCTCGGATGATCCGACGTTCGCCCAGCTGCTCGCCCGGGTGCGGGAGACCGCACTCACCGCCTACGCCCACCAAGACGTGCCGTTCGAGTACCTCGTCGAAGTCCTCAACCCGACCCGGTCGCTGGCACACCACCCGCTGTTCCAGATCATGCTCGGGTTGCACAACGCCCCCACCGCCGATTTCGAGCTGCCCGGGCTGGCCACCAGCACCGTGGCGGCACCGACCGCAACCGCCAGAGTCGACCTGTCCTTCAGCCTGTCCGAACAGCGCGGGGAGAACGGTGCACCCGAAGGCATCGACGGGGTGGTCGAATACGCCAGCGATCTGTTCGACGCCGCCACCGTCGAGGCCCTCCTCGCACGCTGGACGCGCCTGCTCCAAGCTGCGGTGACCGACCCGGACCGGCCGATCAGCCGGATCGACATCCTCACCGCCGAAGAACGTGCCCGGTTGCTGGTCGACTACACCAACACCGCCGCCCCGATCCCTCCCGCCAGCCTGCCGGCGTTGTTCGAAACCCAAGTGCGCACCACACCCGACGGGGTCGCAGTGGTGTTCGCCGACACCACACTCACCTACACCCAGCTCAACGCCCACGCCAACCAGCTCGCCCACGCGCTGATCGCCCAGAGCGTGGGGCCCGAGCAGATCGTCGCGTTGGCCCTACCCCGCTCAGCGGACATGATCGTCGCGGTCCTGGCAGTACTCAAAGCCGGCGCTGCCTACCTGCCGCTGGACCCGGACCATCCCGCCGACCGCCTGGCGTTCATGCTCGACGACGCCGCAGCGGCCTGCCTGATCACCGTGACCGCAGCGTCAGGAGGGCTGCCCGAGGCCGGCCAGCTGACCCGGCTGGTACTGGATGCCACCGCCACCACCGAGGAACTCGCCGCCCTGCCCGACCACGATCCGGGCGACGCGGACCGGACGTCGCCGCTGTGCGGAGACCACCCGGGCTATGTGATCTACACCTCCGGGTCGACCGGGCAGCCCAAGGGCGTGGTGATCCCGCACCGGGCGGCGGTCAACCACATGCTGTGGATGCAGGAGGCGATGCCACTGAGCGCGTGCGACACGGTGCTGCACCGAACGTCGTTCACGTTCGACGCCTCGGTATGGGAACTGTTCGCACCGCTCATCGCGGGGGCGCGACTGCTGCTGACACCCCCCGGCACCCATCGCGATCCCGGCGCGCTCGCCCGGCTGGTCGCCGACCACGGCGTCACCGTGCTGCAGGTGGTGCCCTCCCTGCTACCGCCGCTGCTCCAGCAACCGGCCGTCGGGCAATGGCACGCCCTGCGGCGACTGTTCTGCGGCGGCGAAGCCCTGACCGGGACCCTCTGGGCGCACTGCCGCAGCCACCTGAGATCAACCACCGTCTACAACCTCTACGGCCCCACCGAGACCTGCATCGACACCGTCTTCCACCCGTGCCGGGACACCGACGCCGCCAGGACAACGGTCCCGATCGGTCGGCCGATCACCAATACCCGGGTGTATGTGCTTGATGCCGGTTTGCAACCGGTGCCCTCGGGGGTGCTGGGTGAGTTGTACATCGGCGGGGCGGGGTTGGCGCGAGGCTACCTGCACCGGGCAGGCCTGACCGCCGAGCGCTTTGTCGCGGATCCGTTCGGTGCGGCGGGTGAGCGGATGTACCGCACCGGGGATCTGGTCCGCTGGTGCACCGACGAGAACCTGGACTTCGTCGGCCGCACAGACGATCAGGTCAAGGTCCGCGGGTTCCGCATCGAGTTAGGTGAGATCGAAACCGTGCTCGCCGCACACCCCGACATCGCGCAGACCGCGGTCATCGCCCGCCAGGACCGGCCGGACGACCAGCGCCTGGTCGCTTATGTGGTGCCTGCTACGGGCAGCACCGCCCAACCGGATGTGCTGCGCGACTATCTGCGTCAGCGGCTGCCCGAGTACCTGGTGCCGGCGGCGTTCATGACACTCGATGCGTTGCCGTTGACGCCCAACGGCAAGCTGGACCGCACCGCGCTACCCACCCCCGAGTGCGGCTCGGCCGGCGCCGGCCGGGCGCCCAGAACACCGCACGAGCAGCTGCTGTGCGAGTTGTTCGCCGAGGTGCTGGGCCTGGCCGGGGCCGGAATCGACGACGACTTCTTCGACCTCGGCGGGCATTCGCTGCTGGCCACCCGCCTCGTCGCCCGAGTACGCGCCACGGTGGGTGTCGAGCTGGAGCTGCGCACCCTGTTCGAGACCCCGACGGTGGCCGGGCTGGTCGCGCGGCTGGGCGCCGCGGAGCAGGCGCGGCCGGCGTTGACCCGGTGCACGCGACCCGACGTGGTGCCGTTGTCGTTCGCGCAACGCCGGCTGTGGTTCCTCCACCAGATGGACGGCCCCAGTGCCACCTACAACATCCCGTTGGCGTTGCGTCTGCACGGACAGGTGGACCGCCACGCGTTGCACGCCGCGCTGGGCGACGTCATCGCCCGCCATGAGAGCCTGCGCACGATCTTCCCGCAGGTCGAGGGCGTACCAGGTCAGCTGATCTTGGACGTCGATGCGGCCGGTCCCCCGCTGCCCGTCACCGAGACCAGCGAGACCGAGCTGTCCGAGGTACTGGCCCGGGCGGCCCGATCCGGGTTCGACCTCGCCGTCGAACCGCCGGTACGGGCCGAGTTGTTCACCCTCACGCCCGACGAGCAGGTGCTGCTGATCGTGGTGCACCACATCGCCGGTGACGGCTGGTCCATGGGCCCACTGTCCGCCGACCTGGCCCGGGCGTATGCGGCGCGGTGTCAGGGTGCGGAGCCGGGGTGGGTACCGCTGCCGGTGCAGTACGCCGACTACACCCTGTGGCAGCACCACGTGCTCGGTGAGCGCACCGCCCCCGACAGCCTGTTCACCCGCCAGCTGGCTTACTGGACCGACGCCCTGGCCGGGCTGCCCGCACAGCTGGAGCTGCCTGCCGACCGGCCGCGTCCAGCGGTGGCATCGCACCGCGGCGGTCTGGTTGAGGTGCGCCTGGACGCGCAGTTGCACCAGGGTGTGATCAGCGTGGCCCGCCAGGGCGGGGCGAGTGTGTTCATGGTGTTGCAGGCCGGTTTGGCGGCACTGCTGAGCCGGCTGGGCGCCGGCAGCGACATCGCGGTGGGCAGCCCGATCGCCGGGCGCACCGACCAGGCGCTGGACGACCTCGTCGGGTTCTTCGTCAACACCATGGTGCTGCGCACCGACACGTCCGGGGACCCCACGTTCGCGCAGCTGCTCGCGCGGGTGCGCGAGACCGCGCTCGCCGCCTACGCCCACCAGGACGTGCCGTTCGAATACCTCGTCGAGGTCGTCAATCCAGCCCGATCGCTGGCCCACCACCCGCTGTTCCAGGTCATGCTGGCCGTGCAGAGTGCTCCCGAGACCGGCGTCGAGCTGCCCGGACTGGACACCACCGCCGTCTGGGTGAACACCGGGACCGCCAAGTTCGACCTGTCCTTCGGTCTGCGGGAGCGGCGCGGCCCGGACGGTAGCCCCCGAGGCATCGACGGGGTCGTCGAGTACGCCGGCGATCTATTCGACGCCAGCACGGTCGAGGCGCTCTTCGCACGGTGGGTGCGCCTGCTGGATGCAGTGGTTGCTGATCCGGACCGGCCGATCGGCCGGATCGACATCCTCACCGCCCACGAGCGCACCCGGTTGCTGGTCGACGACACCACCACCCACCCGATCCCCCAGGCCAGCCTGCCCGTGCTGTTTCAAGCCCACGTGCAGGCCACACCCGACGCGGTCGCCGTGGTGTTCGACGACACCACCCTGACCTACCGCCAGCTCAACGCCCGAGCCAACCGGCTGGCGCGCGTGTTGATCGCCCGAGGCGTCGGCCCCGAGCAGATCGTCGCGTTAGCTTTGCCCCGCTCACCCGACATGGTGGTCGCGATCCTGGCGGTGCTCAAAGCGGGAGCGGGCTACCTGCCGGTCGACCCGGACTATCCAGCCGCACGGATCGAGTTCGTGTTCCACGACGCACAACCAGCGTTGCTGCTGACCACCACCCAGATCGAGAACAGCCTGCCGGACCCCGACCTGACCGCCCGGCTGGTGCTGGACGATCCCGACACCGTCACGGTGGTGGGCGGCTGCGCGGACACCGACCCCACCGACACCGACCGCACCACCCCCCTGACACCCCAACACCCCGCGTACGTGATCTACACCTCGGGCTCCACCGGCCAATCCAAAGGCGTCCTCATTGCGCATCACAATGTGGTACGGCTGTTCGACGCGACGCAGCAGTGGTTCGGTTTCGACGCCGATGACGTGTGGACGCTGTTCCACTCCTACGCGTTCGACTTCTCCGTCTGGGAGATCTGGGGGCCACTGCTGCACGGCGGCCGGATGATCGTCGTACCGTACGAGGTCAGCCGCTCACCGCAGCAATTTCTCCAGCTGCTGGCCCGCGAGGGCGTGACGGTGCTCAACCAGACCCCGTCCGCGTTCTACCAGCTGATGCGGGCCGATCAGGACAACCCCGCCATCGGGCAGTCGTTGGCGTTGCGTACCGTCGTCTTCGGTGGCGAGGCACTGGAGCCCGCCCGGTTGGGCGACTGGTACCAGCGCCACCCCGATCACGCACCGACTCTGGTCAACATGTACGGCATCACCGAGACCACGGTGCATGTCACGTACATCGCGCTGGACCAACACAGCGCAGCCGCCGGGGCGACCAGCGTGATCGGTACCGGCATTCCCGATCTTCGCACCTACGTGCTCGACGCCGGGTTACAGCTGGTGCCGCCGGGTGTGACAGGTGAGTTGTATGTGGCCGGGGCGGGATTGGCGCGAGGTTACCTGCGCCGGCCTGGGTTGACCGCGGGGCGGTTCGTCGCCGACCCCTACGGACCGCCGGGGGCGCGGATGTACCGGACCGGGGACCTGGCCCGGTGGCGTGCTGACGGGAACCTGGAGTTCGCCGGCCGCGCCGACGACCAGGTCAAGGTCCGCGGTTTCCGCATTGAGCCGGGCGAGATCGAGGTGGTACTGGCCGCGCATCCCGACGTCGCGCAGGCCGCGGTGATCGCCCGCCAGGACCGACCCGACGACCAACGCCTGGTGGGGTACGTGGTGCCTGCCGCGGGCAGCGCTTTCCGCGGGGACGTGCTCCGCGACTACCTGCGTCATCGCCTGCCCGACTACCTGGTGCCCGCCGCGTTCGTGACACTCGACGCGTTGCCGTTGACACCCAACGGCAAGCTGGACCGTGCCGCGCTGCCCGCTCCGGAGTTCGAGTGGGCCGGCACCGGTCGGGCGCCCAGGACGCCACAGGAACAGCTGCTGTGCGAGTTGTTCGCCGAGGTGCTGGGCCGGGCCGGGGTCGGCGTCGACGACGACTTCTTCGACCTCGGCGGGCACTCGCTGCTGGCCACCCGCCTCGTCGCCCGCATACGCGCCACATTGGGTGTCGAGCTGGAGCTGCGCGCCCTGTTCGAGACCCCGACCGCAGCCGGTGTCGCCGCGCGGCTGGACAGCGCAGGCCAGGCGCGGCCGGCGTTGACCGCGGGTGAGCACCCCGATGTGGTGCCGTTGTCGTTCGCGCAACGCCGGCTGTGGTTCCTGCACCAGATGGACGGCCCGAGCGCGACCTACCACATGCCGTTGGCGTTGCGCCTGTCCGGCGACCTGGACTACCCCGCGTTGCACGCCGCGCTCGCGGATGTGGTGGCCCGGCACGAGAGCCTGCGCACGGTCTTCCCGCAGGTTGAGAGCGTGCCGTACCAGCAGATTCTGGACGCCGATGCGGCTCGGCCCCCGCTGCCCGTCACCCACACCAGCGAGACTGAGCTGTCTGAGGTGCTAGCGGTGGCGGCCCGGCGCGGGTTCGACCTCGCCACCGAACCACCGGTGCGAGCCGAGCTGTTCACGCTCGCACCGGATGAGCAGGTGCTGTTGATCGTGGTCCACCACATTGCCGGTGACGGCTGGTCGATGGGCCCGCTGTCGCACGATCTAGCCGCCGCGTATGCGGCTCGCTGCCAGGGCGAGGCACCGGGATGGGCGCCGCTGCCGGTGCAGTACGCCGACTACACGGTGTGGCAGCACCAGTTGCTCGGTGACCAGGCCGATCCGGACAGCCTGTCCGCCGCTCAGGTCCGCTACTGGACCGACGCCCTGGCCGGGTTGCCCGAACAGCTGCACCTGCCCACCGACCGGCCCCGTCCGGCGGTCGCGTCCTACCGCGGCGACTACCTGGCCGTTCGGTTGGACGCGGCGTTGCACCACGGGCTGGTGGGTCTGGCCCGCCAGGGCGGGGCGAGCGTGTTCATGGTGCTGCACGCCGGGCTGGCCGCGCTGCTGAGCAGGCTGGGCACGGGCACCGACATCGCGGTGGGCAGCCCGATCGCCGGGCGCACCGACCAGGCGCTGGACGACCTCGTCGGGTTCTTCGTCAACACCCTGGTGCTGCGCACCGACACCTCCGGCGACCCCACCTTCACCCAACTACTCGACCGGGTACGAGACACCTCGCTCTCGGCGTACGCGGCGCAGGACGTGCCGTTCGAGTACCTCGTCGAGGTCCTCAACCCGGCTCGGTCACTGGCGCATCACCCGCTGTTCCAGGTCATGCTGGCGTGGGAAAACACCCCGCACAGCGACTTCGGGCTGTCCGGGCTGGACACCAGCAACGTGGCGGCACCGACCGGCACCGCCACGTTCGACCTGTCCTTCAGCCTGCGCGAGCGGCGCGGGACGGACGGCGCCCCGGACGGCATCGACGGGGTCGTGGAGTACGCCACCGATCTGTTCGACGCCGGCACCATCGAGACGATCTTCGCACGGTGGGTGCGGTTACTCGAAACCGCGGTCACCGACCCGGACCGGCCGATCAGCCGGATCGACGTGCTGTCCGCCGAAGAACGCACCCGGTTGCTGGTCGACTACAACGACACCGCCCGTCCGGTTCCGGCTGCCAGCCTGCCGGCGTTGTTCGAGTCCCAGGTAGCGGCTACGCCCGAGGCGGTCGCGGTGGTGTTCGACGACACCACGTTGACCTACACACAGCTCAACGCCCAAGCCAACCAGCTCGCCCGCGCGCTGATCGCCACAGGCGTGGGCCCCGAGCAGATCGTCGCCTTGGCCCTGCCCCGCTCATCCGAACTCGTCGTGTCGATCCTGGCGGTGCTGAAGACGGGAGCCGCCTACCTGCCGCTGGACCCGGGCTACCCGCCGGTGCGGATCGAATTCATGCTCCACGACGCACAACCGGTGCTGCTGCTGACCGATACCCGGACGTGGGGATGTGTTCCCGAGGACACCGCCACGCCTCGGCTGGTACTCGACGATCCCGACACCGTGGCGGTGCTGGGCGCCTGCGCGGACACCGACCCCACCGACACCGACCGCACCACTGCCCTGCTGCCTGAGCATGCGGCGTATGTGATCTACACCTCCGGCTCCACCGGCCAACCCAAAGGCGTGGTGGTCTGCCACCACAGCGTGGTGAATCTGTTCGATAGCCATCGTGCGGACGTGTTCGCCCCGTCGGTGGTGAAAGCGGGAGGTCGTCGCCTGCGGGTTGCCCACACAGCGACATTCTCGTTCGACGCGTCGTGGGATCAGCTGTTATGGATGTTCGCCGGCCATGAGTTGCATGTACTCGACGAGGCGAGGTGTACCGATCCGGATGGGTTGGTGTCCTACGTCGGCCAGCAACATATCGATCATCTCGATGCCACGCCATCGCATATGCAACTGCTGGTGTCTCAGGGGTTGCTGGATGGTGGCCGATGGCCGGCATCGGTTGTCGTCGGCGGGGAGGCTGTTTCCGAGCAGTTGTGGGACAAACTACGGTCGGTAAGTGGGCTTGCGGCGTTCAATCTCTATGGGCCGACCGAATGCACAGTCGTTGCGCTCATGGCTCGGATAGGCCACTCTCCCCGTCCGGTCATCGGCCGGCCGATCGCGAACACCCGGGTGTACGTGCTTGATGCTGGTCTGGAGTTGGTGCCGCCGGGTGTGCCGGGGAAGTTGTATGTCAGCGGTGTGGGGTTGGCGCGGGGCTACCTGCACCGGGTCGGTCTCACCGCCGAGCGGTTCGTAGCGGATCCGCTCGGGCCGCCAGGGGCTCGCATGTACCGGACCGGGGATCTGGTCCGCTGGAACACCGACGGGGAATTGGAGTTCCTCGGCCGGGTGGACGACCAGGTCAAGATCCGCGGTTTCCGCATCGAGCCGGGCGAGATCGAACGCGCACTGGCCACCCACCCCGACGTCGCCCACACCGTCGTCATCACCCGTCACGACCAGCTCGACGACAAACGGCTGGTCGCCTATGTGGTGCCCACCACGGGCAGCAGCCCCCGACCGGACGTGCTGCGCGACTACCTGCGCCAACGCCTGCCCGGCTACATGGTGCCCGCCGCGTTCGGGACGCTCGACGCGTTGCCGCTGACACCCAACGGCAAGCTCGACCGCCACGCGCTACCCGCACCCGAACCCACCTCGACCGGCACCGGGCGGGCGCCCAGAACCCCCCAGGAGCAGCTGCTCGCCGATCTGTTCGCCGAGGTGCTGGGCCTGGCCCGGATCGGCATCGACGACGGTTTCTTCGATGTGGGCGGGCACTCGCTGCTCGCCACCCATCTCGTCAGCCGGGTGCGGGCGACGTTCGGTGTCGAGCTGGAGCTGCGCGCCCTGTTCGAGACCCCGACGGTGGCCGGGCTGGCCGCACGCCTTGGCGACGCCGGACAGGCGCGGCCGGCGGTGACGCCGGGCGAGCGTCCGGACGTGGTGCCGTTGTCGTTCGCGCAACGCCGGCTGTGGTTCCTCCACCAACTGGAAGGCGTTTCCGCCACCTACAACCTCCCGCTTGCGTGGCGCCTGTCCGGGCAGTTGGACCACCAGGCGCTGTCCGCCGCCCTCGCCGACGTCATCGCCCGCCACGAAAGCCTGCGCACGATCTTCCCGCAGGTCGAGGGTGTGCCCTCCCAGCAGGTCGTGGACGTCGATGCGGCTCGCCCGCAGCCGGCGGTCACCCACATCGGTGCGGCGGGGCTGACCGAGGCGTTGGCCGCCACAGCCGGCTACGGGTTCGACCTCGCCGCCGAGCCGCCGGTGCGAGCCGAGCTGTTCGCGCTCGCACCCGACGAGCACGTGCTGCTGATCGTGGTGCACCACATCGCCGGCGACGGCTGGTCGATGGGCCCGCTGTCCCGAGACCTGACCGCAGCCTATACCGCCCGTTGCGCAGGTCAGGCCCCGGGATGGGCGCCGCTTCCCGTGCAGTACGCCGACTACACGCTGTGGCAACACCGCCTGCTCGGCGACCAGAACGACCCCGACAGCCTGTTCGCCCGCCAAGCGGCTTATTGGACCGACACGCTGGCCGGGCTGCCCGAACAGCTGCAACTACCCACCGACCGCCCCCGCCCGGCAAGAGCCACCTATCACGGCGATGGGGTGACTGTCCGGTTGGAGCCGACGCTGCACCGAGGGCTGGTAGGCCTGGCCCGTGCGGGCGGAGCCAGCCTGTTCATGGTGCTGCAGGCCGGGTTGGCCGCGCTGCTGTCCCGGCTGGGCGCGGGCAGCGACATCCCGGTGGGCAGCCCGATCGCCGGACGCACCGACCAGGCGTTGGACGACCTCGTCGGGTTCTTCGTCAACACCCTGGTGCTGCGCACCGACGTCTCCGGGGATCCCACCTTCGCGCAGCTGCTCGCCCGGGTACGAGAGACCGCACTCGCCGCCTACGCCCATCAAGAGGTGCCGTTCGAATACCTCGTCGAGGTACTCAACCCGACCCGATCGCTGGCCCACCACCCGCTGTTCCAGGTCATGCTGGTATTGCAGAACGCCCCCGAGGCCGACTTCGCCCTGCCCGGACTGCGCGTGTCCACCGTGCCGGCCGGGACTGCCACCGCCAAGTTCGACCTGGTCTTCGCCCTGTCAGAGCGGCGCGACGGCAACGGCGCACCCGCGGGCCTCGACGTGTTCGTCGAATACGCCGCCGACCTGTTCGACGCCGCCACGGTCGAGGCGATCCTCGCCCGATGGGCGCTGCTGCTCGAGGCAGTGGTCGCTGATCCGGACCGGCCGATCAGCCGGATCGACATCCTGTCCGCCGCCGAGCGTGACCGGCTGCTGGTCGGCTACAACGACACCACCCGCCCGATCTCCCCCACCAGCCTGCCCGGGTTGGTCGAAACCCAGGTACCGGCCACACCCGACGCGGTGGCGGTGGTGTTCGAGAACACCACGCTCACCTACGCCCAGCTCAACTCCCGAGCAAACCAGCTCGCCCACGCGCTGATCGCCCGAGGTGTGGGACCCGAGCAGATCGTCGCGTTGGCCCTGCCCCGGGGCGTGGAACTGATCGTGTCGATCCTGGCGGTACTCAAGGCGGGAGCGGGCTACCTGCCGGTGGACCCGGAGTATCCGGCCGAGCGGATCGGGTTCATGCTCCACGACGCACGACCGGCGCTGCTGCTGACCGACACCCGGATCGACAACGGTCTGCCCGACGTCGACCTGCCCGCCCGGCTGGTGCTGGACGACCCCGAGACCGCCGACGTCGTGGGCGGCTACGCGGACACCGACCCCACCGACGCCGATCGCACCACCCACCTTCTGCCGCAGCATCCGGCGTATGTAATCTACACCTCGGGCTCCACCGGCCGACCCAAAGCCGTCGTGATGCCCACCAGCGGGTTGGTGAACCTGCTGCTGTGGCACCACCGGGCCCTGCCCAGCGAACCGGGGACCAGGACCGCACAGTTCACCGCGCTCAGCTTCGACGTCTCGGCCCAGGAGATCCTGTCGACACTGGCCTTCGGCAAGACGTTGGTGATTCCCCCCGACGAGATTCGGCGCGACGCCGGCCGACTGGTGGGCTGGCTGGATCGGCATCGGGTGCAGGAGCTGTTCGCCCCGAACCTGGTGATCGAGGCGCTGGCCGAGGCCGCCGCCGAGCAAGGGCGTGATCTTGCCGGGTTACGGGGGATCGCGCAGGGCGGTGAGGCGTTGACCGTGAGCCGCCAGGTCCGCGAGTTCTATCGCCGCGCGCCTGGTCGGCGGTTGCACAATCATTACGGTCCCACCGAGACGCACGCGGCCACCGCCTACACCCTGCCCGCTGACATCGGCGACTGGCCGCTGCCCGCGCCGATCGGCCGGCCGATCGCCAACACCCGGGTGTACCTGCTCGACGCCGGCCTGCAACCGGTACCCCCGGGTGCGGTGGGCGAGCTGTACATCGCCGGGTCCGGGTTGGCGCGAGGCTACCTGCACCGCCCTGGCCTGACCGCCGGGCGGTTCGTGGCGGATCCGTTCGGGCCGCCGGGGGCTCGCATGTACCGCACCGGGGATCTGGTCCGGTGGCGTGCTGACGGGAACCTGGAGTTCCACGGCCGGGTGGACGACCAGCTCAAGATCCGCGGTTTCCGGATCGAGCCAGGCGAGATCGAAACCGTGCTCGCCGGGCACCCCGACGTCGCACGATCAGCACTGGTCGCCCGCGAGGACCGGCCCGGGGACAGGCGGCTCGTCGCCTACGTCGTCGCCGCGGACAAGCCCCTGCGACCGGACCTGCTGCGCGACTATCTGCGTCACCGCCTACCCGACTACATGGTGCCGTCGGCGTTCGTGCCGCTCGAGGCGTTGCCGTTGACACCCACCGGCAAGCTCGATCGCACCGCGCTACCCGCCCCCGAATCCGGCTCCACCGGCATCGGGCGGGCGCCAAGGACACCACAGGAACAGCTGCTGTGCGAGCTGTTCGCCGAGGTGCTGGGCCTGGCCCAGGTCGGCGTCGACGGCGACTTCTTCGACCTGGGTGGGCACTCGCTGCTGGCCACCCGCCTGATCGCCCGGACCCGCGCGACGTTGGGTGTCGAGCTGGAACTGCGCGCCCTGTTCGAGACCCCGACCGTGGCCGGGCTGGCCGCGCAGCTACCCCACGCCGGGCAGGCGCGGCTGGCGTTGACCCCGTATGCGCGCCCCGATCTGGTGCCGTTGTCGTTCGCGCAACGCCGGCTGTGGTTCCTGCACCAGATGGACGGCCCCATCGCCACCTACCACATGCCGCTCGCACTCCGCCTATCCGGCGACCTGAACCGCCCGGCGCTGCACGCCGCGCTCGGCGACGTCATCGCCCGTCACGAGAGCCTGCGCACCGTCTTCCCGCACACCGACGGCGTGCCTCACCAGCAGGTCCTGGACGTCGAGACATCCCGCCCGCACCTGCCCGTCACCCCCACCACCCGAACCGAGCTGCCCGAGGCGTTAGCGGTTGCGGCGCGGCGGGGGTTCGACCTCGCCACCGAGCCACCGGTGCGCGCCGAGCTGTTCACCCTCGCATCCGACGAGCACGTGTTACTGATCGTGGTCCACCACATCGCCGGTGACGGCTGGTCGATGGGCCCACTGTCCCGGGATCTGGCCGCCGCCTATGCGGCGCGCTGCCACGGCGAAGCACCGGGGTGGGCGGCGCCGGCGGTGCAGTATGCCGACTACACACTGTGGCAACACCAGCTGCTCGGCGACCAGACCGACCCCGACAGCCTGTTCGCCGGCCAGCTCGCCTACTGGACCAGCGCCCTGGCCGGGCTGCCCGAACGACTGCAACTACCCACCGACCGCCCCCGCCCGGCGGTCGCGTCCTACCGCGGCGATGCGCTCACCGTGAGCTGGGACGCGCCGTTGCACCACGGGCTGGTGCGCCTGGCCCGCCGGGGCGGTGCGAGCGTGTTCATGGTGCTGCAAGCGGGGCTGGCGGCGCTGCTGTCCCGGATGGGCGCGGGCAGCGACATCGCGGTGGGCAGCCCGATCGCGGGGCGCACCGACCAGGCGTTGGACGATCTGGTCGGGTTCTTCGTCAACACCCTGGTACTGCGCACCGACACCTCGGGGGATCCGACGTTCGCGCAGCTGCTCGCCCGGGTGCGGGAGACCGCGTTGGCGGCCTACGCGCACCAGGATGTGCCGTTCGAGTATCTGGTCGAGGTCCTCAACCCGACCCGCTCGCTGGCGCACCACCCGCTGTTCCAGATCATGCTCGCGTTACACAATGCCCCCCAGGGCGACTTCGCGCTGCCCGGACTGGACACCAGCTCCGTGGCGGCGCCGACCGCCACCGCCAGGTTCGACCTGTCCGTCAGCCTGTCCGAGCGGCGTGGCCCGGATGGCGCACCCGAGGGCCTCGAGGTGTTCGTCGAGTACGCCACCGACCTGTTCGACGCCGCCACGGTCGAGACGCTCCTCGCCCGATGGGCGCGGCTGCTCGCGGCGGCGGTCGCCGATCCGGGCCGGCCGATCAGCCGGATCGACATCCTCACCACCGAAGAATGCCACCGGTTGCTGGTCGACTACAACGACACCGCCCACCCCGTGGCCCAGGCCTGCTTGCCGGAATTGTTCGAAAGCCAGGTGCACGCCACACCCGGGGCGGTCGCGGTGGTTTTCGAGGACACCACCCTCACCTACGCCCAGCTCAACGCCCGAGCCAACCAGCTCGCCCACGCGTTGATCGCCCGGGGAGTGGGCCGGGAGAGCGCGGTGGCGGTGCTGCAGCAACGGTCGGTCGACCTGGTCGTGTCGATCCTGGCCGTGGTCAAGGCCGGCGGGACCTACGTGCCGCTGGACATCCGGTACCCACCGTCCCGGATGTGTCTGGTCATGCGGGAGACCGGGGCATCGGTGCTCCTGACCGATCGGGCGATGCACGCCCAGCAGCTCCCCGACAGCGAGCACGTCGTCATCGTCGACGCCGATCCAGGTCTTGTGGATCATGATTCCGGTGATCCGGGGATCGCCGGCGATCCCGAGCAGCTGGCCTATGTCATGTACACCTCGGGCTCGACAGGGCAGCCGAAGGGCATCGGGGTGACCCACCGGGACGTCGCCGGCCTGGCGTTGGATCCGGGCTGGCGCGGTGGAGATCACCAGCGGGTGTTGTTGCACTCCCCGTCCGCGTTCGACGCGTCGACGTATGAGCTGTGGGTGCCCTTGCTGGGTGGCGGCCGGATCGTGGTGGCCCCGGCCGGCGAGCTGGACATCCGCACGGTAGAGCGGGTGATCACCCAGCACCGGATCACCAGCGTGTTTCTCACCACGGCGTTGTTCAACCTGATGGCCGAGCAGCGCCCGGAATGTCTCGCCGGTACCCGGCAGGTGTGGACCGGAGGTGAGCTGGTCTCTCCTCCCGCGATTCAGCGCGTCCTGGACACGTGTCCGGAGACCGTCGTGGTGCATGTCTATGGCCCTACGGAAACCACCACCTTTGCCACCTGGCACGCGATGCGACAGTCGTACCGGGTGCGGCACACGGTACCGATCGGCCGGCCGATGGCGAACATGCGGACCTACGTGCTCGACGCCGGCCTGCAGCCGTTGCCCCCGGGTGTCGCGGGTGAGCTGCACATCGGCGGAGCGGGGCTGGCGCGAGGCTACCTGCACCAGCCCGATCTGACCGCTGGGCGGTTCGTCGCGGACCCGTTCGGCGCGCCGGGGACTCGCATGTACCGCACCGGCGATCTGGTCCGCTGGAATACCGGCGGGGACCTGGAGTTCATCGGCCGCGCCGACGACCAGGTCAAGATCCGCGGGTTCCGCATCGAGCCAGGCGAGGTCGAAACCCTGCTCGACGGCCACCCCGACATCGCGCACACCGCGGTCATCGCCCGCCAGGACCGGGCCGGGGACACGCGACTCGTCGCCTACGTCGTGCCCACCGGGGAGGACCCAACCGGGGCGGACACCGTCCAACCTGACCTGCTGCGCGACTATCTGCGCCGACGTCTGCCCGAGTACATGGTGCCGTCGGCGTTCATGCTGCTCGACGCGTTGCCGGTGACGTCAAGCGGCAAGCTGGACCGGCACGCGCTGCCCGCCCCCGAGCTCGGCTCGGCCGGCGCCGGCCGGGCGCCCAGGACACCGCAGGAGCAGCTGCTGTGCGAGTTGTTCGGTGAGGTGTTGGGGGTGCCCGGGGTCGGGGTCGACGACGACTTCTTCGACCTGGGTGGGCATTCGTTGCTGGCGACTCGTCTGGTCGCCCGGGTACGGGCCACGTTGGGTGTCGAGTTGGAGCTGCGCGCCCTGTTCGAGACCCCGACGGTGGCCGGGCTGGTCGCGCGGCTGGGCGATCCGGGGCAGGCCCGGCCGGCGTTGACCCGGTGTGCGCGTCCGGCTGTGGTGCCGTTGTCGTTCGCACAGCGCCGGCTCTGGTTCCTGCACCAGATGGAAGGCCCCAGCGCCACCTACAACATCCCGTTGGCGTTGCGGCTGCGCGGAAAGCTGGACCGCGACGCGTTGCACGCCGCGCTGGGCGACGTCGTCGCCCGGCATGAGAGCTTGCGCACGGTCTTCCCTCAGGTCGAGGGCGTGCCGGGTCAGCTGGTCCTGGACGTCGAGGCGGCCTGCCCCCGACTTCCCGTCACCGAGACCAGCGAGACCGAGCTGGCTGAGGTGCTGGCTGGGGCGGCCCGGTACGGGTTCGACCTTGCCGTCGAGCCGCCGGTGCGGGCCGAGTTGTTCACGCTCGCACCCGACGAGCAGGTGCTGCTGGTCGTGGTGCACCACATCGCCGGTGATGGCTGGTCGCTGGGCCCGCTGTCACAGGATCTGGCCGCCGCTTATGCGGCCCGCTGCCAAGGTGAGGAGCCGGGGTGGGCGCCGCTGCCGGTCCAGTACGCCGACTACACGTTGTGGCAGCATCAGCTGCTCGGCGACGAGACCGATCCGGACAGCCGCCTGGCCGCTCAGGTGGCGTATTGGACAGACGCACTGCTGGGTTCACCTGAGCAGCTGCGGCTGCCTACCGACCGTCCGCGCCCGGCCGTCGCGTCCTACCGCGGCGATCACCTGACCGTCGAGCTGGACGCGGCGTTGCACCGTGGGTTGGTGGGTCTGGCTCGTCAGGGGGGAGCCAGCCTGTTCATGGTCCTGCAGGCCGGGCTGGCGGCGCTGCTGTCCCGGCTGGGCGCGGGCAGCGACATTCCCGTGGGCAGCCCGATCGCCGGACGCACCGACCAGGCGTTGGACGATCTCGTCGGGTTCTTCGTCAACACCCTGGTGCTGCGCACCGACACCTCCGGCGACCCCACCTTCGCACAGCTGCTCGCCCGGGTGCGGGAGACCGCGCTGGGGGCCTACGCCCATCAGGATGTGCCGTTCGAGTATCTGGTCGAGGTCCTCAACCCGGCCCGGTCGCTGGCCCACCACCCGCTGTTCCAGGTCATGCTGGCGTTGCAGAACGCCCCCGAAGGCGACTTCGAGCTGCCCGGTCTGCGGGTCGACGCCGTGGCGGCGCCGACCGCCACCGCCAAGTTCGACCTCGGCATCAGCCTGGCCGAGCGGCACGGGATGGATGGCGGCCCGGACGGGATCGGTGGGTACGTCGAGTACGCCGACGATCTGTTCGACCCGGCCACGGTCGAGGCACTCGTCGCGCGGTGGGTGCGTCTCCTGGCGGCGGTGGTCGCCGATCCGGATCGGCGGATCAGCCGGATCGACCTGCTGACCGCTCACGAACGCGACCGGTTGCTGGTCGAGGACAACAACACTGCTCAGCCGATCCCGCCTGCCTGTCTGCCGGCGTTGTTCGAAGCTCAGGTGGCCGCCACACCCGAGGCCGTGGCGGTGGTGTTCGAGGACATCACGCTGACCTATGCGCAACTCAATGCCCGAGCCAACCAGCTCGCCCATACGCTGATCGCCCACGGCACGGGTCCCGAGCAGATCGTGGCGCTCGCCCTACCCCGCGCACCCGAGCTGGTCGTCGCGATCTTGGCGGTGCTCAAGGCGGGGGCGGGCTATCTGCCGGTTGACCCGGAGTATCCGGCGGCGCGGATCGAGTTCATGCTCGACGACGCGGAACCGGTGCTGCTGCTGACCAGCACCCAACTGGTCGACGGCGTGCCCGACGCCGGTCGCACGGCCCGGCTGGTGATCGATCGCCCCGACACCGTGGCGATGCTGAGCGGTCGTGCGGACACCGATCCCACCGACGCCGACCGCACCGCCGGCCTGATGCCGCAGCATCCGGCGTATGTGATCTACACCTCGGGCTCCAGCGGCCGACCCAAAGGAGTCGTGGTCAGCCACGTCGGCATCGCCGGCCTTGCCGCGGCGCAGATCGAACGGTTCGAGGTCGACGCCCGCAGCCGGGTGCTGCAGTTCGCCTCACCCAGCTTCGACGCGGCGTTCTCGGAGCTGTGCATGAGCCTGCTGTCCGGCGCGGCGCTGGTGTTGGCCCCGACAGCGCAGCTGCTGCCGGGAGTCCAGCTGGTCGCGCTGGCGAACAGACAGCGGGTGACGCATGTGACGTTGCCGCCGTCGGCGCTGGCGGTACTGTCGGCCCAGGATGGTCTGCCGCCGGCGATGACGGTGGTCGTGGCGGGTGAAGCGTGCCCCCCTGAGCTGGTCGTCACCTGGGCGCCGGGCCGGCGGATGATCAACGGTTACGGTCCCACCGAGACCACCGTGTGCGCCACGATGAGCCACCCGCTGTCCGCCGCGACACCGATGCCCCCGCCGATCGGCCGACCGCTGGTCAACACCCGGGTGTATGTGCTCGATGGTGGCTTGCAACCGGTGCCCCCGGGGGTGGCAGGTGAGTTGTATGTCGCCGGGGCGGGGTTGGCGCGAGGTTACCTGCACCAGCCCGGGCTGACCGCGGAGCGGTTCGTCGCCGACCCCTATGGTCCACCCGGGACTCGCCTGTACCGCACCGGTGATCTGGTCCGCCGGCGTCCCGACGGGAACCTGGAGTTCCTCGGCCGCGCCGACGACCAGGTCACACTCCGCGGGTACCGGATCGAGCCCGCCGAGATCAACACTGTGTTGGCGGCGCATCCGGATGTCGCACAGGCCGCAGTGATCGCGCGGGAGGATCGGGTCGACGACACGCGGCTGGTCGCCTACGTGGTGGCGGCGCAGGACACCGGCTCGGCACGCAACGACCAGCTGGAGCAGGACCAGGTCGGGGAGTGGCGACACATCTATGACTCGCTGCACGCGAAGTTGGGCTCGGCGGTGTTCGGGGACGATTTCACCGGCTGGAACAGCAGCTACGACGGCCGCCCGATCCCGCTGGCACACATGCGGGAATGGCGCGAGCAGACCGTCGCGCGGATCCGGTCACTACGACCCCGACGGGTGCTCGAGGTCGGCGTCGGCACCGGGCTGCTGCTGTCCCGACTCGCACCGCACTGCGACACCTACTGGGCCACCGACTTCTCCGCCCCCGCGATCGACATCCTGGCCGGCCACGTCGATCGGGATCCCGAGCTGGCGGCACGGGTGGTGCTGCGCACCCAGCCCGCGCACGACACCGACGGGCTCCCGGTCGGGCTGTTCGACACCGTGATCATCAATTCCGTCGTCCAGTACTTCCCCACCACCGACTACCTGCTCGACGTGCTCACCCGACTGCTGCGGCTGGCCGCCCCCGGCGGGGCGGTGTTCCTCGGCGACGTCCGCAACCTGCGGCTGTTGCGCCCCCTGACCACCGCCGTCCAGCTGCACCGGGCCGATCCCTCGGCCGACGTGGCGACGGTGCGCCGGGCGGTCGAACACGCCCTCCTGGTCCACAAGGAACTCCTGGTCGACCCCGAGTTCTTCACCGCACTCCGCGACCACGTCACCGACATCGGTGGGGTAGACATCCAGATCAAACGCGGCCGCCACCACAACGAGCTGACCCGCTACCGGTACGACGCCGTCCTGCACAAGCACCCGATCGCCCCACTACCACTGGGCCACGCCCCCCGGCTGAGCTGGCCCCACCAGATCGACGGGCTACCCGCACTGGGCGGCTACCTGACCGAGCACCGCCCCGCCCGGCTGCGCGTCACCGATGTGCCCAACCACCGCATCACCCACGACACCGCCCTCGCCGACGCCTTACAGAACGGCACCTCACTGGCCGACCTGCTCGACCAACTCCACACCCGCAACGGCACGCCGGAACCAGTCGACCCGGAGGCGTTCTACGAACTCGGCCACCAGTGCGGCTATTGGGTCGGCATCACCTGGTCAGCGACCACCCCCCACGCCCTGGACGTCGTCTTCGCCGACCTCACCTACACCGCCTCAGCCGTTCCCACCGGTCTCTACACCCCTGCCAGCGCCACCGCGACGCCGCTGTCGTCGCTGACGAACGACCCCACCGCTGCCCGTGGAGTCGGCGCGCTGATCAGCGAGCTGCGCGACTACCTGCGCAGGCGTCTGCCCGACTACATGGTCCCCGCCGCGCTGGTCATGCTCGACACGTTGCCATTGACGCCAAGCGGCAAACTCGACCGCACTGCGCTACCCGCCCCCGAGTTCGGCTCGGCCGGTGCCGGGCGGGCGCCCAGGACACCGCAGGAGCAGCTGCTCGCCGAGTTGTTCGCCGACGTGTTGGGGCTGCCCCAGGTCGGTATCGACGACGATCTCTTCGATCTGGGTGGGCATTCGCTGCTGGCCACCCGCCTGATCGCCCGGATCCGCGCCACCCTCGGTGTGGAGCTGGAGCTGCGCGCCCTGTTCGAGACCCCCACCGTGGCCGGGATGGCCGCGCACCTGCACCACGCTGGGCGGGCACGGCTGGCGTTGACACCCTACGCACGCCCCGACGTGGTGCCGCTGTCGTTCGCTCAGCGCCGGTTGTGGTTCCTCCAGCAGCTGGACGGCCCCGGTGCCACTTACCACATGCCGTTGGCGTTGCGCCTGTCCGGTGGCCTGGACCGCCCTGCACTGCAGGCCGCGCTCGCGGATGTGCTGGCCCGGCACGAGAGCCTGCGCACGGTCTTCCCGCAGCTCGAGGGCGTGCCGTATCAGCAGGTCCTGGACCCGCAGGTGGCCTGCCCCCCGCTGGTGGTCACACACACCAGCGAGGCCGAGTTGTCCGAGAGGTTGGCGGTGGCGGCCCAGCGCGGGTTCGATCTTGCCGTCGAGCCACCGGTGCGAGCCGAGTTGTTCACGCTCGCACCCGACGAGCATGTGCTGCTGCTCGTGATTCATCACATCGCCGGCGACGGGTGGTCCATGGGCCCACTGGCCGCCGACCTGTCCAGGGCGTATACAGCGCGGTGCCAGGGTGTGGAGCCGGGGTGGGCACCGCTGCCGGTCCAGTACGCCGACTACACCCTGTGGCAACATCAACTGCTCGGCGATCGCGCTGACCCCGACAGCGTGTTCGCGGACCAGATGGCTTACTGGACCGAGGCGCTGACCGGGCTGCCCGAACAGCTGGAGCTGCCCACCGACCGCCCCCGCCCGGCGATAGCGTCCTACCGCGGCGATCTGCTCACTGTTCGGTTGGACCCGACGTTGCACCACGGGCTGGTGGGCCTGGCGCGCCAGGGCGGAGCCAGCCTGTTCATGGTCCTGCAGGCCGGGCTCGCCGCGCTGCTGTCCCGGCTGGGCGCGGGCAGCGACATCGCGGTGGGCAGCCCGATCGCCGGGCGCACCGACCAGGCGCTGGACGACCTCGTCGGGTTCTTCGTCAACACCCTGGTACTGCGCACCGACACCTCCGGGGATCCCACCTTCACGCAGCTGCTCGCCCGGGTACGCGACACCGCGCTCGCCGCCTACGCCCACCAGGACGTGCCGTTCGAATACCTCGTCGAGGTCCTCAACCCCGCCCGGTCGCTGGCCCACCACCCGCTGTTCCAGATCATGCTGGCGTTGCAGAACGCCCCCGAAGCCGATTTCGAGCTGCCCGGGCTGCAGGTGTCCGGCGTGTGGGCGCCGACCGCCACCTCCAGATTCGACCTGTCCGTGAGCCTGTCCGAACAGCGCGGGGCGGACGGCGCGCCCGACGGCATCGACGGGGTCGTCGAATACGCCAGCGATCTGTTCGACGCCGCCACCGTCGAGGCGCTCCTCGCCCGCTGGACACGCCTGCTCGACGCGGCGGTCGCCGATCCGGGCCGGCCGATCAGCCGGATCGACATCCTCTCCCCCGAAGAACGCCACCAGCTGCTGATCGACCACAACGACACCGCTGCCCCGATCCCCCCCACCTGCCTGCCGGCGTTGTTCGAGACCCAGGTGCACGCCACACCCGACGCGGTCGCGGTGGTGTTCGGTGCCACCGAACTCACTTACAGCGAGCTCAACGCCACAGCCAACCGGCTCGCCCACGCGCTGATCGCCCGAGGGGTGGGCCCCGAGCAGATCGTGGCGTTGGTCCTGCCCCGGGGTGTGGAGCTGATCGCGTCGATCCTGGCGGTCCTCAAGGCGGGAGCCGCCTACCTGCCGGTGGACCTGGACTATCCGGCCGAGCGGATCGGGTTCATGCTCGATGACGCACGACCAGCGCTGCTCCTGACCGATACACCTGCGCTGGGATGCGTTCCCGAGGACACCGCCACGCCTCGGCTGGTGCTCGACGACCCCGCCACCGTGGCGGTGTCGGGCGGCTGGGCGGACACCGATCCCACCGACACCGACCGCACCACCCCGCTCACCCCCGCCCATCCGACATATGTGATCTACACCTCAGGCTCCACCGGCCGGCCCAAAGCTGTGGTGGCCTGCCACCACAGTGTGGTCAATCTGTTCTCCAGCCATCGTGCGGGTGTGTTCGCGCCTGCGGTGGCGAAAGTGGGAGGTCGCCGGCTGCGGGTTGCGCAGACGGCGTCGTTCTCCTTCGACGCGTCGTGGGCTCAGCTGTTGTGGATGCTCGCCGGCCATGAGTTGCATGTGGTCGACGAGGTGACGTGGACCGATCCGGAGGGGTTGGTCGCCTACGTCGCCCGGCGGCACATCGATTCCGTCCATGCCACGCCGTCGTACGTGCAACTGCTGGTGTCTCACGGGTTGCTCGATGGTGACCGGTGGCGGCCGGTGGCGGTCGCGGTCGGCGGAGAGGCCGTTTCAGAGCAGTTGTGGGACCAGTTACGGTCGGTAGACGGGGTTGAGGGGCTCAACGTCTACGGGCCGACCGAATGCACGGTCCGTGCGCTCATGGCGCGGGTCGGCCACTCGGCCCGTCCGGTGATCGGTCGGCCGATCGCCAACACCCGGGTGTACGTGTTGGACGCCGGTCTGCGGTTGGTGCCACCGGGCGTGGCAGGCGAGCTGCACATCGCCGGGGCGGGCTTGGCGCGAGGCTACCTGCGCCGTCCCGCGCTGACCGCGCAGCGGTTCGTCGCGAACCCGTTCGGCCCGCCGGGGACCCGGATGTACCGCACCGGTGATCTGGTCCGCTGGGGCGGCGACGGGAACCTGGAGTTCGTCGGCCGCGCTGACGATCAGGTCAAGGTCCGCGGTTTCCGGATCGAGCCGGGCGAGATCGAGACCGTGCTCGCGGCGCATCCCGACATCGCCCAGGCAGCAGTGATCGCCCGCCAGGACCAGCCCGACGACACCCGGCTCGTCGCCTACCTGGTGCCCGCTGCGGACGACTCCCCTGCGGACAACGCCCCTGCGGACAACACCGTGCGATCAGATGCGCTGCGCGACTACCTGCGCCGGCAGCTGCCCGACTACCTGGTGCCCGCCGCGTTCGTGACGGTGGACGGTTTGCCGTTGACGCCCAACGGCAAGCTGGACCGCACCGCGCTGCCCGCCCCCGAGTTCGGCTCGGCCGGCACCGGCCGGGTGCCCAGAACACCCCAGGAACAGGTGCTGTGCGCGCTGTTCGCCGAGGTGTTGGGGGTGGCCGGGGTCGACGTCGACGACGACTTCTTCGCCCTGGGCGGGCATTCGTTGCTGGCGACCCGCCTGGTCGCCCGGGTCCGCGCCACGCTCGGGGTGGAGCTGGGACTGCGCAGCCTGTTCGAAGCCCCGACCGTGGCCGGGCTGGCCGCGCACCTGGACATGGACGATCCCCACGACGCGTTCGAGGTGATCCTGCCCCTGAGATCGCAGGGTCACCACTCGCCGCTGTTCTGCATACACCCAGGCGGCGGACTCAGCTGGTCCTACTGCGGGCTGATGAAACATCTCGGCCCGGACTATCCGATCTATGGTGTGCAAGCGCGTGGCCTCGCCCGGCCAGAATCGCTCCCGAGGACCCTTGAGCAGATGGCAGCCGACTACGCCGACCAGATACGCAAGGTCCAACCAGCCGGGCCTTACCATCTTCTCGGCTGGTCGGTCGGCGGCCTGGTCGCCCACGCCGTCGCCACCGAGCTGCAGCAACGCGGCGAACAGACCGCGCTGCTGGTCATACTCGACGCCTATCCGGTTGGTGAGCTCTCCTTCGAGGAGTCGCCGGTGCAAAACGAGCAGGACATTTTTGCCGAACTGCTCGATAGGGACCCGGAAACCCTGGAAGGCGAACCCTTGACGTCCGCGCACGTCGCGGAAATCCTCCGCGGCCGAGGCGGCGCACTGGCAAGCCTCGACGAGCGGCACATCTCCGCCTTCGTCGAGATCAGGATCAACAATGCTCGTCTCGCGCTGGACTTCACTCCCGGCCGGTTCCACGGAAACCTGCTGCTGTTCAACTCGACAATCAACCGCGGTGCCGACGGGGCCACGCCTGAGACGTGGCGACCGTATATCGACGGGACGATCGAAAGCCACGACATCACCAGTAGCCACGACCTCATGATGGAGCCTGGATCGCTGGCCCAGATCGGACCGGTCCTGGCCGCCAGACTCCACGAAGTCGCTGCTCCCGCAGCACTATCTCATCCGGAGCGCTGAGCCATGACGAATCCTGCCGAAGACGCCGACGGCACACTCAGTGATCAACAGATTGAGCAGTACCGGGACCGAGGGTTCTTGGTCGTCGACGAGATGTTCGGTCCGGACGAGATCGAGATCCTTCGGGCGGAATTCGCGAGGGATTGCGCGCATCCCGGCCCGCAAGTCGTGATGGAGGAGGGCGGGGCGCACCTGCGCGCGGTGTATGCCTCGCACCTGCGCCACCCCGGGTTCGCCGCGCTCGTCCGGTTGCCCCGCCTGCTGCAGCCGGTGCGCCAACTACTCGAAGCCGAGGTGTACGTCTACCAATTCAAGATCAACTCTAAGGCGCCGTTCGGTGGCGAGCGGTGGGCATGGCACCAGGACTACACCGCCTGGCAGCTCGCCGACAATCTCCCGGCGCCGAACCTGGTCAATGTCGTGCTGCTGCTGGATGAGGTCACCGAGTTCAACGGCCCGATGGTCTTCGTGCCGGGATCCCACCAGGACGACCTGCTGCGCCAGGGGACGAGACCGCGAACCACGTCGGGTCAACACATCGATCCGGACGACATCGCGCTGACCCGCGAGCAACTAGCGGGTGTGCTGAGCCGGCGCGGGATGACCAGCCCCAAGGGGCCGGCCGGAACGGTCATGTTCTTCCACCCCGAGGTCGCACACGGGTCGGCACTGAACATGTCCCCCCATCCAAGAAATCTGCTCTTCATCACCTACAACGACGTCACAAACATTCCCCGCCCCGCTGGTTCGCCGCGGCCGGAATACCTTGTCGGCAGAGACCTCAGGCCATTGGAACCACGGGACGTCTCACTGCTTCGGCTGGTCAAAGGGGCATCGGTGTGAGCGCCGGCGACGCTGCCCGGCCCACCACGAGTCGGGCCCTGGTACTCGAGCGGTTCGGGGAGCCGGTGGTGCTTCGCGAATTCGCGTTGCCGCCCGCTGGACAGGGCGGCCTGCTGGTGGCGGTGCGATATGGCGGCATCTGCGGCACGGATCTGCACCTGCAACAGGGACACCTCGATATTCCGATCCCGATCGTGCTGGGGCACGAAGGCCTCGGGACGGTGTCCGAACGTGGCCACGGCCCGAGCACCGACGTCAACGGCGCCCCGCTCCGGGTCGGGGACACGGTCGTGTGGGCATCCTCCATCGCTTGTGGCGTCTGCGTGCCGTGCCGGCTGCATGGCGAGCCGACGTTGTGCGAAGCCCGCCGCACCTACGGCGTGAACCGTCCGACGACGCAGGAACCGGCGTTATCGGGTTCGTGGGCCGAGCACATCTGGCTGGGCGACGGCACGGTCGTCATCCGGGTCCCCGAGGAGCTGGACCACCTTGCCGCGATGTCCTTGGCATGCGCGGGCCCCACGATGGTGCACGCGTTGTACGAGCGACGGCCGGTTCGGCTGGGTGAGACCGTGGTGGTGCAGGGCAGCGGGCCCGTCGGGTTGGCCGCCGCCGCGCTGGCCCAGTTGGCCGGAGCGGCGCGAGTGATCATCGCGGGCGGCCCGGACGGACGGCTTGCCCTCGCCGCGGCGGCGGGCATCGGGGACGACCACGTCAACGTCGTCGACGTCGCCGCGCCGGAGCAGGCCCTCGACGAGGTTCGGGACCTCACCGGTGGCCGGGGCGCGGACCTGGTCATCGAGTGTACGGGAGTGCCCGACGCGATCGGCCAGGGTCTCCGGCTGGCCCGAAGGGGCGGGTCGTACCTGGTCATCGGCCAGTACACCGACAGCGGTGACGCCGTCATCAACCCGCACCAGATCGTCTATCGCCAGCTGGACGTGGTCGGGTCGTGGGCGTTCACCGGCCGCCACTTGGCGCACTATGTCGACCTGCTGCCGAAGCTTCTTGACCGGTTCGATCTGCGTAGCCTCGTGCGTTTGTACCCACTCGCTGACTGCACACGTGCCATGAAAGCGGTCGCGGCCGGCTCCGTCGTGAAGGCGGTGCTCGCGGCATGACGTATCCATCACTATCTCACCAGGAGAGCGCAACCATGACCAATCCCTTCGAAGACCCCGATGGCACCTACCTCGCGCTGATCAACGACGAGGGCCAGCACTCCCTGTGGCCGGCCTTCATCGACGTACCAGCCGGCTGGACCATTGTCCATCCCCAAGACACCCGCCAGGCCTGCCTGGACTACATCGATCAACACTGGACCGACATGCGGCCCCAAAGCCTCATCGACGCCATGAACAGTCACCAGTAGGGCGGGGAGAACCATGTCCCGCGCAACCCAGCAGCCCCGCACTACAGAGCGCGACGGTGGGTTCGACGAGATCACCCAAGCGATGACCACGCCGGAGTTTCGCCAGAATCCCTACCCGCTGTATGCACGGATGCGCCGCGAGCATCCGGTCCACCGCGGCGCGCAAGGGATCTGGTATGTCACCCGCTACGCCGACGTCGACGCTGCCCTGCACGATCGGCGGCTGTCCAACGACCGGGAGCGGACGGCGTGCGCGTTCGCGACCCGAAACGAAGGGTTGAGCCGGCTCATGCGACGGCTCGGCCGGGTGATATCGAATACCGACCCACCCGACCACACCCGCCTGCGTCATCTGGTCACCAAGGCGTTCACCGGCCGACGGGTACAAGGCCTTCACCCGCGGATCCAGGCGATCGCCGACGAGTTCCTCGACACCGCGATAGCGGCCGGGCCGACCATGGACCTCATCGCAGCGCTCGCCTCACCCCTGCCCACCACCGTGATCAGCGAGTGGTTCGGCATCCCTCAGCACGACCGAAAGCGCGTCACGGCCTGGTTCCACCAGTTGACGAACCCCACGGACGGCCTCGACGGCGTCGAGTTGACGATGGAGCACCTTGAGGACTATCTGGCAGACCTCATTCACAGCCGGCGAGCCGAGCCGGTCGACGACGTCATCAGTGCGCTGATCACGGCGCGGGAGCGCGGCGACCGGCTCACCGACGAGGAGCTGCTGGCCACCTCCTTGGTGCTGCTCACCGCCGGGGACGCGACGACCACCAACCTGATCGGCAACGGCACGCTCGCGCTGCTGCGCCATCCCGACCAGCTGCGCCGGCTGCGCCGGGATCCCACGCTGATCCGCTCAGCGGTCAACGAGCTGATGCGCTACGACACCCCCACCCAGATCCTCATCCGCGTCGTCGCGGAAGCGACCGAGATCGGCGGGCAGGCGCTGGATGACGGCGACCTCGTCTACCTCGTGCTCGCCGCGACCAACCGTGATCTCGACCGGTTCGACGATCCGGACCAGCTCGACCTGGCCCGCCCCGACAACCGGCATCTGAGCTTCGGCGCTGGGCCGCGCTTCTGCCTGGGCGCGCCGCTGTCCCGCCTTCAGGCCGAGATCGCGATCGGCAAGCTCGTACAGCGCCTGCCGGCGCTGCGCCTGGACACCGAGACCCTGGAGTGGCTGCCCAACCCGATGCAGCGCGGCCTCGCCTGCCTGCCCCTCGCCTACTGAGCGTGCATGCGATAAAGCCTACTGATGATGATAAAGGAGCGTGACCATGGTTCAGGAATTCGAGATTCGCCGAGAGATCGAGCTGCCGGCTAACCCCGAGCAGGTCTGGGAAGCGGTCGCCACCGGCCCCGGCAACCTCCGCTGGCTGTATCCGATGGAGATCGAGCCGTGGAAGGGCGGCACGGTCTCCCGCGGCCCCTCCACGGTGGCTGTCTGGAATCCCCCGTGGCATTTCGCCAGCCGCTACCAGAACGAGGAGGGGTTCTCCCACGGCCTGGACTACATCATCGAGGCGCGCGACGGCGACAGCACCGTACTGCGCACCGTCATCCGCTGGGAGCAGAGCGGCATCGTCGATGACGGCTGGGAGATCAGGGCCGACGCCGCCGACAAGCACGGGGAGTTCTACCAGCACACCCTCGACCAGTACCTGCGCTACTTCAGCGGCCGTCCCGCGACCTACGTGCAGGTCGAACAGCCGGCGGCCGCCATCGAGGTGGATGCGTTCGCGGTGCTCCGTCGAGGGCTCGGGCTCACCGACGACGTCGCCGAGGGCGATGTGGTGGTGCTCGCCCTGCCGGGGCTCGACCCGCTGGATGCGGTGGTGGACTATGCGGGCCCCCATTTCGTCGGCCTGCGCACCACCGACGGGCTGTACCGCTTCTTCGGCCGGAACGCCTGGGGGTGGCCGATCCGCGTGGGCCACCACCTCTTCGCCGACGACATCGACCAGGAGAAGGTCGAGCATGCGTGGCGAGTGTGGCTGGACGGAGTATTCGCCTGAGGAATTGACCGACCGGCTTACCGGATGTGACCGCGCGGACAGCGGTCAGACCTGACGCGATCGCCCAGCACCTGTTCAGCAGCTCGTGCTCGCTCGCCGACGCCGCCGACGAGCGGCCGGCCGGATCGGCGCGCTGCAGGCCACGGACGTGGTGGCGAGCGCGATGAGCGAGGGCGCGCGTGCTGTACCGGTGCACGTGCTGATGGGCGCCGACGCGACGAGGAGACCCCGCTGTTCACCAACGGGCTGGTCAGCGCTACCGACAGCGTGCACGGGGTGCACCCGTCCAGCTGACCCAATGGCCAGATTCCCGGTATGTACTGATGTTCGCAAATCGTGCAGATGATAAATGAAGGATAGCCTCATGAAATTTGCTATATCGGGTTCACCGGCCGGCACCGGACACATTCCTGTGGATCAACGTCAGCAAGCACGCATGCTTGCCTTCCTCAGCCGACTCAAGCGCGATCACCCCGAATGCCACGCCCTGGTCGACGCCGCCCGTGTCGACGTTGCTCTCAGCGAGGTCGAGGTCCGGCTCCGTGCCGGAGCAAGTGAGTTCTCGGACGAGGTAGACGGGGGACGAGGGGGTAGTTACCGGCAGGCACAGCGCATGACCTTCGCCCGAGCGCAGGGGGCTCGGACTCTCCTTGATCTTTTTGCGCACGGTCGCCCGGCGGCGGATCCAGTGCTGGTCCTCGACGTCTTGGGGGGCGACGGCCTCGTTGCCCGGATCGCCCGAGCTTCTGCCATGTCGTCGCCCGGTGTGACGATCGCGACCAGTGATGTCGCCCCCGCCATGGTCGACGCGGCGCTCGGGGCCGGACTACCCGCCCTCTGGCAGCCGGCGCAGCGGTTGATCCTGCGTGATGCCTCCGTCGACGGTGTCCTCAGCGCCTACGGAACCCATCATCTCGACCGGGCCGGCCTCAGCGAGACCTGCGCGGAGGCTCGTCGGGTCATCAGACCAGGGGGGCGAGTCGTCCTGCATGACTTCGAACCCGATTCAGCCGTGTCCCGGTGGTTCTCCGCGGTGGTGCACCGTTATTCACGGAAGGGACACACATATCAACATTACGGATCTGAAATCCTCACGAACGCAATCAATGACGCGGGCTTCGAGAACGTTGCCAGCCGACCGCTGTGCGACCCCATCATCGCCCCGGGTGCGTCACCGGCAGCGGCAAGACTGGCTCTGGCCCAGTACCTGTTCCAGATGTACGGCTTGATCGGTCTCGGCGACGGGCGGTCAACTGATGTCCTGGAGCAGGTTCTCTCGCTCGCCGAGTCCTGCTTCGGACCCATCAGGATCGACAGGGGGTCGATGGAGGAAGGTCCTTACCGCGCCTGCCTCCCTCGGGTCGCCGTATTCGCCGTCGGTGGTGTCCCCGCGCGGTGACGCTCATCGCCCCACACAGTGCCGCGGTGACGAGCCGTGGTGCCCGATCCGCAGCAGCATCCGATCAGCAGCAGCATCCGAACTGAGCACGATTCTCTGGACGAGAATGAGCAGCTCAGCGACCGCGACGGGCGACGCCGAGCGACGCGGTGACGGCCGGCAGCGACCGCTCCAGGTCGGCTCGCGACGGCCCCGCATACCCGAGCACGACGCCCGCCGCCCCCTGCGGGCCGACGTGATGACGGGCAAGACCGTCGAGTGCCACCCCGAACCCGGCAGCGGCAGCGACCGCTGCCCGTTCGGCGGCCGGATCCGCCAGCACCGCCACCACGTGCGCACCCGCCTCGTCACCGAGGATCTCCACCCCGGCCCCGTCCAGCGC
>JBOHEO010000003.1:0-68425 GCA_050701055.1 Pseudonocardia sp. | reverse complement strand
CCGTCCGGTCCCGCCCGCCGTCGGGGACCGCGCCCAGCCGGGTGACCAGCGACCGGTTGGTGTACACGGCATCGAGCCACCGCTGACGCGTCTCCTGAGCGCCTGCCGAGGTCAGCAACCAGCCCGCCCCCGGGTGGTTCGGGCGCCTGGCTAGCTAGTACCGGCGGCGGCGAGTACCCCGCCCGCGGAATGCGTCCTTGATCTTCTCGCCAGCCTGCTTCAGGTTGCTCTGCACCTCATCGGCCCTGCCCTCGGCCTGAAGCTCCCGGTCACCGGTGACCTCGCCGGTGTTCCGCTTGATGCGGCCGCGCAGCTCCTGAATATTGTTGCTGAACTTGTCCGCGAAGCTCACAAGAGCCCCCTTCCTCGTCGTCAAGGTGGCCCGGCCCCGTGCTCGGGACGCCGCCGACTCGTTCAGAGGATACTCCGATCGGAAGCGTGCCAGTCGTGTGTGTTCCGATCGGCCGGGTGTGCTCAGGCGGTTGACACGGCGAGCTCGTCCAGTGACCGCAGGCTGAGCTCGTGCGGCAGTGCAGGAGTACCCGCTCGATGACGTCATCGAGCGACGGTCGCGTCGGCTGGGCGCCGGTTCTCAAGCCGGTGGAGCATCCCACTGACCCAGGCCTCGGCAAAGTCAGGCGAGGCCGAGCAGCGTGAGCGGGGGTGGTTGAGGCTGAGCTATAGGCATCTCAAGGATTGCGGCGCGTGCCGCCCCGGCGAGAATGCTCTGTGTTCGGACGGGTAGTCCCAGGCGGTTCCAGTGGAAGATCACTAAGTAACTGATGATCTCGCGGAGTCCCCGTTGCAGGGTGCCCTCGCGAGCCACGGCTCCCAGGATTTGGCCGGCTTGGCGGAACGCCTCGGCCCAACTGGCGACGGAGGCTAGCCTCCGGTATTCACCGTGATCTTGGGTTGAGCGTGTCGTGACAGGGAAAAGTACTCCTGAACTGGGATGATGCGATTGCTGAAGTCGCTGAACACCTAGAACGAGGAGCACTTTTCAGGCGCACGATAACGCGTGGTTCCACAACCTGACCGTGGAAGTCGACGGACACGGTGTCGTGTCGCACACCGGGTCGGCGGTGCTGCGGCTGCTCGCCGACAACACCGACCTGACCGCGGGCCTGTCCCGCGCGCTGGCCCGGCGCGGGTTCACCCCGGTGCATGACCGGGGCCGGGTGCTGGGCGACCTCGCGGTCTGTGTCGCCGACGGTGGCCGGGTCCTGTCGGACCTGGCCACCCTGCGCGACCAGCCCGAGCTCTACGGCCCGGTCGCCTCCGATCCGACCCTGTGGCGCACCCTGGAAGCGATCGGCGAGCGCGAACGCGGCCACGTCGCCGGTGCCCGCGCCCGGGTCCGCCGCCGGGTCTGGGACCTGATCGTCGCCCAGCACGGTGCCATCCCACCGTCCCGGGTCGCCGACATCGACCTGGGGAAGACGGTTGTGATCCGCATGGACGCCACCATCCAGATCGCCCACAGCGACAAGGAAGGCGCCGCGGGCACGTTCAAGGGCACCTGGGGCCATCACCCGCTCGCGGCGTGGTGTGACAACACCGGCGAAGCACTCGCCCTGCTGCTGCGGCCAGGCAACGCCGGCTCCAACACAGCTGACGACCACATCAAGGTGCTGACCGAGGCGATCGCGCAGATCCCCGACCCGCACCGGCGCGACCTGCTGGTCACCGTCGACGGCGCCGGCGCCACCCTGGACCTGATCCGCCACCTCACCAAGCTCAACACCGTGCACGGACGGCGGGTGCACTACTCGGTCGGGTTCGACCTCGACCACCGTGCCCGGGCCGCCATCGGGCAGGTGACCGAGACCGACTGGCAGCACGTGTGGGACCGCGATGGGCGACCCCGTGACCTCGACGGCGACCACGGCGCCGGGGTGGTCGAGCTGACCGGGCTGCTGCGCACCTCCACCGGCGGGGACACCCTCCCGAACTGGCCGCCCGACATGCGGATCCTGTGCCGGCGTGAACGTCCCTCGGCCGGGGCGCAGCTGTGCGCCCTGGAAGAGGCCGACGGGTGGCGCTACCAACTGCTGGCCACCAACACCCCGGGCCGTCAGCTGGACTTCCTCGAAGCCCGCCACCGCGCGCACACCCGCGTCGAGGACCGCGTCCGCTGCGGAAAGAACACCGGAATGGACCATCTCCCGTCGACCTCGATGAGCATCAACGCCGCCTGGTGCGTCGCGGCGATGATCGCCACCGACCTGCTGCGCTGGTTCGCGCTGCTCTGCCTCGATCCCGCCCACATCGATACCGAGCCCAAGACGCTGCGCTACCGGTTGCTGCACACCGCCGCCCGCATCGTCCGCGGTCAGCGCAAACGCAAGATCAAAATCCCGGCGACCTGGCCCTGGGCGACCGAACTCGCCGCCGCCTTCCACGCCGCCTTCGCCCTCACCACCCCCACCTGACCCCGCGCCGCACGAGTCCTGACCCCCGACCCGAGGAACCCAGCCCCGGACCCGTGGAACCGGCGCCACCGACACGACAGTCGCCAGACGACCACGAGCAACACCCACAACGAAGATCATCCAAGGAGGCGAAGATCACCAACGACGTCCGCCCAGGCCAACCTGCGAACCCAGTGAATGATCAAGGTTGGGCAGGGTGTCCATGCACGATCCGGTGCGGACGATGACCGCGCCGAGCGCGTCATCCGATGCGGGTCGTACCCGCTGCAGCCGTTCCGCGACCCCGGTCAGCCTCTCCTCGGCGTCCGCGACCGCAGGCTCATTTGCATTGAGGTGCAGCGCTTTGCTGTCTCGTTCATCGTAATCGGCGTGTTTGGCTCGATTTTTACTCATACGAGTACTCCTTTTTCGTCGGAGCACTCGCGTGCAGCACGAATACCCCGATACCGTCTGGCATCGGGGACTCGTGTTCCCAGGTCGGGCCACCTGGTAGCTGTCCAGGCGTCACGGTGGCCCGGCCCGTTAAAGGCCGTTCAGATGTGGTCGGGCTTTCGGACAAGTCCGACGAGAAGTCAGGTTGTTTCCGGTGGATCGCGGCCGGCGGGTCGGTCATTCAGCGGCATGGCCGGCTGGCGAGCGTCTGGGGGTCCGGACCCTGCCCGGCGCGAGCGACCCACCCCGCGACGACCTGCACGGTCGTCCAGCCGTCCTCGGCGATCAGGCCGACGGCAACCCGGTCGTAGTCGCCAAGGGCCACCCCGGCCGTCGTGAGCGCACCGACGAGCCACGCACCGAGGAACACCCTGATGTCGTCACCGGAGCGCCACGAACCGTCCGGCAGCAGGCATGCCTGCCCTTGCAGGTCGAACGGCTCGACCTCGAACGGGCCGAGCGGCACGGCGTCATGCTGGTAGGGTCCGGCGCTCGGCGAGGACTGGGTCATACCAACGAGACTGGATTTCCGAGGCAGCCACGAACAGGGCTCACTCGGGGGCACACTTGAGCGGCAGCAGGTTCACGAAGAACCGGAGGCGGGTGAGCAATGACGACCAACGAGCGCCTTGTTGCGCTGATGATCGAGGCCGGATACCTGGACCGTAGCGGATCCATTGGCAGGAAGCGGTTCGCGCGGGCTGTCAGCGAGTCCCCTGCTGCCCGCCGCGTCGGACGCAGTTACAACCACACTTACGTCGGCCGGTGGTTGAACGGAGTTACCCCGCGGGACAATGATACACGCGATGCCATCCGCGAGGCGCTTGGGAGTCGGCTCGGCCGTCTCGTCGCATCGGACGAACTCGGCTTCCGTGTCGAGAGCAGAATCTCACCCGACGTCGGACTCGCCTATCCGGACCGTCCCGAGGACGGGATCACCGACGTTGCCGAGCTACTCGAAGCCGACCTCTCGGGTAGTGCAGCCGTAAGCGAGTCAGGTGTGAACGTCTCAGCCTAGAATGACGCATCAGTCGCCTGGCTTGTCGGAGCGCAACGACCCCTGGCAGACGGCTCCGGACTTACGAAGATCGGCGCATCGGATGTCGCCCGACTGCGCACCATGCGGCAGACCTTCGATCGGCTTGACAGCACATTCGGCGGGGCGCACGCCCGGAACGCTCTCATCCAATATCTCCGAAGCGAGCTACCACGCCTGCTTCAAGCACAAGGAACCTCCGCAGTACGACAAGACCTGTTCTCGGCCGCCGGCGAACTCACTCAGCTTGCCGCGTGGATGACCTACGATGCCGGACTTCATGGCCTCGCGCAACGGTATTTTACACAGGCACTCGGACTCGCCGATGCGGCCGACGACCGACTACTTGCGGCTACCATCCTTGACGCGATGAGCCATCAAGCAAGTTTTCTCCACCGATATCGCGACGCGGCCAACATGGCGCGAGCCGCAAGACTTGGGACGCAGTCCGGCGCGACGCCGATACTCACCGCGCACTTTCATATCATGGAGGCGCGCGCTGGCCAGCACCGGCGACGCCGAAGAGTGCGATCGCGCGATGGGTTCCGCAATCGAGAACTTCGAACAGCACGTCACAGGTGACGGCCCCGAGTGGATAGGCTATTTCGACGCGGCCGAACTGTCGGCTGAGCTAGGCCACTGCCACCGTGATCTGGGCAGGTCCGAGCAGGCCATCCACCACGCAACGCAAGCACTCGAATCGGCTTCAGGTGATTACGCTCGTAGCGACTTTTTCGTTGCAATGGTACTGGCAGATGCCCATCTCGACCGAGGAGACCTGGACGAAGGTTGCCGAATTGCCGAGAAGGTGCTCATCGTCGACGAGAGCCTGGACTCGGTGCGATGCCGCAGTTACGTCGAGGAGTTCCAGCAACGCCTTGCACGTCACCAGAAAAGCAGCGAGGCGCGGCAACTCGTGTCTCGC
Source organism: Pseudonocardia sp. (assembly GCA_050701055.1). Lineage (GTDB taxonomy): Bacteria > Actinomycetota > Actinomycetes > Mycobacteriales > Pseudonocardiaceae > Pseudonocardia. Next base: position 63,600 of record JBOHEO010000003.1, on the reverse strand, counting down.
GTGAGCGAGTCGCGCTTGTGGATTCCGAGCAAGAACTAGTGAGCACCCCAATTACGGCGACTTGTACCCGTGCGGATTGCGTCGATTCGCTTCTTCGCTTCGGCGACAGTCGAACTTGACGATTCCGCTTTCTGACTCAACCACGACGTCATCGCGATCTCGCGCATGTCCGCAAGATCCGAGTAACCCGACCACTCCATGATGTCGTAGCTGTACACGTCGACGAACGTTCGGTACTCTTCGAGAGTGTGCCAACCAATCCGATCGTAGAAGAGTGCAGTCTGAATCAGATCCCACTCCCGCGGCCCGACTGCGAAGCTGTCCAGGTCGATGACGACGGGCCGGCCTTCCTTGTCGCTGAGAACGTTCCCGACGTTTGCGTCTCCATGGATGACACCGAATGGAAGCGCGAACGGCAACCTCGGGAACTCTTCGCGAGCCCACTCGATTCGTGAACAAAGGAAGCGTGCGTCATCTTCGCCGACACCAGGAAAATCCGGGAGCGGATCAGGCTCCGCTCCAAACGGCTGTAGGTCCGGAAGTTCGATATCGAGCGGAGCATCGAGGCTGTGCAGGCTCTTGATGACTGAGGCCACCTCAGCTATCGGAGCATAAACCGTGTCATCTGAGACAGATTGCCAGAACGTGACAACCATGCCATCGAGTTCGACAGGCTGACTAACCGAAAGAGCACGATTTGCCGGATACCCTACAGACTCAAGCCATCGAGCAACCGCCACCTGCCTTGCCGCATTCTCCAACGAACCGGCGGCAACAGCAACCCGACCAACCACATCAGAACCGGTCCGAAACACTGCGTTAGAGCCTATCCTAATCAGCTCGACGGAGTTAGCGTCAATGCCAACCCGCCTGCACGCCTCGATCAGAGATTGGCGAGCTGTACCTTCGGTGAGTTCCACGGCTCGACCCTACCAGTCGAGTCGATAGCCATTCTTAGATCTAGCGACCAAGGCCGCTAGCCGAATCGAAGAGCGAGGCGTACCGCCACTCGCCTGGACCTTCAGGCTTGCTGTCAGAACATCGGAGACCGGATCGGACCATCACTCCGTCGAGCCAGCCAATCGAGACATTCAAGCCAAGCAAGCCTGAACGTCACAAACTAGCCTGTCGAGCCCGGATACTTGAGCACGTGTCGGACGAGCTCGTGCATACTTCAGAAGCCGCGAAAGTCCTGGGAATCAGCGCCCGGAGCATTGCCCGCTGGGCCTCCGAGGGACGGATCACTCCGGACCTGAGGACGCCAGGAGGGCACATGCGATGGGACGTAGAAGGGCTACGCCGCCAGCTTCGAGAGCTCGAGAATCGCGGGCAGTAAGACTCGAAAGACACCAAGTTACCCGTACGCGCACGGACCATCGCAATGCAAGATCAATACGAAATGTCGATGACACCTGCCGACAGGCGAGAGCTCTAACAGCCGGTAGCAATATTCAGGCACCCCACTGTTCAAGTGTGCCCCCGAGTGTGTCTTGTCGGCCAAGCTGCGGCTAATCCATGCTTGCATCGGCTTAGCCGACAAGCATAGAGCGACAGCGGGGAGCGTCGTAATGTCAAAGGTGCAATCAAAGTCCAGGTGGCCACTGTTCGGCTTACCGCCACTCCCACCGCCACCGGTGACCATCAGTGTGGGTGCAGCGTCCGCTGGCCCTGCTCCATCGCCCACCTCGCCGAAAGGCATGCACCTACCCGACCCGCTGGGCCAATCCTGTTCGTGGTGCCCGCGCGGCCGAGTCTGCGCGGCGCTCTTCGACGATCCCACCAAGATCCACATCGAGTCGGTGATCGCACCACCTCGCTGTGCTGCAAGTACCGCCCGTCAAGTACCGCCGTGAGCTGGTCAGACCGGCGACGATGGTCTCCCCCTTCACCTGTCGCCAGTCTGACCTTCCAACCGGAAGAGCCGGTGTGAGCAAGCCCTTGATCTACGGCTACCTGCGAGTCACGGATGATCTCGACGACCACGCGATACGCCGGATGGAGCGTGGCCTTCACCTGCTCGCCGAGACGAAAGGCTTCTGCTTCGCCATGACCTTTCATGAGTACCAGTCCGGCTATCACGGTGTCTTTGACGAGCTGACTCGAGAGCTCCAGCGGGCACAAGCGCACCACGTGGTCATGCCTTCTCTGGGCCATCTCGCACATCACCCGATTCTGCGAGACCTCATGCTCACGCGCCTTGCGCGGGACGCGAACGCGCGCACGTGTGGATGGTAGCGCCATGACCACGAGCGACCGCGAGCAGCTCGTCACAGCGATCCACGTTGCGGTCCGCTTAACTCGTACCGACCGACCGACGCCGCGTGATTCAGGAACACCGACCCGAGCAACACACCGCGAGAGGAATGCAAAATGACGACCGATCGACGTGGTGGCCGTGCACGATGGTCGCTATCGCGTTACGCGCGGATGAAATCCGGCGGGCACGGCGCGGAACGCCGCGTGCCCCGCCCGACGAAGTCTCTCGACCGGTGGCCGGTGCCCCGATTCCCGGCCACCGGTCGAGTCCATCAATTCCGTGGACGCCGTCCAGTGTCGTCAGGTGCTCGGGTTCACGTCCCATGGGGTGCACCTCGTTTCCTGATCGGCTGTAGGGTGGCGTGTGCCCACCATCTCCGCATCCACCGACTTCGCTTGCGTTCAGGTACCCGGGGTTCGGATCTCTGACGGGGACGCCGCGCCGAGACCCCCGCAGCGGTGCGGCGGGATCGTCCCCCCGGGGGGTGCCGCTCCTTGGGGCGACGACAGAAGACCGCCGCGGATGATGGCACGGGTTCGGGCTTGGTTCAGGCGACGACGGTACCGGGGGGAGGCATCGGCCGGAGGTGGGTCGGCGGTTGTGGGTTGAGCTTTATCCGCAGGGGCCGATGCGACGGCAGTATTTGAAGAAACGTAGGAGATACCGGCGATGATGATGTCTGACCCAAGAAGGATGATGCTGCATGCGGATTGTATATCCACCGGGAGGTTATGGGGACGGGCCTGTGTACCTGCGGGTGGACAGAGCAAGAGCAGCAAAGGCTTGGCCGCAACCAGGTTATACCCGGGAGGTTAATGATTGGCGGTTAGAGATGGATCCGATGTACGACTACGTGGAGGTGCATAACAGCCATAGCGCATTTGCGTATTGCCGGTTGCTTGAAGCGGCTGGAGTGCTGAGGGAGGCGCTGGACGTGGTAATGCTCAAATCTTCGAGCGATACGTCAGGTGCTCGCACGGCTCGGCATCCCGGCCGAGGCCGCGCGGGCGGTGGCCACCACCACCGTGGATGACGGCGTCCGTCCTGTCGTGGGTCTGAGGCGTGATGCGGATGAGCGGGATCGGTTCGTGCGCGAGATGAGAACGGCCCGCGAGATGAGAACGGCCATCGGTGACCACAGGACGCTAACAGGCAGGGTGTGGATGAGCGACGACGACCAGCCGACACCGACACTGTGGCAGTGCACGATGGCCGCCATCGCCTCACGCGCGGACGAAATCCGGCGGCACGGCGCTGAACGCCGCAGGTCCCCCGCCCGACGAAGTACCTCGACCGGTGGCCGGTGCCCCGATTCCCGGCCACCGGTCGAGTCCATCAATTCCATGGAGGCCCCTGTACATGCGTGTGACTATCGAGTGTGTCCGAGGGGAGACGTGCACGCTAGCCACACCGTGGATGTCGGTCTAGCAAGCCCGTCCTAGTGTCGCAAACACGCGTGGCACGGCACACCAAGTCCAGGTGAGCGCCGAGGGCGATAGCGGGAGGCCCCGTTGCGCGCGCACTCGCGGCAGAGGATAGGGGGCGATTGTCGTCTCGCTGCGGGGCCACTGGCGTTCCGGCCGGGGGGCGTGCATGTCGGCGAGGTTCGAGCATGGCGCCGCAGAGGCACGCCAGGGTGGCGCGGCCGGTACTCGGCGGCAGGGGGATGCGCTCGGCGGCATGAGAGGGGGGCCACCAGTCAGAGCATTGCCAGCCAGGCTCATCGAATAGGCGAGTTGGCGCGTTCCAGTCCCCAGCGGGCGTCGAGCGCCCCCCAGCCTATGGACTGCTCGGATGTCGGTTGGCGCGGGGAGTTGATCATCGCGGTGTCACCCTGCCGGGAGGCCCGGCAGCAGACACAAGAAGTGCAGCAGTAGGAGATCTGGTCGCCGATGTTCAGACCCGAGGTTCGGGCCCGCACGCGCCGGAGACCGACGCGCGGCCCGCCATCGCTCCCGATGCGTCTTGAGCCGGGAACAGGGCGTCGATCGGGGTGGGGTCGTCCGGCCTGGTGGCGGCCACTGGTTTGGGGGTGGTGTCGGGCATGACGGTGTCCTCCGTCGATCAGGAAGGGGGCCGGACGTACGAGTTTTGCTCTGCCGCCGTCGCTGGTGGGCAGGTAGCGGACGTGCATGTCCAGCTCGCCCGTAGAGCGGCGACTTCTCGCCCAGCATGTCGACGACCCGCTCCCGACTGTGTGTCTCGTCACAGGGGTCGTATGGACCAGCCCCCTCGGCGGCGTCTATCAGACCGGCGGCGAGACGTTCCTCCCGCCGATGCCCGACCCGGAGCCGATCGAGCTGGGACCCACCTTCGACGAGCCCACACTCGTGATCGACGGCCCCATCCTAAGCCGGCCGCCACCCCACCAAACCGCCGCGACCACACACACCACCGAAGGTGTATCCGGACGAGCCGCCATTCTGAGGCTGACGGCACGGCAGTCACCCGAGCTGTCTACCGCTCGTATAGCACGTGGTCCGCACCGGCCGGGCCGGCCGTGGCATGCCCCAAGCAGCTCGCCGAGCGAACCCGGCGTGCGATGGTCATCTCGGTTTCGCGGACGACCCCGGTGACGGGCAGCCCGTAGCGGCCGAGGTCGGCGCGCGGGCCGAGGCGCTCAAGATCCTTGAACACGTCCTTGGGTACCTGGCGGCCACCAGCGTCGTGCGCATCAACCGCTCGCAGTTGCCGAGCACCCCGAACTGGGTGCGTCAGATCGCGCGCAGCTCCTCAGGCTGCCCGAGCACCCCGGGGGTCCTCGACGAGGGCGTCATCGTCTCGCGTGCCGATCGCGTCGGATCGGTTACCGCGCACGGAGAGAGGATGATCATGGAAGGACGGCTGACCCGCGTCTAGGCTCGCAACTTCCGATCGCTGGCCCGGGTGGATCTCAGACTGGGTGATCTGACCGTCCTCATCGGACCGAACGGCTCCGGCGACGAACGTGCTCAACATGCTGCGTTTCCTCACCACCACTGTGCGTTTCGATCTCGTCGCCGCCCTCGACATCTGGCGGGGCTACGACCATGTGCAACGCCGGCTCCCAGGTCCGGGACGGTCGCGATCACCGTCGAAGGCCTGATCACCCCTTACTCCAGAGCGACTGCCCAGATCGGTATGATTTCCGGCCCCACGCACCGGTAAGTCGATCTCGCGAACCGAGGAGTTCACCTTCAAGCGCAAGAGTGGCCAGGGGCGCAGAATCACTGTCACCCTCACCCAGTTGCGGATGTGGGATCCTGACTCGTTCGCACTGCTGACGGCCGAACTGTCACGGTGTCTGCCGGGTCTGGAGGAGTTGCGTCTGGTCCCGGTCGGCGGGCCGGCCAACTCCGTCGCCGTGCAGCTCGCGGAGCGGGGAGTCGACGGACCCGTCGATCTCGCCGACGCCTCGTACGACACCGTACGGCTGCTCGCCCTGCTCACCGCGCCCCATCAGCCCGATCCGCCGCCGTTCATCGCCATCGAGGAGATCGACCACGGGCTGCACCCTTACGCGCTCGACGTGCTGCTCGATCGAATGCGGGCCCGCAACCGGTTCGCCGGTGCGATCGGTGGGATCCCTGCGTGAGGCCTGCTCGACACGCACGTGGCACGGTGCTGGTGTTCGGTGAGAACCTCAACGACTCGCAGCGCATCCGAGAGCTGCTGCTGACCGCCAAGACCTCGCTCGGTGAGCGTCGCGTCAAGGCGTTGCCCAAGCCGATCTCCCTCACCCGCGAGGCCACGCACGACGCAGTCCGCAGGTGGGTGAGCCAGCTCGACAAGGCGGTCCAGCGTCCACCGCGCCGGCGGGCCGGTCGCCGCCTGGTGGTCCACCGGGACGCGGACGGCCCAGACACCACCGGTGCAACGAGCAACCAGCTCGAGGCACAGCTCAGCTCGATCGGCGGGCTACCCGTTGTCCCAGTACAGATCATCATTGAGGCGGGGTGGTTTCTCTTCCCCGACGCCGTGGAGGCGGTCCGGCCGACCGCATGGCGGGGCAGACTCCCCGGGAACTCGCACGACGTCGAGCTGATCGCGAAACCGAAGGCCGAGCTGTGCCGGGCGACACGGTCCGAGCGCGCCCCGAGTACACCGAGGCGGACCCACCCGTGATCGCCGGTAACATCCGACGGCTCGGTCTTGCGCCGCTGGGCCCATGTGCTTCCTATGATCAAATGAAGATCATCGCGCGGAGCATCCGGTGACCTCGAACTCCTCGTAGCAGCGCCCGAGCTGCAACGTCAACACCTCCCTGACCGACATTCCCTGGGTGAGGGCGTAATCTGGTCCGCGGTCCGGCGAAGAGTCCGGGCCCCGAGCACGGCAGAGGAGGTGGGCGTGGTGCCGACGGCACCCGGTTGCAGTACGTACCGCGTCCCCTCTCCGGTGATCACCTAGGCATACCTCCGAGTCGGGACGCGGCCCACGCCGACGCGTCGAGCGCGATTCGACGCGCCCCGAACACTTCAGGAGGTACGCCGTGCCGCCGTTGTCCGCAATCCGGCCCGCCATCCGCGCCGTCGGCACCCGCGCCCGCCAGGGCGTTCGCCATATCGAACCGCTGCTCCCGAAGCTGCGGGTTCCGGTGTCGGCCTACATCGTCGACTGCGCCGTCTACCTCGACGGCATCCGGCTCCCCGGACGCTGGACCCACGACCGCGCCCTGGCCGAGGTCCGCCGACTCGGCGAGGGCTTCGCCTGGATCGGCCTGCACGAACCCGACAGCGAGCAGATCACCAGCATCGCCGACGTCTTCGGCCTGCACGAGCTGGCTGTCGAGGACGCGGTGCAGGCCCACCAGCGCCCGAAGCTGGAGCGCTACGAGGGCATGTTGTTCATGGTGCTCAAGACCGTCAACTACGTCGGTCAGGCGCAGCCGACGACCGAGCACGAGATCGTCGAGACCGGCGAGGTCATGGTGTTCGTCGGGCCCGATTTCGTGGTGACGGTGCGCCATGGCGAGCACTCCGGGCTCCGCGACGTACGGCGCAGGTTGGAGGCCGATCCCGAGCAGCTGGCCCTGGGCCCGGCCGCGGTGCTGCATGCGATCGCCGACCGCGTCGTGGACACCTACCTGGAGGTCACCGAAGCCATTGAGGACGACATCGAGGAGATGGAGGCCCAAGTCTTCACCCCGCGGTCCCCGATGGACTCCGAGCAGATCTATGTCATGAAGCGCGAGGTGCTCGACCTGCGCCGGGCCGTCGTCCCGCTCGGACCGCCGCTGCGCAAGCTGACCGAGGGCTACAGTTCGCTGGTGCCCCATGACGTTCGGTCTTACTTCCGTGACGTGGACGATCACCTGGTCACCGTCATCGAGCGGGTCGCGGGCTTCGACGAGCTGCTCACCACGCTGGTCAACGCCGCTCTGGCGAAGATCACCATGCGGCAGAACAACGACATGCGCAAGATCACCTCGTACGCCGCCATGATCTCGGTGCCCACCATGATCGCCGGAATCTACGGGATGAACTTCGACGTCATGCCCGAGCTGCGGTGGCAGTACGGCTATCCGGCGATCCTGCTGCTGATCGCGATGATCTGTACCGGGCTGTTCCGGGTGTTCCGGCGCAACCAGTGGCTCTAGCCTGACGGCGTGATCGAGCACCGCTCCGAACCGCCGGTGCGGGGCGGGTGGGCAAGCCCACTGCGCCGCCTGCACCGGCAGGCCTGGGCCCACCAGCAGCCGTCGTGGATCGACGCGAAACCCGCGGTGATCAACGCGGCGCTGCGCCGGGCCCTCGCCCGCCCATCCGGCGGCTGGTTCGTTCTCGCCGGGAGCCGCGAGATCCGGCCGGGGCGCGCCTTCGGCCGGGTGGTGGCGGGTCGCGAGTTGGTGGCCTGGCGGGACGACGCCGGTGCCCTGCACGTCGGCCCGGGGTCCTGCCCGCACCTCGGGGCGGCGCTCTGCGACGCGCCCGTGCACGACGGACGGTTGGTGTGCCGCTGGCACGGGCTGGCCCTGGGTCCCGAGGGACGGGCCGGGTGGCGGACACTGCCGGCGCATGATGACGGCGTGCTCGCCTGGGTTCGACTGGACGCCGATCCGCTGCTCGACGCCCCCGTGCTCGGCCCGCGCCCGCCCGCGGAGCGCAGCATCGCCGCCGTGGCGACGATCAACGGGTGCTGCGAGCCGGAGGACGTGGTCGCGAACCGGCTCGATCCGTGGCACGGCGCATGGTTGCATCCGTACTCGTTCGCCGCGTTGCGGGTGCTCTCCGCCCCGCCGGTCCGCGACTGCCCACCCGCCGAGGACCGGTTCCGGGTCGAGGTGACCTACACCGTCGGCCGCGGTTTCGGCGTTCCGGTGCACGCCGAGTTCAGCTGCCCCGACCCGCGCACGATCACGATGGAGATCGTCGACGGCGAGGGCACCGGCAGCGTGGTCGAGACGCACGCCACCCCGCTGCGCCCCGGCCCGGATGGCCGACCGCGAACCGCCGTCATCGAGGCGACGATCGCCCACTCCGACCGTGCCGGCTTCGGACATGCCCGGCGCGTCGCCGGGGCGTTGCGGCCGCTGATGGTGATCGTCGCGAAGCGGCTGTGGCGGGACGACATCGCCTACGCCGAGCGCCGATACGAGCTGCGCACCCGCGACTGATGGTGATCACCGACCGAGATACCGGCGCTGGCGTGGGTCGACTAACCGCCGGTCGCGATGCCCGCCGGCGGGGTCGCGTCATCGTCGGGAGGTGGGGCGCCACCGGGGCGACGGCCGAGGAAGGTGTGCACGATGGCGTGCTGCCAGCCCGGCACGGTCTGCACCCGGATATCGGTGAAGCCCACCGCACGCATCCGGGCGCTCAGCGCGGTGACGCCGTCGAAGCCGAGCACGCTACGCCACAGATAGCGGTACAGGTCCGAGGATCCGGCGCGGATCCGGCCGAGCGGAATGATGATGGCCCAGCAGACAGTGGTCCAGACCATTCGGGAACGGAGCGAGTCCTGAACCGAGTAGTCGTGCACGGCCAGCGGTGCCCCTGGCTTGAGCAGCTCGCGGAACTGGCGCAGCGCGGCATTGCGATCCCCGAGGTTGCGCAGCAGATATGCGGCGAGGATCCCGTCGAACGGTCCGATGATCTTCGCATCGTCCAGCTCCTCCACCGTACCCAGCACGAACCGCACCCGTGGCGGCCAGGCCTTACGCTTGGCCTCGGCCAGCATCTCCACCGACGCGTCCACCGCGACGATCTCCGCCTCCGGTGCGGCGTCCAGCAGGGCCGCGGTGGAGGCGCCGGTGCCACAGCCGATGTCCAGCAGTCGCAGCCCGGCGCCGCGGCCGGGCAACCCCATCCGCCGCGCGGACAGTCGCAGATGGTCGTGGTAGCCCGGATTGGCCCCGACCAGCTTGTCGTAGCTGCGAGCGTGCTCGCCGAACACCCCCGGTAGGTCCGCCGTCGAGATGCGCTCGGTATCTCGTGAACTCACTCCGGCATACTGACACGCGCCCGGGAACGAAACGAGATCTACTCGGGATTTGGCTCCATCGCGAGCTTGCCCAGCATCTCCCGGGCCTTCTCCGCGTTGCGCGGTTGGCAGAGCACGTCGTAGCGGCCGGCCACCATCTGGCTGGACGAGGTGAAGTCGCGCCGTCCCCGAGCGGCCCCGTAGCCGACGGCGGCGAACACGATGCCGAACAGGATACCGATCGCGAGACCGGCCAGGATCGGGCCGAAGGGTGTGGCGCTGGACGAGAACAGGCTCAGCAGCAGGCCGACGAACAGCCCTGTCCATGCGCCGGAAGCGGCGCCGGAGACCAGCACCCGACCCCACGTGAGCCGCCCGATCACCCGTTCGACGAGCATCAGGTCGACCCCGACGATGGTCACGTCGCGCACCGGGAAATCCGTATCGGCAAGATGATCGACCGCGCGCTGTGCCTCCGCATAGGTGGCGTATGAGCCGACCGGCCAGCCCGTGGGCGGCGTCGGCAGGTTGGGCAGGCCGGACGCGGTACGCGCGGGGCCGCCGAACGGTGTGGTCACGAGCCTCCTCCTAGAGGGATCGGGCGCAAGCTCATCATCTCAGCGTGAGTACCTGCACAGCTTGCCCACCCATAGAGATCCTCACACCTACGCGCGCGACTTGTACTCCCGCGGCAGTCCCCGACTGAGTACTCCGACGCGAGTAGCTTGGCCATCCCGGACTCGACGTCGAAACGTTGGCCGGAGTCCTTGAGCCGCGCCGCGTTCACCTGCTGGATCTCGGTCAGACCGGCGGTCTGGACGAGGCGAGCCATGCTACGACTTTCTCACGGTTCGCGGACTACTCCGCAGTATCCCGACGGTTCCGCTCCAGTGCATCGGCCATCGAGTGTCGTCAGCCACGCATCGAGGTGCGGGCATCGGGAGCGGACCACCGCAAGGCCGGCAGCGCTGATCGCCTGCGGCCCGTCCCCGGTCTTGGTGTATGTCGGGCAATGGCGCAGCAGTCGTTTCGGCGGCGCGCTGTTCGGTCCGTCGTCGACGAGTTCAGGTCCTCCGGCCTGCGCTGCCTCGCCGTGCAACCGCTCGCCCAGCCGATGGTCGCCCCGAACGCGCAACGTGGATCTGCAGCTCCTCGTCAACCAGCCGACCGAGCAGCTCGAGCACCCTGACGAGGTTGCTCTTTCCCGTGCCATTGGCTCCGACGAGGACATTCAGCGGACCCAGGTCGACCGCAGCATCGACAATGGAGGTGAACCTCAGCACCTCGAGCCGCTCGAGACCGCGTGCCTGCATGCCGACAGCGTACGGCCACCCGTTCACACGGCATGCGAACGCGTCACTCAGGCCTCCGGCGGGGTCCAGCGGTCGGTGCGCTCCATACCCGCGGCCCGCCCCTTGCCCGCGATGACAAGGGCCATCTTCCGGCTCGCCTCGTCGATCATCTCGTCGCCGATCATGGCCGAGCCCCTCAGCCCACCGGCCTCGGAGGTGGAGTACCCGTAGGCGTCGAGGATGTTCTCGGCGTGGTCGTAGTCGCGCTGCAACGGGCTGTACGCCTCATTCGCGGCATCGATCTGACCGGGGTGCAGCACCCACTTGCCGTCGAAGCCCAGCGCCGCCGAACGGTCCGCCACCCGGCGGAACGCGTCGACGTCGCGAATCTGCAGGAACGGGCCATCGATGGCCTGTCTGTCGTGCGCCCGCGCGGCCACCAGGATGCTCATCAGGATGTGGTGGTAAGCGTCACCCACGTCGTAGCCGGGCGGCTGCTCCCCGACGACCAGGCTCTTCATGGTGATCGACGCCATGAGGTCGGCCGGACCGAAGACGAGTGTCTCCACCCGCGACGACGCGGTGGCGATGGCCGGGGAGTTGATCAGACCCAGGGCGTTCTCGATCTGCGCCTCGATGCCGATCCTGCCGACCTCGTAGCCCATGGTCTTCTCGATCTGGGTGATCAGGAGATCGAGCGCGACGACCTGCTCCGGGGTCTGCACCTTCGGCAGCATGATCGCATCGAGGTTCGCGCCGGCGCCCTCGACGACCTCGGTGACGTCGCGGTAGGTCCACTCGGTGCTCCAGTCGTTCACCCGGACGACCCGGATCTTGTCGCCCCAGCCACCCTCGTTGAGCGCGGCCACGATGGTCTTCCGGGCATCCGGCTTGGCGAGTGGCGCGCAGGCATCCTCGAGGTCGAGGAAGACCTGGTCGGCGGGTAGCCCCCGGGCCTTGTCGATGAACTTCTGGCTGGAACCGGGCACCGCGAGGCACGATCGGCGGGCACGGTTGCGGGTGGCACTCACGACGAACTCCCCGTCGACTCGGCAGCTTCTCCAGCCACAGTTGCGACGATGCTGGCACGACTGCTCCACGGGTGGGCATCGTGGTGCTGGTTTTCTCTCCCGCACGAGGCCAGGACCGGTCACGACGGCGGTAGCGCCACCAGCTCGCCGCGCGTCACCGCGGCCACGCCGCCACGCACCGACGTCCCCACCGCCGCCCCGCCATGCGCGTGCACGAGGACCTGCAGCTGCGACGGTCGGCCCATCTCCGCTCCCTGCGCGACCGTGAAACCGGTCTGCCCCTCGGCCGCGAGCACGCCGCGGTCGACGAGGAACACGCCGAGCGCGACCGCGGCGGACCCGGTCGCCGGGTCCTCGACCACCCCGGCCTGCGGGGCGAACATCCGCATGTGCGCATGCCAGGGGGACGGGCCGAACGCGACGACCGCGAGGCCGGTCAGGTCGCGGGTGGCCGCGCGCAAGGCGGCGGTGTCGGGTTCGGCGCGAGTGACCGCGTCCGGGCGCACGGCGAGGAACGCGTACGCCGCCCCGGCCGACGCCACACCGGCCGGGGCGGCGGGATCGACGTCCTCGGCCCGCAACCCGACCGTCGCCGCCAGCCCCGGGCCGTCCAGCAGCGGACCGACCGCGGGCGCCCCACCCCCGACCTGCGCCCCACCGGCATCGACCTGAACCGGCAACAACCCCGCTCCGCACTCCTGCACCACGTTCCCGGTGCGGATCAGCCCGGCCCCGGCCAGCACCCACGCCGTGCCGACACTCGGGTGGCCGGCGAAGGGCAGCTCCCGGGTCGGGGTGAAGATCCGCAGCCGGTAGTCCGCCCCGGCCACCGTCGGCGGAAGGGGGAATGCCGTCTCCGACAGTCCGAACTCGGCCGCGACCTGCTGCATCTGCCAGGTGGACAGGTCGATCGCGCCGTGCACGACGGCGAGCGGGTTGCCGGCGTAAGGCCGGTCGGTGAAGACGTCCACGACGTCGTAGCGCAGGTTCGGCATGGTCGGAGACCCTAGGCTGCCGGCCATGAGCACCGATCGGGTTTTCGCGGCACGGCTGGTGGGCCTGGCCGTGTTCGGTCCCGACGGCGAGCGGATCGGCAAGCTGCGCGACCTCGTGGCCACCCTGCGGGTGGACGCCAACCCGCCGCGGGTGCTCGGCCTCGTCGTCGAGCTGGCCACCCGCCGGAGGATCTTCGTGCCGATGCTGCGGGTGACCGGCGTGGACCCGGCGGCGGTCACCCTCGCCACCGGCTCGGTCAGCCTGCGGCGCTTCACCCACCGGCCCAACGAGACGCTGCTGATCGGTCAACTGCTCGACGCGCCGGTTCGGCTGGCCGAGTCCGGCGCCGAGGTCGTCGTGGTCGACGCAGGCATCGAGCTCACCCGCTCCCGGGACTGGATCGTCAACAGGCTCGCCGTCCGAACGCGGCGGCACGGCCTCGCCCGTCGTGGCCAGGTGCAGGTGGTGGCGTGGAACGCGGTGACCGGGCTGTCGCTGACCGACCGTCAGGGCACCGCGGGGCTGCTCGCTGTGTTCGAGACGATGCGCGCCGCCGACGTCGCCGCCACCCTGACCGAGCTGCCGGAGAAACGCCGGCACGAGGTGATCGACGCGCTCGACGACGAGCGGCTGGCCGATGTGTTCGAGGAGCTGTCGGAGGCCGACCAGCGCATCCTGCTCGACCATCTCGACCCCGAGCGTGCCGCCGATGTCCTCGAAGCCATGTCCCCCGACGACGCCGCCGACCTGCTCGGCGAGCTGCCCGACGCCGATGCCGACGCGCTGCTCGCGCTCATGGAACCGGGCGAGTCGGCGCCCGTCCGGCGGCTGCTCAGCTACTCGTCGAACACCGCGGGCGGGCTGATGACCCCGGAGCCGATCATCCTGCGCCCGGACGCGACGGTGGCCGAGGCGCTGGCCCGCATCCGCAACCCGGATATCCCGCCCGCGCTGGCCAGCATGGTGTTCGTCTGCCGGCCGCCGTCGGAGACCCCGACCGGACGCTACCTCGGCTGCGCGCACACCCAACGGCTGCTCCGCGAGGCGCCGTTCGAGCTGGTGGCAGGCATCGTCGACGCCGAGCTGGCCCGCCTGTCACCGGAGGCCACGCTCGGCGAGGTCACCCGTTACTTCGCGGCCTACAACCTGGTGGCCGGGCCGGTCGTCGACGCCGAGGATCACCTACTGGGCGCGGTCAGCGTCGATGACGTGCTCGACCACCTGCTCCCGGACGACTGGCGTGACCGCCTCACCGACCCCGAGCCCGACACCATCCGGACGGAGGCAACCGATGCCTGAGCCGATCGCCCGACGCCGGCTGGACCAACCCCTGCTCGGGCGCCGCCGCTTCGAGCTGGATCCCGACGGCTTCGCCCGGCTCTCCGAGCGGATCGCCCGGTTCCTCGGCACCGGGCGCTTCCTGGCCATTCAGACCGTGATCGTCCTCATCTGGATCGCGATCAACGTGGTGGCGGTGTCGCTCGCCTGGGATCCCTACCCGTTCATCCTGCTCAATCTGGCATTCTCCACCCAGGCCGCGTACGCCGCACCGCTCATCCTGCTGGCCCAGAACCGGCAGGACGACCGCGACCGGGTCTCCCTGGAGGAGGATCGGGCCCGTGCCGAGCGCACGAAGGCCGACACCGAGTACCTGGCTCGCGAGCTGGCCGCGCTGCGCCTGGCGCTCGGTGAGGTCGCCACGCGCGACTTCCTGCGTAGCGAGCTGGACCGGATCGCCGCGCGGCTCGCCTCCGGAGCCGGGCCGGCGCGGACCACCGATCGGCCGGGCCGCGGCGGTACCGGCGCCGCATCGGATCGGACGCGAACGACCGGGGTCAGTCGGCCAGCCGGCGACTGATCCGGTCCAGTACCGCGAGGTCCTCGGCCTCCAGCCGGACCGCGAAGTGCCGGACCACCCCGTCGAGGTGGGTACGGGAGGCCAGCCGGAGGCGGTTCAGGCCAGCAGCGGTGAGCTGGGCAGCCACGCCACGCCCGTCATTCTCCACTCGCGAGCGGCTGACCAGGCCGGCCCGCTCCAGGCGGTCCACGACCCGGGTGACCCCGGAGCGCGAGAGGAGTACGGCGTCGGCGAGCTCGGTCATCCGCAGGCGCCGCTGCGGCGCCTCGGCGAGCTGGACGAGCACGTCGTAGGACGCCAGCGACAGCCGCTGCTCGGCGATGAGCTCGGCCTCCAGAGCCCGGGTGATCCTTGCGTGTGCCCGCAGAAACGATCGCCAGGTCACGAGCTCATCGTGGGTGGGCCTGCAACGTTCGGCCGCGGCCACGTCCGGTGGAACTGAGGCGATGTTCGTCACGGCCGAGGATAGTACGACCCCGGAGTAGCACTGTGCCGAACGTATCGTGGGCCCGGTACGTAGCATGGGCTGATGTCCACCAGCACTGACACCACAACGATCGAGCAGGCCGTGCACGTCGCGCTCCGCGGCGTCGAGGACCCGGAGATCCACAAACCGATCACCGACCTGGGCATGGTCAAGGGTGTCACGGTCTCACCGGCCGGGTTCGCCCATATCGGGGTGTACCTGACCGTCGCCGGCTGTCCCATGCGCGAAACGATCACCAGCCGGGTCACCACCGCGGTCGGCTCGGTACCCGGGGTCACCGCCGTCCAGGTGGAGCTCGACGTGATGAGCGATGAGCAGCGCACCGAGCTGCGCAAGAGCCTGCGTGGCGACAGCGCCGACCCGGTGATCCCGTTCGCCCAGCCCGGCTCGCTCACCCGGGTGTACTGCGTGGCATCCGGTAAGGGCGGGGTCGGCAAGTCGTCGGTCACGGTGAACCTGGCGGTCGCCATGGCCGCCCGCGGGCTCTCGGTCGGCGTCGTCGACGCGGACATCTACGGTCACTCGGTGCCGCGCATGCTCGGTACCGCCGCGCGTCCCACCAAGGTCGAGAACATGATCATGCCACCGCAGGCGCACGGCGTGAAGGTCATCTCGATCGGCATGTTCGTCGACGGCAACACCGCGGTGGTCTGGCGCGGCCCGATGCTGCACCGCGCACTACAACAGTTCCTCGCCGACGTCTTCTGGGGTGACCTCGACGTGCTGCTGCTCGACCTGCCACCGGGTACCGGCGACATCGCCATCTCCACCGCACAGCTCGTGCCGAACGCCGAACTGCTCGTGGTCACCACCCCGCAGCCGGCCGCGGCCGAGGTGGCCGAGCGGGCCGGGTCGATCGCGGCCCAGACCCGGCAACGGCTGGCCGGGGTCGTGGAGAACATGTCCTGGATGGAGCTCCCCGACGGCAGCCGAGTGGAGATCTTCGGTTCCGGCGGTGGCCAGACGGTGGCGGACTCGCTCAGCCGCACCGTCGGCGTCCCGGTGCCGCTGCTTGGGCAGATCCCGCTGGAGACGCGGCTGCGCGAGTGTGGCGACGTCGGCACCCCGATCGTGCTGGCCGACCCGACGGCAGCCAGTGCCCGAGTCCTGTCCAGCGTGGCCGACACACTCACCACCCGAGCCCGCGGCCTGGCCGGCATGTCCCTGAACATCAGCCCGGTACGCACGTAGCCGGACAGGGCGACGAACGGAGATCAGGTGGCGTCGGGGTCCATCGGGGGGCGCTCACCCGGGGCGAGCCGCTCGGGTGCCGGGCCGGTGGCCGGGTGAACCTGCGGGATCGCGGGGCCGTCGGCGAAGGGGATGAAGCCGTTGGGCTTCTCCCCGAAGCCGGGCCACCCGCCCTCATCGTCGAACAGCGAGCGGCGCATCACGGTGCGCGGGTTGAAGCTGCGCAGGCCACGCAGCTCGTCGAGCGGCTTGCGCATCTCCTCGAACTCCGGACCGAGCTCACCACGGAGTTGCTCACGGGCCCCCGTGGCGTACTCCTTAACCTGCCTGATCGTCTTGCCCAACCACGCGGCCGCCGACGGCAACCGCTCAGGGCCGACGATGAACAGCCCGGCAACGATCAATACCAGGATCTCGCCCCAACCGACGCTGTCGAACACAGGCCCAGCCTACGCGCGTACCCGGTCAGTCCGATGCCAGGACCACCGAGACCGTGAGCGGGCGGCCATCCCGGACCAGCTCGACCAGCACCGTCTCGCCCGGCTCTCGCTCGCGCACCGCGACAACCAGCTCGTCGGCACCGGCGATCGACCGCTCACCCAACCGGACGATGACATCGCCCTCGACGATGCCCGCCCCGGCAGCCGCGCCACCCTGGCGCACGTTCTGGACCTGCGCGCCATCGGTGGTGCCGTCGGTGACCGATCGGGCGTTGACCCCCAGCTCGGCGTGCCGCACGACCCCGGTGCGGATCAGCTCCTCGGCGATCCGCCGGGCGTCGTCGATCGGGATGGCGAAGCCGAGCCCGATCGAGCCGCCGCTCTCGCCGGTCCCCAGGCTGCGGATCGCGGTGTTGATGCCGACAACGGCACCGGTGGAGTCCACCAGCGGGCCGCCGGAGTTGCCGGGGTTGATCGCCGCGTCGGTCTGGATCGCGTCGATCACCGCGGCGGTATCACCCCCGTCGCCATCGAGCGGGACCGGGCGATCGAGGGCACTGACGATGCCCTGGGTGACGGTGCCGACGAGCCCGAGCGGCGACCCGATCGCCAATACTCCGTCCCCCACTGCCAGTCCCGCCGACGAGCCGAGCTGCGCGACCACCGGGTTGGCCACCTCGACCTTGAGGACGGCGAGGTCGGTCTTGGCGTCCCGGCCCACGATCGTGGCAACGCTGCGGGTGCCGTCGTGGAAGATCGCCTCGATCTCCCCGCCCTGCGCCTGCGCGACCGGCTCGATGACGTGGTTGTTGGTCAGGACGTAGCCGGCCGGGTCGATCAGGACGCCGGAACCGGTGCCACCCTCGTCCCCGATCCGCAGCTCGATCGAGACCACCGCCGGAACCGTGCGGGCGGCGATGTCGGCGACGGACCCGGGCGGGCGCTCCTTGGCCTCGCTGGTCGAGGTGATCGTGGCGTCCGGGTCGGTCAGTCCGGCGGCGCCGTCCGCTGTGGCGTGCCCGACGAGCCCGCCGGCGGCGCCGATCAGCAGCGTCACGAGGCCGAGCAGGACGAGTGCTCGCGGTTGCACCCGGCGGTCGAAGAGGACCTCACGCAGGCTGAGCCGGACACCCTCACCGGGTGCGCCCACCTGCTTACCGGCCGGGTCCGGAGCCGGCGGCGGCCCGAGCTCGACACCGCTGCCCGGGTCGCGCCAGGGATCGCCGGACCCGGTGCCCCAGAGCGGGTCGTCCTCGACCTCCTCACCGGCGGTCCGGCCCGGCGGCCGCTGCAGCGGGCCGACCTCGCCGGCAGGACGACCGAACGCGTACGCGAGCGCGGCGGGCGGGGGTGCATCCGACGCGATATCGGTGACAGCACCACGATCACCGGTGTCCGCGAAGCCGTCGCGCACACCGGTCGGGCGCCCGAACACCGATGCGTCAGCCGGGTCGACCGCGGGTCGCTCCAGCGAGCGCGGCCCCAGACGCGGCGGGGCGGGGGCGGTCGATGGTTCGCTCACCGCTGCGGGACTCCTGGGATACGGCCTGGACGAGCAGAGGATCTTCAACCGAGAGCCTGCCTCACGGGAGGTGAAGTCCGCGTCTCAGGGCCGGCCGGGGTGCGTGATGAACGAGGCAGGCATCCGGTCGAGACGCTCCGACAGGGGCTCCACGGGACTGACCGTGTTCGTCACTGCCGACGGTCCGGTAGGAACCACCTGCAGGCGAGCATCGAGGATCTGACCGGGGGATCCACCGAGCAACGAGCCGCCGAACACCCCGCGCTCCGCTGGGGGTGCCGCGGCGGGGGCGGACGGGGCGGCGGAGACCCCGAGGACCAGGGCGCCCAACGCGAGACCGGACGCGACGGCACCGGCGCCGAAACGCATCCGGCGCTGACCCGTCCGGCGCCGGTTCGGCCCGGCGGCACCCGGGGTGTGGACGAACTGGCCGTCCACTCCCATCGCGAGGCCCGGCGGCGGGGCGGGCAGGTCGGCGTCGCGTGGGATCGAACGCAGCGCGCTCAGCAGCGCGGACGGCAGCGTCGGGCACTGCGCCGATCGGAGCAGCGCCCGCGCCTGACCCTGGGTCACGACCTCGGCCTGGCATTCCGGGCAGACCTCGATATGGCGCGACGCCCGGGTGTGGGCGCCGTCGGTGAGCTCGCCGTCAACGAAGGCGACGATGGCATCGGATGTCAGGTGGGCTTGCCCCCAGTCGGGAGCGATCACCTCGAAGCGCCGACGCCCGTCGCTCATCGGCCGACCTCCTCCGCCACTGCCGTCTGACCCGCTGCCGTCTGACCCGCTGCCGTCTGACCCGCGGTGGTCTGCGTCGGGGCCGTCTCGCGCCCCGGGACGTCAGCCGCGGGCCGATCCCGCTCCAGCGCTGCGCGCAGAGCGGCCCGACCACGATGAATCCTGCTGCGCACCGTGCCTAGCTTCACTCCCAGGGTGGCACCGATCTCCTCATAGGACAGCCCCTCCACGTCGCAGAGTACGACCGCGGCGCGGAACTCGGGAGGCAACTCGTGCAGCGCCGCCTGTAGCCGCGGGTCGAGGTGGGTGTCGGAAAAGGCCTGCTCGGGTTCGGGCCCGCGGCCGGGGAGGCGGTCCGCGTCGTCGGGAAGGGCCTCCATCCGAACCCGGGAACGACGGCGCACCATGTCGAGGAACAGGTTGGTGGTGATCCGGTGCAGCCAGCCCTCGAACGTGCCCGGCTTGAACGATGCGAGCGAACGAAAGACCCGGACGAACGTCTCCTGGGTGAGGTCCTCGGCATCGTGCTGGTTGCCGGTGAGCCGGTAGGCGAGGCGGTATACACGGTCGCCGTGCTCTCGGACGACCTCGTCCCAACTCGGGGGCGACCAGTGCACGCCCTCTCCGGGCAGCACGGCACCACTCGGGATCATGACTGTTGCCGAGCTATCGATCATCGGTGGGGAGCACCTCCTGGGCGGGGTCGTGAGTCCATGATCCTGGATACCCGTGACAGCGGGGTGAGAACCCCCTAAGAGGATCCTGTGAATACGCCCGGACCCACCGTGCCCTGGCATGCGACCGAGCACGGAGCACCCGCAGTAATCTTCTGACCATGACCGGCCGGGACGGTGACGACGCGCGCTCCGCCAGAGCTTCGCGCGGTGGCAGTCCCGAGGCCGTCCGCGACTATGTCGAAGGATACCTCGCCGAGGACGACGTGCTGATCACCGCGCGTGCTCGGGCCGAGGCCCTCGGTTGTCCCCCGGTCGGTCCGGGCAGCGGCGCGGGGCTCTGTTTCCTGGCCGCCACGATCCGGGCCCGCGCGGTGGTGGAGATCGGCACTGGGGCCGGGGTGAGCGGGCTGTGGTTGCTGCGTGGCATGACCGCGGACGGGGTGCTCACCTCGATCGATGTCGACCCGGAGCACCAAAGGGCGGCGCGCACGGCGTTCACCGCGGCGGGACACGGCCCTGGCCGGCTACGCCTGATCAACGGCATGGGGTTGGACGTTCTGCCCCGCCTCACAGACGGCGGCTACGACCTGGTGTTCGTCGACGCGGTGGTGGCGGAGTACCCCCGATACCTGGACGAGGCGGTGCGGCTGCTGCGTCCCGGCGGAGTGGTGGCACTCGACGACGTGCTCGGCAGCGGCCGGGTGGCCGACCCGGCGCTCGACCCGGCCGCCGACCCCGACGTCGCGACGCTTCGCGAGGTGGCCCGGCAGGTGCGCGAGGACGATCGGCTGGTGTCGGTGCTGCTCCCGCTGGGCGACGGGCTGCTGGCCGCCGTGCGCACCCGATGAACCACGAGGCGGTCAGGTGAATCGCCGCACCTCATGATCACAGTGCGGTCATGCCCTTGCCCAGCACCACGACACCACCGGCACTCACCGTGTAACGGGCCCGGTCCATCGCCAGATCCACCCCGACCAGCGCGCCGTCGGGAACTCGCACGTTCTTGTCCAGGATCGCCCCGCGCACCACCGCGCCCCGGCCGATCCGGGCGCCGGGCAGCACCACGGAGTCCGACACCTCGGCGCCGGGCAGCACCATGACGTTCGGGCTGATCACCGACCGGCGCACGATGGCGCCCGAGATGATGGAGCCGGACCCGACGATACAGTCCTGGGCGACGCCACCCTCCACGAACTTCGCCGGCGGCAGCGGTGCGGTCGCCGTGCGGATCGGCCAGCGGTCGTTGTAGAGGTTGAAGACCGGGCGCACCGACCACAGGTCGTTGTGCGCCTCGTAGTAGGTGTCGATGGTGCCGACGTCACGCCAGTAGCCGGAGTCGCGGTCGGTGGCACCGGGCACGACGTTGTCGGCGAAGTCGTACACCGCCGCGTCACCCTGACGGACCAGCCGCGGGATGATGTCGCCACCCATGTCGTGGTCGGAGTCGCTGTCCTCGGCGTCGGCGTGCAACGCCTCGAGCAGCACGTCGGTGGTGAACACGTAGTTGCCCATCGAGGCGAACGTCACATCCGGGTCGCCGGGCACAGCCGGCGGGTCGGACGGCTTCTCGAGGAAGTCGGTGATGTGGCCGCCCAGGTCGGACTCGATGCAGCCGAACCCCTTGGCCTCCGCGCGCGGCACCCGGATGCCGGCAACGGTGACCCCGGCCCCGCTCTCGACGTGCCGGGCGAGCATCTGGCCCGGATCCATGCGGTAGACGTGGTCGGCGCCGAAGACCGCGATGTAGTCCGGCCGCTCGTCGTAGACGAGGTTGAGGCTCTGGAAGATCGCGTCGGCGCTGCCGGTGTACCAGCGCCTGCCGAGCCGCTGCTGGGCCGGCACCGTGGTGATGTACTGGCCCAGAACGCTGGACAGGCGCCACGTGGTGGAGATGTGCAGGTCCAACGAGTGCGACTTGTACTGGGTGAGCACGCAGATCCGGTGCAGCCCGGCGTTGACCAGGTTGGACAGCACGAAGTCGACCAGCCGGTAGTTGCCCCCGAAGGGCACCGCCGGTTTGGCGCGGTCGGCGGTGAGCGGCCACAGCCGCTTGCCCTCCCCGCCGGCGAGTACGATGCCGAGCACGTTGGCCGGCAAAGCCCGGGGTGCGGCCGGCTGCAACGTCACGTGCCTGACCCTAGTCGGCACGTGCCACGCCGGGCCACCGGAGGAACGTCCGTGGGTGCGGCTAGCGTGCTCCGGGTGCGCATCGGCCTGCTCACCCGCGAGTACCCGCCCGACGTGTACGGGGGCGCCGGGGTGCACGTCGGGCATCTGGTATCCGCGTTGCGGGAGCTCGTGGACGTGGACGTGCACTGCTTCGGCGACACCCGCCCCGGTGCGGCCGGCCATCAGCCTCCCGATGCGCTCGCCGAGTCCAACCCGGCGCTACAGACCCTGGGCGTGAACCTGTCGATGGTGGCCGCACTGCACGGGGTGGACATCGCCCATTCCCACACCTGGTACGCCAATATGGCCGGGCACCTGGCAAAGGTGCTCCACGATGTCCCGCACGTCGTCACCGCACATTCCCTGGAGCCGCGCCGGCCGTGGAAGGCCGAGCAGCTCGGCGGCGGGTACCGGCTCTCGTCGTGGGTGGAACGGACGTCCTACGAGCAGGCCGACGCGGTGATCGCGGTCAGCGCGGGCATGCGCGCCGATGTGCTCGACTGTTACCCCGCGCTGGATCCGGCCCACGTCCATGTGGTGCACAACGGCATCGACACCGGTTTCTACCGCCCCGAGCCCGGTCGGGACGCGGTGCGCGCGGTGGGCGTCGACCCGGACCGGCCGATCGTGATGTTCGTCGGCCGGATCACCCGGCAGAAGGGCGTGGTGCACCTCGTGGCCGCGGCGCACCGGATCAGCTGCGAGGCACAGATCGTGTTGTGCGCGGGTGCGCCGGACACGCCGGCGATCGCGGAGGAGACCGAGAAGGCGGTGGCCGAGCTGGCTGCCGCCCGGCCCGGCGTGATCTGGGTGCGCCGGATGCTCGGGACGGCCGAGATCCGCCAGCTCCTCTCCGCCGCCACCGTGTTCGTCTGCCCGTCGGTCTACGAACCGTTGGGCATCGTGAACCTGGAGGCGATGGCCTGCGGGACGGCGGTGGTAGCGTCAGATGTGGGCGGCATTCCCGAGGTGGTCGACGACGGTGTCAGCGGTCTGCTCGTGCCCTTCGACGAGCACGCGATGGACGATTTCCGGGCCGGGATCACGGACGCGGTGAACGCGCTGCTCGCCGATCCGGGCCGGGCCGCTGCGATGGGCCTCGCGGGCCGGGCCCGGGCGCAACGGGAGTTCTCCTGGGACCAGGCGGCCGCCCGGACGGTGGACGTCTACCGCTCCCTGTAGGACGCTTCCCGAAATCAGCCGGCCGCGGCCTTGAGCGCGTCGCCGAGGTTGCCGGCCTCCTCGGCCGACATCTCGACGACCAGGCGGCCACCACCCTCCAACGGAACGCGCATCACGATGCCCCGACCCTCCTTGGTCACCTCCAGGGGACCGTCTCCGGTCCGGGGCTTCATCGCCGCCATCTCCTGCTCCCTTCGTGCTCGCTATCGTGCGCGGGTTGCTGTAGCGCGGGCGTTGTCGTGCGGCGCCAGCGCGCGGGGAGAGCGCACGGCGGGTCGTCTGCCGCGACCATCTTTCCTCATCCCTCGGACAGGGGTGAAACCGGAGGATCTAGCCAGCCCGCCAGCAGTCCCGGATGTGGTCGTCGACGAGCCCGGCAGCCTGCATGAGGGCATAACAGGTGGTCGGCCCGACGAAACGCAGCCCACGGCGCTTGAGCTCGCGGGCCATCGCGGTGGACTCCGGCGTGGTCGCCGGCACCTCGGCCAGGGTCACCGGCCTACGATGGACGGCCCGGTCGGGGGCGAAAGACCACAGCAGGTCGTCGAGCGGCATGTCGAGGTCGAGCACCCGACGCGCGTTGTGCACCGTGGCCTCGATCTTGGCCCGGTTGCGCACGATGGCGGCCTGGGTGAGCAGTCGCGCCACATCGGCGTCGGTGAAGGCGGCCACCGCGGCCGGCTCGAAACCCGCGAAGGCGGCCCGGAACGCCGGGCGCTTGCGCAGGATGACCAGCCACGACAGCCCGGACTGGAAGCCCTCCAGGCTCAGCCGTTCGAACAGCGCCGTGACGCCTCGCAGCGGCCTGCCCCACTCATCGTCGTGGTAGGCCACGTACTCGGGCGCGCTGCCGGCCCAGCCGCAGCGCTGTCGATCATCGGCGGACACGTCAGGGCATGGTCCCACGCGCCCGATGCTCCGCCTCGCAGAGTCGGGCCAGCTTCCGCAGGGATTGCGCCACCCCTGCGCGCAACGCCGGCCGCACCAGCGGCCAACCCGCGCGTCCCAGCGCACCCGGCGGCAGCTCCAGCAGCTCGGTCCAGAGCAGGCGGCAGCGGGTCGGGCCGAGCTCGACCACCTCGAACACGCCGTGGCCGCGCACGAGCTTCCCGGTGTGCGCGACCACGGCCCGCCATGGCCCGCCCTCGACGTACTCGACGAGCTCCATCGGGTCGGTGAACCCGACGGGGCCGAGCCCGGTGAAGGCGGCCAGCCGGGATCCGACGCTGCGCCCGTCGCCCGCCGTCACGGTGACCCGGGTGCCGAGCATCCACTCGCCCTGCCGCGCCCAGTCGGTGACCCGCCACCACAGCACACCCGCGGGGACGTTCACGTCCACCGGCACGGTCAGCTCGACCTCGCTCATCGGGCCTCCAGCTCGGCGACCCGGGCCAACAGCCCGTCCCGCTCCATGCCGACGCGGTCGAGCTCTCCGGCCAACCGATCGAGCACCCAGTCCACCTCTTCCATCCGATAGCCCCGCAGCACCTGCTGGAACCGCAGCTCGCGGACGTGCTCGCCCTCGATCGCACCGGTCGCCGGCAGGCGGGTGGGCGTGCCACCCGACGGCAGCGGCCCGAGCTCCTCGCCGCGCCCGAACACCCCGGCGGCGACGACGAACACCACGGTGGCCACGGCGAGCACGACCAGCAGATAGACCAGCGCGGTGCCCACCGCTGCATGCAACCACAGGGCGTCGCGGCAGCGGACGTCAGCAGGGGCCTCGCCGGCGGGTGGCGAGCACCTCGCGCATGGGTGGGCGCAGCGCCACGTCGACCGTCGTCGACGTCGGCAGCCACTCGCCGCTGACCTGGATGAACTGGGTGAGCACACCACCGGAGTCGGCCAGTCCACAACGGGCGAGACCCACCGCGAGGATCTGACGCGCCATCACCCCGAGCTGGACCAGGGAGCGGTTGCGGTGCTTGCGCACGCCGAGGTTCACCTGGGCGAGCCCGGCGAGCCCGAGCAGGGCATGGGTGTCGAGGAGGAGCCCGATCTCGACGCCGTAACCGGCGGCGAAGGGCACCGACTCCAGCAGTTCCCGGGTGCCGGCGTACTCCCCGCCCAGAGGTTGGACGATCCCGCAGAGCTCCGGGCGCAGCGCCGCGAGCAACGGGCGGGCGAGCAGCTCGGTGACACGCCCACCGCCGGTGTCGGCCTGCGTGGTCTCCAGCCGCAGCGGGCGCCGGTAGAAGCCCTTCACCAGGCCGACGCCGGGCACCGTGAGCAGCGGTCCGAGCAGGGCGGGCACGAATCCGGGGTCGAAGTCGACGAGGTCGGAGTCCAGGTAGACGAGCACGTCACCGGTGGTGGCAGCCAGCGCGCGCCACAGCACCTCACCCTTGCCCGGTTGCGGTTCGAGGTCGGCGAGCACGTCGGTGCGCAGCACGACCCGCGCGCCGGCCGCCGCGGCCAGCTCCACCGTGCGGTCGGTGGAGCCGGAGTCCATCACGACCAGCTCGTCCACCAGGGGCTGCGGACCGCAGGTCAACGGCACGATGGCCGCGACGATCGCGCCGACGGTCTCCTCCTCGTCGAGTGCGGGCAACACCACGGACACCCGCCGGCCCGCCTTGGCCGCGAGGAGGTCGGCAACGGTCCAGTCGGGGGACTGCCAGGTGCGGTCGGCGAACCACTGCTCGGTGACGGGATCCACGAGATCTCCTCTGCTAAATGAGCTTCCCGGCCCGATGCCGATGCCGATGCCTGGAGATTAAGCCTGGCCGGCCCCTCAGGCCAGTGCGCGGACTGTGCGCGCCGGAGGCCGGCTACCCGCTATCGCCGCGACCATGTCCACAGTGCGCCGGGTGGCCCCCACCTCGTGGGCCCGGAACACCCGCGCGCCGGCCGCCGCGGCCAGCGCGGTGGCGGCGAGGGTGCCCTCGAGCCGCTCGGTGAGCGCCACGCCGAGAGTCTCGCCGACGAAGTCCTTGTTCGACAGGGCCATGAGCACCGGCCATCCGCTCGCAACAAGCTCTTCACATCGGCGTAACAAGGCCAGCCCGTGCCAGGTGTTCTTGCCGAAGTCGTGGGTGGGGTCGATGAGGATGCCCGACCGCGGAACGCCCAGCTCAACGAGCCGCTCGGCCTGGCCGCAGACGTCGGCGAGGACGTCGGTGACGACGTCGGCGTAGCGCACCCGGTGCGGACGCCGCCGCGGCCGCGCCCCTCCGGTGTGCGAGCAGACGATCCCCACGCCGGTCTCCGCCGCCACCTCGGCGAGCGTCGGGTCAGCACCGGCCCACGGGTCGTTGAGCAGGTCCGCGCCCTCGGCCACGGCGAGGCGACCGACCGCGCCACGCCAGGTGTCCACGCTGATCACGACGTCGGGATGGCGGGCGCGGACCGCCGCCACGAACGGCACGACCCGGCTGATCTCCTCCGCCGCGTCGACATCGGGCCCGGACCCGGCCTTGACCCCACCGATGTCGATGATGTCGGCACCCTCGGCGATCGCGACGTCGACCCTGGCCATCGCCGCAGCGTCGGAGAACGTGGCGCCCCGGTCGTAGAAGGAGTCCGGGGTGCGGTTGACGATGGCCATCACCAGCGCCCGGTCGGCGGCGGGCTCGCGGGTGCCGAACCGGAGCCTGACCGTCATGCGGTCGATCGTCGCACGAGACGGGTACGCAGCCGCATGCGCTCACTGCAGTGATCAATGCCGCACGTCGCCGAGATCGAGGATCGGGACGGCTACGACACCTCGCTGCACACCGGCTCGCCGAGTTCGCGGCTGGACCCGCGGTGGCGCCGGAGGTGGTTTCGGTCGGGCGAGGGCACGCGTGAGGTGGTGCGGGATCCGGTGGGCTGAAGGTGCCGAGCGCTTGATCGCTGTTGGGGAACCGTCAGCCGTGCCGAGTGCGGTTCCGGGTTCCGCACCGATGGTCATGGCACCGTCGGGGTCGCGGTGACCTGTCAAGGTCACCGTCTCGGTACGGGGAGCCGTACGGGATGGGCTCTGCGTTCCCCTTCGGTGATCATGAAGCCGACGTCGTGCTGCAAACTCATGCGGTGCTGCACTGGACACGACGGGTGCGGCGAGAAGCTGGAACCGTCACCCTGCTCGCGAAGGCCGGGTCGACGATCTGGTGGACAGCTCTCCCGCGCGGACCGACCGCACCTGGCTTGGAAGGGCAGGCTACTGGTCGGCCACCTGAACGACGCACTCCTGCATCAGCAGGTCCGGTCCCGCGTCGCCGTCGGCCGCGCGTCCGGAATCCGCACCTTCCCGGCCCGCACGATGGGCCGGCAACCCGGGCACGCAGGCGTCCAGGGCCGCCGGCACGTCCGTGACGACCACGAGCCGGGCCAGCGCGTCGGTCCGGAAGAAGCCGCGTTCCCCGAGCCCATCCAGCCACGCCAGCAGGCCCGCGTAGTGCCCGTCGGGGTCGAGCAGCACCACCGGCTTCGCGTGCATGCCGAGCGTGCCGGCCGTCCAGACCTCGAACAGCTCCTCGCAGGTGCCGATGCCACCAGGCAGGGTGAGGAACGCGTCGGCGCGGGCCTCCATGAGCGCCTTGCGCTCGCGCATCGTCCGGGTGACCAGCAGCTCGTCGGCGCTCGTGTCCGCCACCTCCAGGTCGAGCAGCGCCTGCGGGATGACCCCGGTCGTCCGCGCCCCGCCGGCGCGTGCCGCCGTCGCGACCGCGCCCATCATCGAGACCCGGCCGCCACCGGAGACGAGCTCCCAGCCGCGCCGGGCGATTTCCCGACCGACCGCGGCGGCCAGTTCCAGGTAATGCGGCGGGATGTCCGGCGACGACGCGCAGTAGACGCAGACGGCGACGCCCCCGGTCAATGCGCCTTCTCCCACGCGCGGTAGGCCTCGCGCACCACCTCCACCGCGTCGTCGACGTCGTCGGTGAGGTGCAGCAGCGCGAGGTCCTTCTCGCCGATCTTGCCGCTCTCGAGCACGGTCTTGGCGATCCAGTCGTAGAGCCCGCCCCAGTAGTCGCTGCCCAGCAGCACCACCGGGAACTTGGTGACCTTCTTCGTCTGCACCAGGGTGAGCGCCTCGAACAGCTCGTCGAGGGTGCCGAAACCACCGGGGAGGCAGACGAACGCCTGCGAGTACTTGACGAACATCGTCTTGCGGGCGAAGAAGTAGCGGAAGTTGATGCCGAGGTCGACGTAGTCGTTGAGGCCCTGCTCGAACGGCAGCTCGATGCCCAGCCCGACCGACATCCCGCCCGCGTCCGAGCAGCCCTTGTTCGCCGCCTCCATGACCCCCGGGCCACCGCCGGTGATCACCGCGAACCCGGCCTCGGCGAGCGCGGTGCCCAGCGCCCGGCCCTGTGCGTACTCGACGTGGTCGCGCGGGGTGCGCGCGGAACCGAACACGGTGACAGCCCGGGGCAGCTCGGCGAGCATCCCGAAGCCCTCGACGAACTCGGCCTGGATGCGCAGCACCCGCCACGGGTCGGTGTGCACCCAGTCGCTGGGGCCGCGGGAGTCGAGCAGGCGCTGGTCGGTGGTGGTGGCCTCGTTGCGCTGGTCGCGGCGCAACACCACGGGGCCGCGCTGCTTCTCGTCGGGGCGCCGGTCCCCGTTGACGGTCATGGGCGCCAGGGTAGTGACGCGGGACGAGTCGGCCAGGTGCAGTGCCTGTTACGCTGGCTGTTATGGATAATCTGGACCGGCTCCACGATGCTCTCGATCGTGTGGGTGAGGGGCCTGGCCGCCCGGTTTCGGCACATCTCGACCCTGCCTTGACCGAGGCCGCCAAGGCAGCCGTCGCGATGGGACTCGCCGACTCGGTGTCGGCTCTCACCGGCGACGCACTGTACCTGGAGTTGCGGCGGCTGGCGTTGGGGGCCGCACTCGAGGAGCACTACGAGCGGTATCCGGAGGACCGTCCCTCCGTCGCGGAGGTGGCACATCGCATGGCCGTCGTGCGCAAGCTGCCGATCGCGGACCGGCCGAATCTGCTGACACTCCTGGAGGACATGGCCGACGCGCTCGGTCAGAACGTCCACCCCGAGGACCTTCTCACGGCGACGATCGGCCACCTGGCGATCTCAGGCAAACCCGCCGCGTGAAGCGACGGCACAAGCCCGACCACACCAGTACACCTGCACACGTCGTACTCGACAACGAGGCGCTCGCCCAGATCAGCACCGGTCGGCCGTCGCGTCCGCTGGTCGTCGACCTTCAGGTGGCGTCCGACAGCGGCGGACTGGTCGTCCTCCCGACATCCGTCCTGGTCGAGCGCAACCACGACCGCACGGCGCCAGCGGCAGCGCCGGCGTCGGCAAACCGAATCCTTCGCGACGCGCGCTTTGATGCGCTCACCGCGGCGCGCGCCGCTGAGGCCGTCGCACTGCGAGCCCGATCGGGGGAAGGTGGCTCGGTTGTCGACGCCCATATCGCTGCGGCCGCGCTGGCCGTCGTCCAGCGGTTCGGGGGAACCGCGACGGTCGCCACGTCCGATCCGACGGACATCAGCCGGCTCCTCGACGGCGCCGGTGGCGGCGCGGTGCGCGCCGTCACCGGCGTGCTGGCGCTATAGCCGCGTTCAGCCGAGGAAGCGGCGCAGGACGGCCGTCGCGGCAGTGATCCGGCCGACATCGACGTGCTCCTCACGGGTGTGGGCGAGGTTCGGGTCGCCCGGCCCGTAGTTGAGCGCGGGGATGCCCAGGGCCGCGAAGCGCGCGACGTCGGTCCAGCCGTACTTGGCATGTGCGGTCGTGCCGGTCGTGATCAGGAACTCCCGCGCGGCCGGCTCGGCGAGCCCGGGCAGCGCACCCGGTGACAGGTCGGTGATCGCGACCTCGAAGCCGTCGAAGACCTCACGGACATGCGCCTGGGCGGCGGCGGCGGAGCGGTCCGGGGCGAACCGGAAGTTGACCGTGACCACGCACTCGTCGGGCACGACGTTCCCGGCCACCCCACCGATGATCCCGACCGCCTGCAAGCCCTCGCGGTAGCCGCACCCGTCGATGTCCACATCCCGGGCGACGTAACCGTTGAGCCGGTCGAGCACCGCCGCGGTGGCGTGCACCGCGTTGTCACCCAGCCAGGAACGCGCGGAGTGGGCACGTCGCCCGCGCGTGCGGACCTGCGCCCGCAACGTGCCCTGGCAGCCGGCCTCCACCGTGGCGTTGGTGGGCTCAGCGACGATCGCGAGGTCGGCGCGGAGCCAGTCGGTGTGCTCGCGCTCGATGCGACCGAGACCGTTGCGGGCGGCCTCCACCTCCTCGCAGTCGTAGAGCACCAGCGTGAGGTCGTGGCGGGGTTCGGTGAGGGTGACGGCCAGATGCGCGATGACGGCGTCGCCCGCCTTCATGTCCGAGGTGCCGCAGCCGTAGAGCAGATCGCCTTCGCGCCGGCTGGGCAGGTTGTCCGCGACCGGGACCGTGTCGAGGTGCCCGGCCAGCAGCACCCGCCGCTCCCGGCCGAGGTTCGTCCGCGCGAGCACGGCGTCGCCGGACCGTAGCACCTCCAGATGCGGAGCCTGGCCGCGCAGCGCCCGTTCCAGCGCGTCGGCCAGCACGACCTCGTCACCGGAGACGCTGGGCACGTCCACGAACGCGGCGCAGAGGTCGATGGGATCTCCGAGAAGGTCGAGTGTCACGGCCGCGGTCGTCATGGATCGGGACGTTACCTCGTCGCGCGTGGCCTTTTCGGCCGGTCGAACGGCCCCAGCCGAGGCGGCCGTCTCGCCGGTGCGACCCGGAGTGCCGGGAGTGGTGGGGCTCTCAGTCAGCCCCTTGTACGTTTGGCCCGCACAGCCCGGGACGAAGTGCCGCGGCGGAGCAGCCGGGCGATCAGACCGGGTCGCCGATGCCGGGGCGTCGCCCGCTGGGCGGCATCGGATGCTGCCGCCCGGGCGTGCAGAAACGCCGCGCAGCGGGCACAACGCGGGCCCGGTGGGCTGCACAGCGAGGCGCACAGCACGACGTCGCCGCACACCGCGGCCCGCCGGCCCTGGCATCGCGCCGCCCCACCAGCGGCCATCTCCTCATCGGTGACGGCATGGTCATAACCGTCCACGATGGACGTATGCCACGTCGTGTAAAGCGGCTCGATCACACGGATGAGCCTGCGCCGACCCAGCTCGACACACCATGATCTGCCGCGGCGGTGTTACGGGTGGGTAGCGGGTGGGAATTACGGGTGGGAAGCGGGGTGGCGAGCCGATTACCGCACCGGGGTGGCAGATGTGACACTGACCCGCTCACCCGCCTGGAAGGCTGCCCGTGACCGAGTCGAACAACCACCTCCGCCGAGCCCGCGAACGCGTCATATCACCGCACGCGACCGGTGGACCCCTGTCCCGTCAAGAACTCGCCGAACTCGTCAACGCCTGGGTATACGACAACACCGACCCGCACCGCGTGATCGAGATGAACGCGAACTACATCGGACAACTCGAACGGGGGAAAATCCGGTGGCCACAGGATGCCCTGCGACGCGGGGGATTCCGAGCCGTGCTCGGTGTCACGACCGATGCCGAACTGGGTTTCCGACGGCCCCAACGTAGCCGTTCTACTGTGACGGGTGTGGACCGTCAACAGTTCATCCGGACAACTCTCAGGATGGGGGCGGCCGCCGTGGCCGGACCGTCCGCGTTCGCCCACCTGGTCATCCCCACCCCACCCACCCCCGTCCCCTCAGTCGTCGGACCGACCGAGGTCGCCGAGGTCCGCACCACCGCCCACGCGTTCTCCGGTTGGGACCGTCTCTACGGCGGGGGGATGTTCCGGCACGCCGTCGCCGCCCAACTCCAGCACTGCGCCGAGCTGCTGAACGCCCGATGCGCCGACAGCGTGCGGCCTGAGCTGTTCTCCGCCGTCGGTCACCTCGCGCACGTCACCGGTTTCATGGCGTTCGACGCCTACGCCCACGACGACGCCCGGCGCATGTTCCAGTTCGCCCAGCACTGCGCCGAAGAGGCCGGGGACTGGCACCTCAGAGCCAAGGTGCTGGCCTCTTCGGCCCGACAAGCCATCTGGTGCGGCGATCCCGACGCCGGGCTGACCTTCACCGAGCTGGCCATGGTCCGCGCCGACCGGCTGACCGCCACCGAACGCGCCATGCTGCACTCAGACCGTGCCCGAGCCCTCGCCAAACTCGGCCGGATCCAGGATGCGGTAGCCGCCGTCGGCGTAGCGGACGAGGAGTTCAGCCATGCCCAGCCGGTCAACGATCCGGTGTACGTGCGCTACTACGATGCTGCTCGGCATGCCGGGGGTACCGGACACGCGCTCTGGGATGTCGCCGTACACGGCCATTTCATCACCGAGGCACGTCATCGTCTGGAAACGGCGGCAACCGGTCACAGCGCAGAATTCGCCCGTTATCGCGTGATGACCCAGGTCAAACTTTCGTCGCTGATAATGGTGACCGGCGACCCCGGCGAGGCAGCCATGATCGGCAGACAGGTGATGGACGCGGCAACCACCATCCGATCCCGACGCGCAGCCGACGACATGCGCGACCTCCGGCGCCTCGGCGAACCACACAATAACCTCACCGAGGTAGCCGAACTGATCCACCGCATCGACTCAGCCGTGATCACCTAGCGAACTCCGACGGCACCATGACCGTACTGCCCACGACCAGTACCGCCGCAGGACTGATACCCGCACGGCGCCAAGGTGATCCGCCGCGTCGAGGATACGATCTACCGATTGCCTGGTGGGGTCGTCGCTCGGCCTCTGGGTTGGGACGCCCTGCGGAGCAGCGGCGTCGGATGAGGCGGCCCGGCTCCGGCCGTCGTCGTGCTCGCCGGAGCGCAGGACCTACGCACCCAGCCGCTCGCGCTGCCCGCGTTCGCGCCCAGCGGTGAATGGAAGATGTTGAAGAGTTGTTGCTGGAGCGGGTCGGTGTCGGTGATCATGCGGCGGGCTTTGGGTCGGCCGCGGGCGCCGGGGGAGAGCAGGACGGTTTCCTCGATGCCGGCGAGAGCGTCGAGTAGGGCACGTACGGAGAGGTCGAGGCCGTGCTGGTGGTCGGCGAGGCCGCCGTCGCTGCCGGGAAGACCACCACCTTCCTCGGCGAACGCTATCGGCGCCTCGCCCGCCACCGGGGCAAGAAGAAGGCCATCGTCGCGGTCGGTCGCTCCATCCTGGTCATCATCTGGCACCTGCTGTCCGACCCGACGCCCGCTTCCACGACCTCGGCGCCGACTTCTACGACAAACGCATCAACCCGGACCGCAAGAAACGCAACCACGTCCACCAACTCGAGACCCTCGGCTACAAGGTCACCCTGGAGCCCGCCGCCTGACACACCTTCACCCGTCTTCTTGAGACGATGACGCTCCGACGCGGTCAAGGTGACCTCGCAGGCACGCAGGGTCGGCACGAGCACTCCTCCCGAAGACCACACAAATGATCTTCGGATGATGCCCGACCTCGCGTCCCCGGACCGTCGGACACGCCGAGGCATCACGATGAAACCCGTGCCCACGATCCCGGAGTCCACCAAGACCTCCCTGGCCCAGCACCTGCGCGCCCACGCCCGAGACAACTGGCCCCAGCTGTCCACCCTGCACCTGCGCTACCGCGGCCCCTTCACCTACGTCGACGCCCAGCTACCCAACAGCGAGGTCCTGCCGCTGATGCGACTGCGCTACGGCGGGTCGGCCCAACGCTGGGGATTCACGGTCTACCTGGCCAGCAAGGACGGCTACCAAGACTCCATCCTGCCCACTGATGTGGTGATTATGGGTTGGTGTCCGAGCCGGTGCTGTCCTCTGTGGAGGAGCTGACTGGGTTGGTCATCGAGCTTCGAGCGGCGAACGCGGGCCTTCGTGAGGTGATCGCCGCGCAGGCTGCGGCGCTGCACGGGTCTGACGCGGTGGAGATGCTCCAGGCGCAGCTCGCGGCGCAGGCACAGCAGCTCGGCATGTGGGGCGTCCTGGGGGAGGACGACCGGCGGTGCACACCATCTGGGCGCATCTGCGCGAGCACGCGATCGACCGCGACAGGACCGGGCACGGGGGTGGTCCTGTTCCTCGTCCGGCGTTCGGGTGCTCGGCGAGCACGGGCCACGGCGGACGCGGCTCGCAGCAGTGCCCGGTTGGTGTCGCTGGCCGGGCGCGTGGTGTTCAACGCCGCGTTGATCGTGGCCGTGCAGTGGGCCGTGATCGCCAAGTCCGGCGACTGGTGGTTGCACCTGGCGGTGCTGGCACTGCCCGCGCTGTTCGCGGCCTACCCGCTCACCAGGGCGTTGACCGTCACCGCGGTTGATCTCGCTCCGACGCGCCGGCATTGGGGGCGACGGTGAGGCGGCGCGAGTCCACCGGCGGGCGCGACGGGTTCGTCCAGGCCGGAGAGATCGTGGACGGGGAGGTCGACTTCATCGACTGCCGTCCGCTGGGCAGCCCGGAACGTGGCCACCGGGACGAGGACGCGGCGCCCGGTGCTCGGCCCGACCGCGCAGGACAGGAACTGGTTGCGGCGGACCGAGCTACCGGCGCGGCCATGCGCTGGGCCGGTGGTCAGGTCACC
This sequence comes from Pseudonocardia sp., assembly GCA_050701055.1. Lineage (GTDB taxonomy): Bacteria > Actinomycetota > Actinomycetes > Mycobacteriales > Pseudonocardiaceae > Pseudonocardia. The sequence continues at coordinate 28,900 of JBOHEO010000003.1, read as the reverse complement.
CGCGTTGCCGGGAAGGCGCTCGCCCTGGCTCGGCACGAGCGAACACGTGCGATGGCGCGGTGGCTGGCCCGCAACGGTGTCCTCTACGTGGCCACCGGCCTGTGGATGGTCGGGGTGCGGTTGTGGGAGGCGCGGACGAACTCCCGGTACGAGCGGATGATGCGCGCCGCGGAGACGGCGGGAGATCAGGACCGGTTGTCGGATTGGGAGTTCCGCGCCGAGCAGGCCCGAGAGCGTCGGCACCGGCGCCGGATGGACTGGCTTGCCGCCCCGTTCGCGCTCGCCCCAGCGCTCGCCGCCGCTGCGGTGACCATCCTCGGGATACTGCTGGGGCTCGGTGTGGTCCTGGCCGTCGCGCATTCGGACATCACGTGGCTACTGGGTCTCGCTCGGGGCGGTCGTGGACCTGATGGCGTGGACGATGTGGCTCGCCACCGTCGTGGTTCCCACTCGCTCTCGCCGCACCGTGGGTGCTGGGCGCGCTGGTGTGGCAGGTCGGACGTACTTACGGTCGCCTTCCTGAGTGGGCGGCCCCCGCGGCGACGCGGGAGGAAGTGAGCGTGATCGTCACTCCGGGCGGGGTGGCGGCGGCGCTCGCGCACCTGGGGATTCCAGCGTTGAACCGCGCGGTGAAGCAGGGGTGGCAGGTCGAGTTCTCCACCCCGCCGGTGCGGGTGAACGGGCGCGGCTACCAGACCGTGTTCTCGCTGCCCATGGGCGTGACCCCGGACATGGTCGCCGACAAACGCGACGTGCTGGCCCGCAACCTGCACCGGACGCCACTGGAGGTGTGGCCCGCCGGCGCCGAGCACGCCGGGTACGTCGACCTGTGGGTTGCCGATCGCGGGTCGACGGACAAGCCGGCCCCGCCGTACCCGCTGCTGCACGACGGGACTGCGGACGTCTTCGTCGGCGTCCCACTGGGGGTGTCGCAGCGTGGTGACATCGTCAGCCCCGCGCTACCGGGCGGAGACGTGGTGTTCGGCGGGGTGATGGGGCAGGGCAAGTCCAACGCCGCACGCGTGCTCATAGCCGGGGCCGCACTGGGTACGGGGAGCCGCGCGGGATTCGGCTCTGCGTTCCCGTTCGGCGATCATGAAGCTGGTGGTGTGATCCAGACCCCCGACTGAACTTATCCGGTGGATCCGCGGCTAGCGGCGCGGCAGCGCGTCCCATTCCGTGAGGACCTCCAGAAGTCCGTCGACGAGCGGCAGTGCCGCCAGCGCGGCCCGGTCGCACCAGCGGGCGTCGGAGACGTCGTCGCCGGGCCGGAGCTCACCGCCCACCACCGCGCACCGGTAGTCGGCGATCGCATAGGGCCCCCGGACCACGTGCCCGACCAGCGCGCCCGGTGCGACCGTCAGCCCGGTTTCCTCGGCCATCTCCCGGACCAGCGCGTCGGCGTCGTCCTCGCCCGGCTCCACCCGCCCGCCGGGTAGCGACCACAGTCCACACCCGGGTTCGTTGGCGCGCCGGATGAGCAGGATCAGCCCGGCGGTGTCATGGGCGACACCGCCGACGCAGGCCACGATTTCACTACTCCGAGTCATCGATTTGGCTCCTATCGGTCCGCGTGCCGTATATCCTGGGGCCTCCGGGTGCGGTACAACAGACCCGGAACGTCCTGTCGCACGATGTCGAACGGTGGTCGTCGGTGAAGAAGTGGTTGGGGATCATTGCGATCGTGTTGCTCGTCTGGTTCGTCGTGACGCAGCCGGATCCCGCCGCGAACTCGGTCGAGAGCATCGCGGGCACTCTGGAGGGTTGGGCCGAGAACGTCGCGAGCTTCTTCACGCAGGTCGTGACCTAGCCCGTGCTGGCCCCCCGCGAGATCGACGAGTACCTGCTCCCGACCGAGCGCAGGGTCATCCGGGTGCGCCAGCACTGGGCCGTGATGAGCGAGCCGCTCACCGAGACGGCGCTGTTCCTCCTGCTGATCGTCGTCCTGGAGCGCTACCTTCCCGACACCGTCCTGGTCGACAACGTCGCGTTCTATTTCGCTCTGGTCGCGGTGCTCCGGTTCACGGTGCTGACGATCCAGTGGTGGATCGAGCGCATCGTGATCACCGACAAGCGGGTGATGCTCTCGCAGGGGATCATCGTGCACAACGTGGGCATGATGCCGCTGAGCAAGGTCACCGACCTGACGTTCCGGCGGACGCTGGGCGGACGCATGTTCGGCTACGGCACGATGATCGTCGAGTCCGCCGGACAGATCCAGGCGCTCAACAAAATCAGGTACATGCCGCGGCCCGAGGAGATCTACGAGGCGCTCTCCGAGCTGGTGTTCGGGGAGAAGGGCAAGACCCGGTCGTCCGGCATGCTCGCCCGACCGCGCTGGCGGCGCTGAGCTGCCGCGCTGTCCTCCCCGGACCGCGCTGTCCCACCCGCCCCTAGAGTTAGCCTGGACCGTGGCCAGCCTCCGGATCGACCTGCACACTCACTCCACCGAGTCTGACGGCACCGACACACCCGAGGATCTCGTCGCCGCGGCGGCCGCCGCCGAGTTGGACGTCGTCGCGCTCACCGACCACGACACCACCGGCGGTTGGGCCGCCGCCGCGGCAGTGCTGCCAGCAAGGATGCAACTGGTGCGCGGTGCGGAGTTCTCCTGCACCAGTGCCACCGGCCGCGGGGATCGGGATGTCACGGTGCACCTGCTGGGTTACCTGTTCGACCCGGAGCACGCCATGATCGTCGCCGAGCAGGTGCGGCTGCGATCCGAGCGGCTCGAGCGGCTGCGCCGGATGACCACGAAGATGGCGGCCGACGGCTACCCGGTTGACGTTGAGACGGTGCTGTCCTTCCTGCCTGACGGGGCCAGTGCCGGGCGTCCGCACCTAGCCCGCGCGCTGGTGACAGCGGGTGTCGTCGGGTCGGTCGACGAGGCGTTCACGACGTTGTTGAACGACGACAGCCCGTACTACGTGCCCAAGTCCGACACCCCGTTGAGCGCCGCGATAGACATGGTGCGCGCGGCAGGTGGCGTGGCGGTGTTCGCGCACCCGCTCGCGCGGCGGCGCGGTCGGTGCGTGGAGCTCTCGGTGATCGTGGAGCTCGCGGCGTCCGGCCTCGCTGGGCTGGAGGTCGACCACCCCGATCACGCCCCGGCCGACCGTGCCCTGCTCCGCGGGCTGGCCACCGACCTGGACCTGGTCGTCACCGGGTCCAGCGACTATCACGGCACGAACAAGACCATCCCGATCGGGGCCGAGGTCACCGCGCCCGAGGCGTTCGAGGAGCTGGTGTCGCGAGCCGCGGGTGTCGGGGTGCTCATCGGATGACCAGAACCGCCGTGGTGGTGATCACCGCTCAGCAGGTGACGGACCGGCGGCCGGACGCCACTGGCGTCGCTGCCGCGTGAGTGTGCTCGTGTCCGGTGGCTGGGGCAGGCCATAGAGGCGCTTGGCCCACGGCGGCGGCAGCCCGATCGCGACCGCGGCGACCGCTGTCCAGGCCGGACGGACCGGGGTGAGCAGCTCGAGACGCCAGGGGAGTGGAGCGAGCGCGAGTCGGTCATGGGGTCGGCCGGAGGGCGACGAGCTCGGTGCCGCGCTGTTCGAGCAGCACCTCGCCCTGGGCCGCGAGCCGGATCGGTGCGGTGCGGTGTGCCCGCTCGACCGCCACGGTGCGCAGGCCGGCCCCGGTTGCGGCGTCGACCTCGAGCAGTCCGTCGGGCACCGGAACCAGCAGCGCGCCTGCGTACGGCACGCCCGCGCCGAGCGTGCCGGGCAGCGTCCAGGTCGGAATCAGCTCGGTGGCGTCCAGGGTGATCGTGCGCGAACCGGTCCACCAGAGGAGCTGCTGCCCGTGGGTGACGACGGTCGCCACTGCGCCCGGTGGGTCGCCCACCAGGTCGGTGTCGGGGACGTCCAACTCGACGAGCGCAACCTGCAGTCCGGCCCGGTCGAGGATCTGCAGCCTGGGCGGACCCGGCAGCGCGATCGCCGTCCGGTCGCCGGACAGCGCGATCAGGGTGGCGCCTGCTGAGGGGAGCAGGACGGAGAACTGTTCTTCGGGCTTCTCCGCACCGTCGGGGCCATCGGTGTCGAGCACCGTGAGGCGGTCGGTCGGTTCACCGGGGCAGCGTTCGAGAACTCCGATCCGATCCGCGACGAGCGCGAACGATCCGAACGCACAGCCCGTGCGCGGTTGTCTGGCGGGCTGCGCGGGCGCGGGAACGTCGCCGAACTCCAAGGTCCGGACCAGGTCGGACCGCAGGATCTCGAGGTGATCCGCGCCCGTCAGCGCGACCAGCGCGTCGCCGTCCAGCAAGCGGGTGCCTGGCGTCGTGTCGGGATTGCGCTGCGCGGCCCGCCCTCCGGTGTCACTGCGCAGCGCGGTGAGCTCGCTGCAGTACTCGCCGTGCTGGTAAACGGCGAGGATGCGGCCGATACCGCCGTCGGCCGCCGGGAACCCGGAACCGACGGTGCACAGCGGCAGGTCACGTGCGTAGCGCCAGCGTTCGACGCCGGTGAGCGCCTCGTGGCCGATCACCGTGGACCCGTCCGCGGTGACCACCGCCGGACCGATCGCCACCGGGACCGGGGTGGCGGCACTGGCTGCCCGCCACGATTCGGTGAACGCCGCCGGGACAGCCGTGGCCGCGGGGGGCACCCCGATCGGGACGGCGGCGGTGACCGAGGATGTGTCGGCAGCCGGGCCGGACCACCAGAGCGTGGCCGCAGTGGCGACGAGCGTGAGGACCAGGGTCGCCGCCGCGACGAAATCGCCCCGGCGGCGCCGCTCAGGACGTATGACCCGCGTTCGGTCGCCCCGCTCAGCCGGCAGGCCGGGCGTACGTTTGGGCTGCTCAGCCAGCATGGCCGGCGTTCGTTCGGCTGCTCAGCTGGCAGCAGCGTCCGGCGCGGACCGCTCCGCATCGGCGGAACCCGCGTCGATCCGGTCCGCCCCGCTGCGTCGGCGCGCGCCTCCTCGGCGTCGGCGTCGGCGCGGTGGCAGGCCCTCACTCTCAGCCTCCGGGGCGGCCTCGGCCGTTGTGGCGCCGGCGGGGGGTCCGGCGGGGGCGTCGAGCAGGTCGGTGGCGCTGGTGGCAGGGGTGCCGTCGCCGGTCAGCGACACGCCGGCGCGGCGACGGGTGCGGGTGCGCTCGGCACGCGGCCTGCGTTCCACGACGGCGATGTCCTTCGGGTCCTCGTCGCGTCCGCGAACCCGCCCGGACTTGTCGCCGCTGCGCCGCCGGCCGCCGTGGTCGCCTTCGGTGTCGACGAACTCGGCGCCCAGTCCGGCCCGGGTGCGCTGCGAGTGCGGAAGCCGGCCGGTGGCCTTCGCCGAGATCTCCAGCTCGGCGAACAGATGCTCGGAGGTGGAGTAGGTCTCCATCGGCTCGGGCATGCCGAGACCGAGCTCGTCGCTGATCATCTTCCAGCGCGGGATCTCGTCCCAGTCCACCAGCGTGACCGCCACGCCCTCCTTGCCGGCCCGCCCGGTGCGGCCGATGCGATGCACGTAGGTCTTGGAGTCCTCGGGGCACTGGTAGTTGATCACGTGCGTCACGTCGGTGACATCGATGCCGCGGGCCGCGACGTCGGTGGCCACCAGCACGTCGACCTTGCCCGAGCGGAACGCGCGCAGCGCCTGCTCCCGGGCGCCCTGGCCCAGGTCGCCGTGCACGGCGGCGGCGGCGAAACCGCGGTCGGCAAGGTCGTCGGCGACCCGCTGCACGGTGCGCTTGGTGCGCGCGAAGATCATCGTAAGCCCGCGATCCTTCGCCTGCAGGACCCGGGTGAGCAGCTCGACCTTGTCCATCGCATGGGCCCGGTAGACCATCTGCCGGGTGCGCTCGTGGATGGAACCCTGGTCGGCCTCCTCGGCCCGGATGTGCGTGGGGCGGCGCAGGAACGCCCGGGACAGCGCGATGATCGGCCCTGGCATGGTGGCCGAGAAGAGCATCGTGTGGCGCTGGTCGGGCAGCATCCGCAGGATCCGCTCGACGTCGGGCAGGAAGCCCAGGTCGAGCATCTCGTCGGCCTCGTCGAGCACGAGTGCCGTGACCCGGCCGAGCACCAGGTGGCGCTGCTCGGCGAGGTCGAGCAGGCGACCGGGAGTACCGACGACGACGTCGACGCCCTTGCGCAGGGCGGCGAGCTGCGGCTCGTAGGCCCGGCCGCCGTAGATCGCGGTGACCCGGACGCCGAGGTGGCGGCCGGCGTCGGCGATGTCCTTGGCGACCTGGATGCAGAGCTCACGGGTGGGGACGACGACGAGCGCCTGGGGTACGTCCTTGGTGCGGTCGGCGGGCTCGCCGTGGTCGTCGGCGGCGGGTTGCTCGGCGGGCGGGGTGACCCGCTGGAGCAGCGGCACGCCGAAGCCCAGGGTCTTGCCCATCCCGGTGCGGGCCTGACCGATGATGTCCTCGCCGGCCAGGGCCAGCGGGAGTGTGAGCTCCTGGATCGCGAAGGTGCGCTCGATGCCGGCCTCGGTGAGCGCCCGGACGATCTCCGGGCGGACGCCGAGCTCGGCGAAGGTGGGGGCTTCGGGCCGGACCGGGGCGCCGGCCTGCAGTGGGTGGGCCTCTTCGGTGCCCTCGGGGATGGTGCTGATGGGGGTGTCGTTCGGGACGGACAGGATGATCGCCTCTCTCCGCGCACAGGAGCCGGGGCCGGCTCATCAACCAGTGGATGGGAGAGCCGACGAGGCGCTGCACGCACCAGGTCGTTGCGGCACGCTGACATATCCGATTCCTGAATGATCAGGGCCTGGAGTGTCAGGCGCCGCGCATGTGCGCGCGCTCCGAGGAGTGCGAGCGCTGCGCTATGACACATCTTACCCGGTCCCGGCGTTCTTGGGCAGCGCCCCGCCCCGGCGCGTGCGGTGACTCCTGTCCCACCGCAACATCTAGGCTCCCGGCCATGGCGAATGCCCAGGCTGCGACCGTCGACCTGCTCGGCGTCCTTGCCTACGGAGAGCTCTCGGCGTTCGACCGGCTCGCCGAGGACGCCCGCACCGCCCCCACCCTCGGTGGCCGCGCCGCGCTGTCCAAGATGGCCGCCGCCGAGATCGGGCACTACCGGTTACTGGAGGAGCACCTCGACGGGCTGGGGGTGCCGGTCGAGCGGGCGATGCGCCCGTTCGTCGTGCCACTGGATGAGTACCACGCCTCGACCGCGCCGCGGACCTGGCTGGAGTCCCTGGTCAAGGCCTACGTCGGCGACGGGCTCGCCGCGGACTTCTACCGTGAGGTCGCCGCCTGGCTGTCCGGTCCGACGGGGGAGCTGGTGAAGCGCGTGTTGGCCGATACGGGGCACAGCGCCTTCGCCGAGCGGGAGGTGCGCGCCGCGTGCGCCGCCGATCTCGAGGTGCGCGACCGGCTCGCGCTGTGGGGCCGGCGGTTGCTCGGCGAGGCCGTGACGCAGGCCCAGCACATCGTGGCCGAGCGCGACGAGCTCGCGGGGTTCATCGTTTCGGGCTCGGGTGACCTGTCCGGCATCGCGACGTTGCTCAAGCGGCTGCAGTCCAACCACGGCAAGCGGATGGCGAGCCTGGGGCTGAAGGGCTGACCGCTGGATCCGGACAGCGGCGCAGCGGTGGTTCCGGCTCGCGAATGAGCTCAGAGGACGATCATGACCGGGTACGGGTGGGCCAGGAAGTCGTGGTGGGAGATCTCCCAGCCGTACGCGCCGGTGTCGGCGAACACCAGCAGGTCGCCGATTCGCAGCCGATCCGTCCACGCGCCCCGGGCCAGGATGTCACGCGGCGTGCACAACTCACCGGCCACATCGATCTCGACGTCCGCGATCACCGGTCGAGTGAACGGGTACGGCCAGTCGTCCACTGGCAGGACGGAGAACGGGTGGCTGTAACCCCAGGCGGCGGGCAGCCGGAAATGGTGTGTACCACCGCGCACGACGGCGAACCAGCGGCCGTGGCTGCGCTTGAGATCGACCACCTCGGCGGCGTACCAGCCGGCCGGCGCGACCAGGAACCGTCCCGGCTCGAAGATCAGGCGCAGACCGGCCGGTACCACGATCGACTTCAGCAGGGACACGTCGAACGAGCGTGAACGGAGGTAATCGATGCCGAACCCGCCGCCGACGTTGAGATAGTCCAGGTTCAGACCGGTGGCGAGCGCCCAGTCCAGTGCATCGGTGACGAAGGCGACGTGCGCGTCGGCGGCCAAATTATTGGACATCGCGTGCAGGTGCAGGCCCCGCAGCCGTACGCCGGGCAGGCAGGAGGCCAGGTCGACGAGCGCCGGAAGATCGGCCTCCGAGATGCCGAACTGGGTCGGCTCGCCGGTCATCCGGTGCGTGACGTCGGCGGTGATCGGCACCGGCCGGTTGATCCGCAGTCCGACCTCGGCGCTCGCCCCGGCGTCGATCGCGAGCAGCGACAGGCGGCGCAGCTCGAACTCGCTCTCCACGTTGACGGTGGCGCCCGCGCGGACCGCCGCGCACAACTCGTCGTCGGTCTTCGCCGGCCCAGCGAACATGATCGACCGAGCCCCGGCCGCCAGCGCCAGTGCCAGTTCACCACCGGAGGCGACCTCGAAGCCGTCGACCGAGGGCGCGACAGCGGCGAGCAGATCGGGGTGCCCGTTGGCTTTGACGGCGTACAGCAGCGAGGCACCCGGCGGCAGGGAGGAGCGGACCAGCCGCACGCGGTCGAGCAGTAACTCGCGGTCGTAGACGTACGCGCTGACCGGCGCCGGTACGCACCGCAGCGCCGTGACGACACGGTCAGGCAGCAAGGGATTCTCCACTCCCGCACCCCTCCCTCGGCGTGCCCTGGAGATCAATAGAGCACACTGCCAGGAGATTCGGTAGTCAGCGTTGGCCGACGGGCGGCAGCGGCCTGTCCGCGCAGTGGCGATGGCAGGTTCCTCCCGGGCGGGGCGGCCGACGTCCAGCGGCTCGACTAACGTATGTCCGGCACGTCCGACATGCGACCAGGAGGTTCCCCGGTGGAGGTCAAGATCGGCATCGCGGAGAGCTCGCGAGAGCTAGTGGTGACCAGCGTCCAGACCCCGGAGGAGGTTCAGGAGCTGGTGGACTCCTCGTTGACCAGCGAGGACGGCCTGCTGCGGCTCGTCGACGACAAGGGCCACCGCTACACCGTACGCGCCGCGCAGATCGCCTACGTCGAGATCGCCCCCGCTGACGTGCGCCGGGTCGGCTTCGCCATCGGCTGAACGAGCAGCTGTTGCTCAAGCCCCGGCCGGGAGGATCGGGACGTCGTAGGCGCTCATCGCGCGGTCGGCCGTGACGAGGGTGAGGCCCTCGACCCGGGTCTGCGCGATCAGCAACCGGTCGAACGGGTCCCTGTGATGGAACGGCAGGGCGCGTACGGCGGAGGCGTGGACTCCGGTCACGGGCAGTTCGGAGAAGCCCTGTCGCAGAGCGTGCTCGTGAAGGTCGGCCGACACGCGCAGCTTGCCGACCGACTGCTTGATCGACAGCTCCCAGACCGACGCGGTCGAGACCAGCAGCTCATTGGTACCGCTCGCCATCGCATCAGTGGCGGTCGGGGATAGCCGCGACGCGCCGTCCAGCCACCAGAGCAGGACGTGACTGTCGACCAGCAGCCGCATCAGCGATCCTGCTCGTCGGGGAATATGGGGCCGTTCTCGAAGAGATCGATCAGCTCGTCGTCGGGTTCGTCGAAGTCCGGCGAGATCCAGATCTTGCCCCGCAACGACCCGGGCACGCGCGGCGGGCGATCGCGCTGTGTCGGCACCAGGCGGGCGATCGGGCGACCGTTGCGGGCGATGACGATCTCCTCGCCGGCCTCGACGCGCTCGAGAAGCTTCGACAGGTGGGTCTTGGCTTCGTAGACATTGACTTGCTCGCTCATCGCGCCACGATATCGGACCAGGTCTGGTCTGACGTAGTCAGAGCTCGATCAGTCGAGCGGCGGATCGTCCCGGGCGAACGGGGGTGTGCCGATCCCGGTGACCCGGTAGCGGCCCCACAGATCCAGGTCGCCGATGCACACCCGCGCCCGACCGCCTGCGGTGTGCAGCTCGATCCGCCCGGTGCCGGTGGTCAACGTCGGCGGCACCGCGATGCCCGGGTCGAAGCGCAGCCGGCCGAACCAGTGCAGCTTGCCGTCGTGCGGCTCGTGGCGGGCGTCGAGCTGTACCCGTACCGGCAGGTCGTGGCCGTCCACGGCGAGCGTGGCCGGGCCGGTGTAGCCGTCCTCGTCAGGCATGTCGGTTCCCCTTCGGATCGGGGTCGGGGACCAGCCGCAACGCGGCGGGCACCGGGATCTTGGCGCCGGCCAGCACACCCGACAGCCCGCCCCAGATGAACGTCGTCAGGTAGTCGGTGAGGGCTGTGCGGCTCATCGTGCGCCGCTCCAGCCACCAGTCCCCGGCACTCTGCGCCATCCCGACCAGGCCCTGGGCCCAGGCTTCGGCGCCGCCGGAGTCCAACCCGCGGGAGCGCAGCCGCTCGCCGAGCAGGGTGGCGAGCGGGCGGGCGATCTGCTGGCGGACGTCGTCGACTATCTCGGCACCGGACGTGCGTTCGGCCGGGTGGTGCACCACGAAGCGCCACAGTTCCGGCTCGTCCTCGATGCCGGCGAGGAACGCCTCGATGATGGCCCGGATGTGTTCGACGGGTTCGTGGTCGCGGTCGAGCTCGGGCGCGATCCGGGCCAGCAGAAGGGTGGCGGCCTGCTCACCGACCGCTCGGTGCAGGTCGGCGCGGTCGGTGAAGTGCCGGTAGAGCACCGGCTTGGTGATCCCGGCCGCCCCGGCGATGTCGGCGACCGACACGCCGGCACCGTGGCGGCGCACCGCGTCCATGGCTGCCTGCACCATTTCGGCGCGACGTTCGGCTCGCCGCTCGGTACGTCGCGCGGTCTTGACAGGAGTCGGGTTCTGCGGCACGTTACCAGTGGTAACAGTTACTGCTGGTAACAGCAAGCTGGCGAAGGGGCCGCGACGATGGCAGTGACGGGTATCGCCGGACGCCGGATACTGATCACCGGTGCGGCCGGTGGCTTCGGTGCACCCACCGCGCAACGGTTACGCGCCCAGGGCGCCCAGGTCGTCGGGCTCGACCGTTCGGCGAGTGAGCACGTGCTCGCCTGCGACATCACCGACGACGACGCCGTGCACGACTCTGTGGATGCTGTCCTCCGGCGGCTCGGTGGCCTGGACGCGGTGGTGCACTACGCCGGCATCGGCATCCCCAACGACGCGGGCGGCCCCCTGCACCCCGACGCCTACCGCGTCATCGATGTCAACCTGCTCGGCGCCTGGCGGGTCACCGCGGCGGCGCTGCCCGCGCTCCTGGAGGATCGGAACGGGCCGAAGGGCCGGATCGTGTTCGTCGCCAGCGAGCTGGCCTACCTCCTGGCACCGTTCGTGTCCGCCTACAGCGTCGCCAAGCGCGGGATGAGCGCCTACGCCGACGCGCTGCGCGTCGAATACGGCACCGAGCTGCACGTCACGACGGTCTACCCCGGTTACGTCCGCACGCCCATCCACGACGCGGGGCGTGCGGTCGGCCTCTCGCTGGAGGGGCAGGTGCGTCGCGAGGAGGTCGAGGACATCGTCGGCACGGTCGTGCGGGCCCTGACCGCCGCACGCCCGCCGCGCGACACCGCCGGCACCCGGGCCGGCCAGGTCGAGCTCTGGCTCGGCCGGCACGTCCCGGGCCTGGTCGGCGCGGTCGTCGCCCGCCGGCTGCGCAGCTGCGTCGCCCAGGGTCACTTCGACGGCTCGCCGCTGGCCGCCGGGCTACGACGGCGGCTCACCGGCACCGCCCACCCCGCCGCCACCACCGAGGGGAATTCCCGATGAACGTCAAGGCCGGCAACGACCGGGAGGCCACGGCGCAGTGGCTGCTTCAGGTGTCGCTGGAGCACTCCTACGAACCCGGCATCGACATCGACTGGGACGCCCGGCTGGCCGACGGTCTCTACGGCATGCCGGCCCACCGCGTCTCGCTGTACGGCACCGAGCTCTGGGACCAGCTCACCGAGGAGCAGCGGGTCACCCTGTCCGTCCACGAGGTGTGCAGCATCGCCCGGATCGGCCTGTGGTTCGAGATCATCCTCATGCAGATGCTGCTGCGCTACGCCTACGACCGCGACCCCCGCCGCCGGCATATCCAGTACGCCCTGACCGAGATCGCCGACGAGTGCCGACACTCGGTCATGTTCGCCAGGATGACCGAGCGCTACGGGGTGCCGGACTACGCGCCGCGCCGGCAGGTGCACGAGCTCGGCCGGGTGTTCAAGGCGATCGCTACGGGGCCGGCGATGTTCGCCGGCACGCTGGTCGCGGAGGAGATCACCGACCAGCTCCAGCGCGAGTGCATGCGCGACGAGACCGTGCAGCCGCTCACCCGGATGGTCAGCAAGATCCATGTGACGGAGGAGGCCCGACACGTCCGGTACGCCCGCGAGGAGCTGACCCGGATCATGCCGACGGCCAACGCCGCGCAGCGGACGGCGGCCCGCTGGCTCGCGGCGGCGGCCGCGCACCGGATCGCGACCAACCTGATCCACCCCGACGTCTATCGCAGCGTTGGGCTGGACCCGAAGCTCGCCCACCGGGCCGCCCGCGCCAACGCGCACCACCAGGAGACGATCCGCTGGTCGGCGCGCAGGGTGGTGCCGTTCCTGCGCGAGCAGGGGGTGATCGGTGGGCCGAGCGAGACCCTCTGGCGGCAGGCGCAGCTGATCTGATGAGCACCACGACGATCGAGACCGCGGACGGGGTCCGGCTGCACGTCGAGATCACCGAGTCCCGGGCTCGATCGGGTCATGCCGGTCCGACCGTCGTCCTGACGCACGGCTGGACGTTGGACTCCCGCAGCTGGGCCCCGGTCGGTGCGGCGCTCCTCGAGCCGGACGGTCGGGCGCCGGGTGGCTGGGCGCCGGGGGGTGGGGGTCAGGCTGGGCGGGAGCTCGGCACGCCCGCCCGGGTCGTGTGCTACGACCACCGCGGACACGGCCGGTCCGATGCGGCGGAGCCGGAGTCGATGACGCTCGAGCAGCTCGCCGATGACCTCGCGCACGTCATCGCCGCAACCGCCCCCACCGGGTCGCTGGTGCTCGGCGGTCATTCGATGGGCGGTATGACGATCATGGCGCTGGCCGAGCGGCATCCGCGCCTGCTCGAGCGGGTCGCCGGCGTCGCGCTCGTCTCGACGGCCAGCGGTGGGCTCGCCGGAGCCACCCTCGGGCTCTCGCCTCGGCAGGCGCAGCTCTTCCGGGCCGCTGAGCGGCGGTTGTACTCCTTACGCCGGTGGGTGCGGCGGTCGACCGTGGGCAACCCGCGGATGCTCGCCCCGGTGCTCCGCTGGCTGCTGCTCGGTCAGGATGTCGACCGGGCTGCCGTGCAGATCACCACGCAGTCGATCGCGAGCTGCCGGCCGGTCACCGTGGCCGGGTTCCGACCGGCCCTGGACGCCCACGAGCGGGACGCCGCCCTGGCCGCATTCGCGTCGATCCCCGTGGTGGTACTCGTCGGCTCCCGCGATCGGCTCACCCCGGTGTCATCGGCCCGCCGCATCGCCGCGGTGCTGCCGTCCGCCAAGCTGACGATCTTCCCGAAGGCCGGCCACATGCTGCCGGTGGAGCGGGTGGCGGGCGTCGAGAACCGCATCGGCGACCTCGTTCGGAATACGATCGCCGCGGAACGGTCCTCCGCTGATCACGGGTACGATGTCGCTGATGGATCTCCCTGAACGACCATCAGCCCTGATCGGTGACGGGACCGGTCGGGCGCGGCGGGTCACGGGCGGTGCCTTGGGGGGTCGTCGGTCAGTCGTGGACCAGGGGGAAGCCGGCCAGGCCGCGCCAGGCGAGGCTGGACATCAGCGACACCGCCTCGTCGCGGGGGACCCTCTGGTCGGAGTCGAGCCAGTACTGGGCCGTCACCTGGCTCAGACCCACCAGCCCGACGGCCAGCAGCCGGGCCCGTGGGGCGTCGAGGCCGGCGTCGGTGGTGACGGCGTCGGCTACGGTGTCGATGCAGCGGGTGAGGGCGCCGTCGACCACCGCGGACGCCTCCGGCTCGCCGCGCAGATCGGACTCGAACACCAGCCGATAGGCCTGACCGTCACCGGCGACGAAGTCGAAGTACGCCGAGACCGCCGCGTGCACCCGCTCGTGGTTGTCCTGGGTGCGTTCGATCGCCACCTGCACCCGTTGGACGAGCTCGTCGGCGTAGGTGGTGAGCAGGGCCTGGTAGAGGTCGAGCTTGCCGGGGAAGTGCTGGTAGAGAACCGGTTTGCTCACCCCGGCCTTCTCGGCGATGTCGTCCATCGCGGCGGCGTGGTAGCCCTGCGCGGCGAAAACATCACGGGCGGCGACGAGCAGTTGGGCGCGGCGGGCACTGCGGGACAACCGGATGCCCCGATGCGTCGGTGCCTCGCTCATGACCAGCGTCTTCCCTTCGTTCCGGCTCGATCATCCACCTTACCGGTGGGTAGCGATGTCCCGGGCAACGACACCATCGCAGCTCCGGTGGGGTGCCGCTGCACGTACGTGAGACCGTGCTGACTCCCGCCCATCCCGCGGCGGCGACGCCGTCTACGTACCCGGCCTCCCCGGTTCGGCCACCAACTGGACCGACCTGGCGGGGCTGCTCGGTGAGCACGCGAACGGCACGCGCCGAGCAGGTGGTACGCCTGTGCTTCGGGAATCCGACGCCGGCACCGGAGCGCAGGTTGGCGGAGGCAACGGCCGAGATCGTGACGAGCTGGTTTGGGTGGGCGATGGCCGGGAATGCACGAGAAGGCCAGGATTGCCGGCTGGTGATGCGGGGAGTCCTGGTTGGTGCGGGGAGTCACTGTGGTCGGTAGCCGTGCGCCGTCGCTGGGATGTGGGACGCCGTCGCCGCGGACCGATGGGAAGATGCAGGCTGGTCCTGGTGTTGAAGCCGGAGCAAGGCCGATGGACGGCCAGTCGATCTGAGGAGTACCGGACATGGCGCTACCGCCGCTCGTGGAGCCGGCCGCCGAGCTGACCAGGGAGGAGGTGGCGCGCTACAGCCGCCACCTGATCATCCCCGACATCGGGATGGCCGGTCAGAAGCGGCTGAAGAACGCGAAGGTGCTCGT
Source organism: Pseudonocardia sp. (assembly GCA_050701055.1). Lineage (GTDB taxonomy): Bacteria > Actinomycetota > Actinomycetes > Mycobacteriales > Pseudonocardiaceae > Pseudonocardia. Next base: position 13,859 of record JBOHEO010000003.1, on the reverse strand, counting down.
CGTCGGCGCGGGTGGGCTCGGCAGCCCGGCCCTGCTGTACCTGGCCGCGGCCGGCGTCGGCACGCTGGGCATCGCCGAGTTCGACGAGGTCGACGAGTCCAACCTGCACCGCCAGGTCATCCACGGCCAGTCCGACATCGGCCGACCCAAGGGCGAGTCCGCCCGCGACTCGATCCGTGAGATCAACCCGTTCGTCGAGGTCCGGCTGCACCCGGTGCGGCTGGAGAGCTCGAACGTCCTGGACATCTTCCGCGACTACGACCTGATCCTCGACGGCACCGACAACTTCGCCACCCGCTACCTGGTCAACGACGCCGCGGTGCTGCTCGGCAAGCCCTACGTGTGGGGTTCGATCTTCCGGTTCGAGGGCCAGGCGTCGGTGTTCTGGGAGGATGCGCCGAACGGGCAGGGCCTCAACTACCGCGACCTCTACCCAGAGCCGCCGCCGCCCGGGATGGTGCCCTCGTGCGCCGAGGGCGGTGTGCTGGGCGTGCTGTGCGCGTCCATCGGCTCGATCATGGTGAACGAGGCGATCAAGCTGATCACCGGCATCGGCCAGCCGCTGCTGGGCAGGCTGATGGTCTACGACGCCCTCGAGATGACCTACCGCACCATCCGGATCCGCAAGGACCCGACGTCCAAGCCGATCACCGAGCTGATCGACTACGACGTGTTCTGCGGGGTCGTCTCCGACGAGGCGCAGAGCGCCGCGGCCGGGCACACGATCACGGCGTCCGAGCTCAAGGAGATGATGGATGCGGGCAAGGACTTCGCCCTGATCGACGTCCGGGAGCCGCACGAGTACGAGATCGTCTCGATCCCCGGCGCCACGCTGATCCCGAAGGATCGGATCCTGTCTGGCGAGGCGCTCGCGGAGCTCCCGCAGGACAAGCCGATCGTGCTCCACTGCAAGTCCGGGCCCCGTTCGGCGGACGCGCTCGCCGCGCTGCACAAGGCGGGCTTCCGCGACGCCGTGCACGTCGGCGGCGGCGTACTCGCCTGGGCGAAGCAGGTAGACCCGTCGTTGCCCACCTACTGACCGGTCCGCCGCGCGCGGACCCCCTCCCGACGAACGAACGGCACCGAACGAACGGCACTGTCGTCCACACCTACTGGACGACAGTGCCGTTCGTTCGATCGTGCTCGGGTCGTTCGATAAAGGGGATACTGATCTTGTGGTGGTCACATAGCACTCGAACAGGAAATCGCTGGGCGGGGATCCTCCTGAGAAAGCTCCAGTACGTCGCCCCCTGCCACGCCACGGTGATCGTCGCAGCCAATCCGCGGACACGTCGCAGAGAGCGTGCAGAGCTCGCCGTCGAGGCCCTCGCTCACGTGCCGCCGGCCACTCAGGGTGACTGTCGCCTGGCTGTTCACCCGAGAATATTCTCGGATTCTCCTTTTGTAAGCATTATTGACTACGGATCGTGACGTTGATCGGCCGACTGTGGGAAGTATCCACGCCGGATGGGGCAATGACAGCGTTGATGCGTTCCGGGTACCGTCACGTTCTCGAAAGATTAAAAACAATTTGCGGAGGAGCGTCGCGGCGGGATCGCGGCTGGGCCTCCGCCGCTGGTCAACATGTTCGCGGCGAATTGGGTGGTGCTGATGAAAGCCGTTACGAGCTGCGCCCTACCCGGCTGCAATGTGCTGATCGAGGACATTCCAGGCCGGCCGGTTCGCCGATACTGCTCCGCCGCGCACCGGGCCGCCGCCCGTCAAGCGCGCCGCGCCTCAGCCCACGACGACCAGGACGCGCGGCTCGCCGACGCCCTCCCATGGCTGCGCGAGCACCCTGGACGCGCGCCGACCCCGGACCCTCAGGGAGGGTCCGGGGCCGTATCGGACGGTTCCGATGACGGCTCCGGCCCGCATCGGGTCGAGCCGCCGCTTCGGGCTGAGCCGCCGCTTCGGGTCGAGCCGCCGCTTCGGGCTGGCCCGCCGCTTCGGGTCGAGCCACCGGTCCAGACCATTCCGCCGGTCCAGGTCGAGCCGCCGCTCCTGGCCGCCTCGTCGCGAGCCGCCGCGGTGGCCGTCGACGTCGCACCGCGGGCACCCGAGACCGCGCCGGCCAGACGGTGGCGGGCGCTTACCGTGCTCAGCGCCGCTGTCGTCCTGACCGGCACCTACGCCGTCACGGTGGCGGAACCCGTCGCGCCGCCGGAAACGCCCGTGCAGGCCGCTCCGAAGGGTGAGACGCAGACCGCGTGGGCCGTCCGGGCACGCCTCAGCCTGACGTCGATCAACCGGCAGCTGGACACGGTGGCGCAGACGGAGGAGGCCTGGAGCCGGATGCCGAACCAGGCCGCGGCGCCGGCTGCGCCCGTCGCGGCGTTGATGGAGCGCAAGGTGCTGCTCGAGCGTCGCCAGGCCGCGCTGCGGTCCCAGCTCGGGGTGTACGACTCCGTCCGCGAGGCGCGTCAGCAGTTGGAGCTGTCCGAGCAGCAGCTCAGAGCGGTGGAGTCGGTCCTGCAAGGCGCGCCACCGGAAGCGCAGCGTTCGCCCGCCCAGGCCGGCGAGATCGCCTTGCTCATCGACCAGCGCGACGTGCACATCCGCCAGCGCGAAGCCAGACGTCAGGAACTGGCGAACCTCCAGAACGGCGTACAGGCCGCCGCGCGGACCTCCCTGCCCGATGACGGCCACGAGACCGACCGGATCACCGATGAGGTTCTCGACGTCATTCGTGGCGACCGGGACGAGCGACGATCAGACGATCCGGCGGCCGGGCCACCCGAGGTGATCGGTGGTCGCCAGGGGCAGGACGGGCAGCCCCGCCAGGACGTCGCCAACAGCGCTCCGCCTGACCCGCGCGGCCCCCGCGACGAGCCAGACCAGGGGCAACGCGAGCGCGACCAGGTGCGTCCGGTGGCGCGCACGGTCGCTGTGCTGGATGACGGCCGTGGCGACGACGCTGAATCCGCTGAGCGCGGTCGGGCCGAGGGTGTGGAGGACGGGTCCGCTGCCCAGACTCGGGGTGGTGGATCGGCGGTCGACTCGCTGCAGGTCGGCGCGGACGCGCCGGCCGTGTCCCCGACTGCCGGTGGCCGGAGGGCGGGGCCCGGGACGGCAGCCCCGGCCGGCGGGCGCACCGAAGGATCCGTGCGATCGATGATGGAGCCATGGTCTGGGGCGCTGGGGTCGATGGCGGCCGGCTCGTCTGATTGGCAGCGGTCCTCGTCCGACGGTCCCGGATCGGGTTCCACGGACTCCGACGATGATGACCGGGATACGACCTGGGTCTCGGATATGGGTATGGGCTCGATCTCGGACATGGGCTCGATCTCGAATCTGGACTCGGGCCGCGGTTCCAATGGTTGGAGCTGGAATTCGGGTAACAGCTATAGCTCGGGCGACAGTGACGAGAGCTCGGATGACGACTCGGACTCGAGCTGGGGGTCGGGCTTCGGCCGGAGCAGCGGCGGCTCGAGCGACAGCGACGAGAGCTCGAGCGACTTCGCGGACTCCGACTGAGACTGCGGACTCCGACTGAGACTCGAGCCTGCTGGACGGGACGTGGATTGCGGGTGGGATCGACCCGGTGCCGACGTGCTGGTCGACGTGCGTCCCGCGTGGCGCGCTTGATCGAGGGCCGACCGCCGGTAGCGTGCCGCAGCGTGACTGCTTCACCTGCCCTCCCCACCGCTACCACCGGCATCGCGCTTCCGACGCATGTCCGCAGCGCGTTCGGCGTGAGCGACGTCGAGCCGCGGCCGGTCATGTGGGCCGGTCGCCGAGCCTGGCATTGTCCGGCCAGTTCCAACCATCCGGACGTCCTGGTGCGCCCCGTCGCCGATAATGCGGTTGCGGCCTGGTCGGCGGGAGTGCTGGACGGGCTGCGGATCGAGGGCCTCCGGCTTGCGCATCCGGTGCGATCATCGGACGGGCGCTGGGTGGTGGCCGGCTGGGCGGCGTGCTGGAACGTGGCGGGGACCCTGGAGCCCCGCTACGACGCGGTGATCGAGGTGGCGGTGCGCCTGCACGCGGCCACGGCGTCCGTGTCGCGGCCGCGCCTCCTCGACGACCACGACGATCTGCCCTTCCGCGCCGCCGCGGCCGCCTGGGGAGAGCGTCGTCTCGTTCTCGATCCCGCTACCGGCGGCAACCTCTATACCGAGCTGGCGCCGTACCGCCGCCCGGTCCGGCTGGCCCCGCAGGTGGTGCATGCCGAGCTCTTCGGTGCGGTGCTCTTCGACGCCGAGGGGGTGCCGGCGCTGATCGACCTGAGTCCGGCATGGCGGCCCGCGGAGTGGGCGGCTGCCGTCGCCGTCGTCGACGCGTTGGCGTGGGGCGGAGCCGACGACGGCCTGCTGGAGCGGTGGGCACACCTGTCCGAGTGGCCGCAGATGCTGCTCCGCGCGGTGCTGCACCGGCTGGCGTTGCACGCCCAGCACCCGGACGCCTCTGCCGCGAGCATGCGTGGCCTCGAACGCGTCGCGGGTCTGGTCACCGGCCGGCTCTGAGCGTGTGTTCAATGACACACAAATTCTCCGTCGACAATCGCTGAACCGGGTTCTCCCTCACAACCACTCTGGCGGCGCGTGAGAACGGCTTTGCGCGAGTGTCACATAAGGCGCACCATCGGGTTAACGGGACGTTCTTACGTTATCTCCATGACAACCACGGCAGCTGACGACACCCGGCCCGCGCAGCGCGCCGGTCGCTGGATCGACCACTGGGAACCGGAGGACCCCGGCTTCTGGGAGCGCACCGGTGCCAAGATCGCGAACCGCAACCTGTGGTACTCGATCTTCTCCGAGCACATCGGGTTCTCGATCTGGACGATGTGGTCGGTCCTGGTGCTCTTCATGGGTCCGGAGTACGGCATCGACGCGGCGGGCAAGTTCTTCCTCGTCGCCGTCCCCACGCTCGTGGGCTCGCTCCTGCGGCTGCCCTACACGTTCGCGGTGGCGCGGTTCGGAGGCCGCAACTGGACGATCATCTCCGCGGCACTGCTGCTCATCCCGACGATCCTCGCCGTGATCGTGATGCAGCCGGGCACCTCCTACATGACCTTCGTGATCGTCGCGGCGATCGGTGGCCTGGGTGGCGGCAACTTCGCCTCGTCCATGACCAACATCAACACTTTCTTCCCGGAGGGCCGCAAGGGCTGGGCGCTCGGGCTCAACGCGGGTGGGGGCAACATCGGTGTGCCGTTCGTGCAGCTCGTGGGTCTCGGGATCATCGCGACGGCCGGCATCGCCGCCCCACGGATCCTGTTCGGCATCTACATCCCGCTCATCGTGATCGCCGCGACGCTGGCCGCGATCAAGATGAACAACATCTCCTCGGTCCGCAACGACACCGGCGCGTTCAAGGAGTCGATCAAGGAAAGCCAGACCTGGGTGATGTCGTTCCTCTACATCGGGACGTTCGGCTCGTTCATCGGCTACAGCTTCGCCTTCGGCCTGGTCCTGACGACCCAGTTCGGCCGCACCCCGCTGCAGGCCGCGAGCGTGGCGTTCATCGGCCCGCTGCTCGGGTCGCTGATCCGTCCGTACGGCGGCAAGCTCGCCGACCGCATCGGTGGCGCGAAGGTGACGTTCTGGAACTTCATCGGGATGGGCGTGTTCACACTGGTCATCCTCACGGCGTCGGCGCTCGACTCGCTGCCGGTGTTCGTCACCGGGTTCGTGGCGCTGTTCATCCTGACCGGCCTTGGCAACGGCTCGACGTACAAGATGATCCCGGGGATCTTCGCCGGCCAGGCGCGGATCGCGATCGCCGGTGGGGCCGACGAGAAGACCGCGATGCTGCGGGCCCGCCGGGTCTCCGGCGCGGTGATCGGTATCGCCGGCGCCATCGGAGCGCTGGGCGGACTGTTCATCAACCTCGCGTTCCGGCAGTCGTTCCTCACCACCCAGTCCGGCGACTCGGCGTTCTGGGCGTTTCTCGCCTTCTACGTGGTCTGTGTCGCGGTCACCTACGTCGTGTACCTGCGGCCCGCCCCGGTGGCGGCGGAGCATCCCCGCCTGGCTTATGCCGGAGTGTGACCTCGCCGGCGAGGATGACCGGCGTCCCCGACCGTCCCGCACAGCCGTGGAGGGCAACGGGTGGGAAACATGACCGATTCGTTGCTGACACCGATGGCACCGATCATTCCGAACATGCCCACCATGTCGCCCACCTCAGTGGCGACCCACTGCCCGTACTGCGCGTTGCAGTGCGGGCAGTGGGTGGACGGCGCGGGTGGTGTCGACGGGCGGGAGTTCCCGACCAACCGCGGCGGGCTCTGCCAGAAGGGCTGGACGGCGGGCGCGCTGCTCGACCACCCGCAGCGGCTCACCACCCCGCTGTTGCGCACCTCCCGCGACACGCCACTCGCCCCGGTCGGCTGGGAGACCGCACTGTCCTACGTCGCAGCCCGGCTCCGGGCGCTGCACACCGAATACGGCCCCGATTCGGTGGCCGTGTTCGGCGGTGGTGGGCTCACCAATGAGAAGTGCTACCTGCTGGGAAAGTTCGCGCGGGTGGGCCTGGGCACCTCGCAGATCGACTACAACGGCCGGTTCTGCATGTCCTCGGCCGCGGCCGGTGGTAACCGCGCGTTCGGTGTGGACCGGGGGTTGCCGTTCCCCGTCACCGACCTCGACGACGCCCAGGTGGTGGTACTGGCCGGTGCGAACGTCTCCGAGACCATGCCGCCGCTGATGGGTCACCTGGCCACCGCGCGGCTGGTGGTGATCGACCCGCGGCGTACCCCGACCGCGGAGCGTGCCCTCGCATCGGGGGGCCTGCACCTGCGGCCGGTCCCCGGCACCGACCTGGTGCTGGCGCTGGGAATGCTGCACGCGGCCGTGGTGGCCGGGCACCTCGACACCGATTACCTCGCCGACCGCACCACCGGCTTCGACGATGCCTGGCGGATCGCCGCGCAGTGGTGGCCGGAGCGGGCCGAGCGGGTGTGCGGGGTCGCGGCGGCGGACATGCGCACGGTCGTGGACTGGCTTGCCGGCTCGACCCGGCGCTACGTGCTCACCGCCCGCGGGGCCGAGCAGCACGCGCACGGCGTCGACACGGTCACGGCCTGGATCAACCTGTCGCTGGCGCTGGGGTTGCCGGGTCGCCCGGGCAGCGGCTTCGGGACCATCACCGGTCAGGGCAACGGGCAGGGCGGACGTGAGCACGGTCAGAAGTCCGACCAGCTGCCCGGCTACCGCAAGATCGACGACCCGGCAGCGCGGGCCCATGTGGCGGGTGTGTGGGGGGTCGACCCGGAGTCGCTTCCCGGGCCGGGGCGCAGCGCCACCGAGCTGCTCGACGCGCTGGGCCGGCCCGGCGGGCCGAAGGCGCTGCTGGTGTTCGGCTCGAACGTGCTGGTCTCGGCGCCGGACGCGCGTGCGGTGGCCGAGCGGCTCGCCGCGCTGGACCTGCTCGTCGTGGCCGACTTCCTGCCCGGCGAGACCGCGATGGCCGCCGACGTCGTGCTGCCCGTCGCGCAGTGGGCCGAGGAGGAGGGCACGATGACCAACCTCGAGGGCCGGGTGCTGCGCCGGCGCCGGGCGATGTCGCCGCCGCCCGGGGTGCGCACCGACCTGGAGGTGCTGTCCGGGTTGGCCGATGAGCTCGGGCTCACGGGTTTCCCGGCCGATCCCGAAACCGTGTTCAACGAGCTGCGGGCGGCGTCCGCGGGTGGGATGGCGGACTACGCGGGCATCAGCTACGCCCGCCTCGACGCGGGGGAGGCGTTGCACTGGCCGTGCCCGTCGGTCACCCACGGCGGCACGCCGCGACTGTTTGTCGACCGGTTCGCGCATCCGGACGGCCGGGCGCGGCTCGTCGCGGTCGATCACGTCGACGCCGCCGAGCTCCCCGACGCCGATTTCCCCCTGCGGGCCACGACCGGGCGGGTCCTCGTGCACTACCAGTCGGGGGCGCAGACCCGTCGGGTCGGTGAGCTCAATGCCGTCGAGGCCGAGTCGTTCGTCGAGGTGCACCCGGACACCGCCGCTCGAGCGGGGCTCGTAGCGGGGGAGTGGGCGCGGGTGGTGTCGCGGCGGGGGACGGCGCTGGCCCGGGTGCGGTGCGTGGCGTCGCTGCGTCCGGACACGGTGTTCCTGCCGTTCCACTACGGGGGCGAGCAGGCGGCGAACCTCGTGACCAACCCGGCGCTGGACCCGATCAGCGGGATGCCGGAGTTCAAGGTGTGTGCGGTGCGGCTGGAGGCGGGCCCTGGTGTGGCCGAGCAGTAGACCTCTCGGCCGTCCTCACGGTCGAGGTGGTGCTGCAGGCCGTGCTGGCCGGCGAGCAGTGAGCTGTCCGGGCGCGCTCCGAACAAAACTTTCCCGGTGCGGCCCTCAGCCGCGGACACCTCAGTGCACCTCCTGCACCGGAATCGTCGGACCCTCGGGGAGGATCGTCACGGTGTCGAAATCACCCGCGTTCGCCTTCTCCTCGTACCGGAGGTCGATCGCCGTGATGACGGTCGCCGCGGGACCGTCCGGTTTCTGCACGATCTTCTCCAGGAGCAGGTCCCGGGGGTTGAAGCCCTGGGGCTCGCGGCGGCGCAGCTCGGCGCTGAACCCGGCCGTGGGGAACTCACAGGTCCCGGTCACCCGCAGCGTTGACGGCCCGGGCGGCTGGAGGTCCAGGAAAGCGGTCCAGTCCCGGCACACACCGGCCACGGCCGGGACGGTGGGATCAAGGTCGAACCGTTCGCGGCGGGACGCGCCGATCACCTCGATCCCCTGCGTGCCGATCGTGCCGGTGAGCGGGAGCGAGACGGAGTACGGGGCCTGGCTCGGCAGGCCGATCCCCCGCAGGGATCCGACCACCTCGATCCCCCAGTACTCCGGCTGCTGCACGTAGACCAGCGGCACCAGCTCGACGCCCATGTTCGCGTAGGGCTTGGTGCCACTCACCCGGAGCACGAACTGCGGCGGGAAGGAGCGCAGTGTGATGATGCTGGCGTGGTCGAAGTCCAGGACGCGGAACGACGTGGCCGGCGGCAGGCCACCGAAGCTCGCCAGGTGCGTCTCCCCCATCCCGGAGGCACCGCAGTACCGGTCGGGGTGTGGCGGCAGCGGGTCGAGCCGCCGCCGCAGCACGGAATCGTCGACGTCCAGCACCTCGAACGAGTAGTCGGGCCGCGCGCCGTCGAAGAACGCCGCGACCCGCGCCGGGCCGAGCAGCGTCCACCGCCCCGGCACCCGCACGATGCCGTCAGCCGGCCCGATGTCGTCCTGGATGAACGTACCGTCCGCCCGCATCTCGAAGCCGTCGCGGCCGAACGCCGGCGGCAAGGTCACCCCGTCCGGCCGGAACACCTCCACCCCGCCCGAGTCCTCCTCGAACGAGTGCCTCCAGTGCTGGAAGGTCGACGCAGGAAGCCGGTACACCTCGGCAGAGGTCGTGGTCATGGCTGCTGGTCCTCTCGGGACACGTTCCGGTCTGGCCCGGGTACGACGGCTGCGTGGTGAGGCGACTGGCTGAGGCATATCGAGTGTGCCGTCGACGCGGGCGCGTGGCGGCGCCGGCCGCTGGTTGAGCTCGACGTGAAAGCAGGATAGCGGCAGCCGGTGGAACATGCGCCCGAATTAACCGGAGCTGACCGGCGGCAGCGGCATGTCGACGTCGCGGTTGCCGGTTGACCTCGGGCGAGGTGTGCCCCGATCCCGCCGCGCGTGGGGGTCACAGCGGAGCCTGCCATGGATGCGCGCGTTCGGTCTGGATGAGTACTCAGCGCCGGTCGTGGTCCTCCAACATGTGTGGTGTCTGCGTCGGATCCGGACCAGCTCGTCCTTCACGGTTGTCCCGAACGCGGCTTCAGCGTAGGCGGGTGGGTGGCCGCCAGGTACCGGTTGGATAGAAGTCGATCTCCTCGGCGACAGCTGTGGCCATGGTGCTGGTGGGGAGGTGGCCGTAGCGGTGGGTCTCCTCGCGGTTCCACCATGTGGCGTAGCGGCGGGCGTCGAGGTGGTCGGTGAACGCGGCGGCGACTTCGTAGCGGTCGCCGTCGCCGCCGGTGGTGACCACCCACACCGGTATCGGGGAGTGCCCGTCGGGTGGGACCGGTGCCTGGTGGCAACTGCAGATGTGCTCAGCCACGCTGCCAGCGGTGTTGGCCGGGTGCGGCTCGATAGCGTGGTTCATAGGCTCGGGTTTGGTGTCCGGGCTGAGGTGGAGCCGCGACTCGACCGGCTTATCCGCTTTGTTCATGATGGTTCCCGTCCGCTCGGCGACTGGGACCAGGGCGCCGATCTCGTAGGCTTCGCCGGGCCGGGTTCCGGCCGGCCACACCTTCACCATCATCACCACCACCACCCGGGTGCTGGGCCTGGAGTTGGGCCGGATCCTCGGCAAAGATCAAGTGCACCGTCATCGCCGGGAAAGTGACCCCACGGGCAGCAGCGGCGTTGCGGGCGGTACATCGCTCGTCGGGGCGGTACCGGTGGGTGGGCGGCCAAGGCGCGTTGCACGGCTGCTGGTTGCCTGGCCAGGAAGCGTTCGGCCTTGATGCAGTCCGCGATGTTCGGCGACATCACCTGTTCGCCGGGCACGCATGGGGTGGTCATCGGATCGCCTTCCGTCCGCGCTGGGTGGCCCGCCAGTACTCGATCAGCTCCCAGGTGCTGATCTGCGCGTCGCGGGCGGCGCGGCGGCGCCGCCAGAACTCGTGCAGCAGCCCGCGCAGCGACGTTCGCTTGTACGCGGGGCGATAGTTCGGGGTGCGTGGCATCGGCCGCGACCGGCCCGGTGTCTCGCCTGCCGGTCGCCCGGCGCTCGGTACACCGCCTGTCCATAGGATACTTCCGGACCATGTGCCATGCGTGGCGTGGCGGCCTGCGGCTCGGGCGGTGGGGTTCATGGCGCGGCCTCTCTTCTCACGTTGGATGTGGAGGACCGGTCGGTGCGGAGGTGGGGGCGCGGCATCCGCACCGACCGGGGCTGGCGGCGTCGCGTGCTTGGCGCGGCCATCGAGAGCATTGTCGAAGTGATGCATCTATTGATCATTGCCAATTTGCTCCGCACGTATGGCGATGGTGGCCATAGCACATGGCCACCAGGTCAGCGTGTGATAGCAGCCTCTACATCGCCCATCGGGACGCTTGGCATGGACGGCGAGTGCCCGGCTGGCGGCCCCGGGCTGCGCAGAAATAAGGCGTGCGGCTTCCTCAATTGCATCTGTTCGATCTACGGATGTGTCAGTCGGATCGCCGCTATTCAGCTGAGCCATCTCACTACCCGCCGAGCCTGTACATGAGCGATGTAACTGTGGAGACCGACGCTGCCGAGTCCGTGGGCCAGCTCGCGTTGGCTTCGGTCGGGCTGCCGCGCCCTGCGCCACCGCCGCCGGTCAGGCGCCGGTCAGCATCACTCCTCTTGTGGTACCGGCAATCACCTCGCATCGGGCTGTCCTCCTGTCGGTTCGTCTGCCTTTGGGGTACCGTCGATCCGTCGATCGTGGCGCACAGCGGCGGAGCTGGACTGCCACTGGACCGCCACAGCATGGGCGCGTGAGGCGCGTCCGGCAGACCGCTACGCGCTGATGCGATCGCAAGGGACTGAAGGAAGGCCAGGGTGACGTTGAGCTCGGATAGTGATCCCGATTCCACTGAATCCACCGATTCGGTGGCTCACTTCGGCGCCAGGATCGCCAAACTGCGCAAGATTCACGGGCTTACCCAAGAAGGGCTAGCGCTGCGGGTGAACCTTTCGTACTCAATGATTCGGAAAATTGAACGAGGAGAGCGAACGGCCTCTCAATCGCTCATCGCCGCAGTTGCGCGCACGTTGCGTGTAAATGTCTTTGATATCACCGAGCAGCCGTACGGGACTCGGACCGCGAATGTTGCTGCCGAACAATCAGGAGTTCCCTTTCTGCGGCAGGCCTTAGTTGAAGGCGACGACCCAGATCCGGATACGCCACTCTTGGCACTGGACGATCTGCGACCACTGGTGTCCAGATTGAAAGAACTTGACCGACGCGGCGCTCACTCAGAAGCCGTCCGAGATCTGCCCGACCTACTCAAGAAACTGCACCTGCTACGCTGGCAGGAAGGTGCCGACAGCCAGTCCGACGTGAATGAGCTACTAGCCGAGAGTTATGGCTACGCAGTTGTGGCCCTTTACCGGCTTGGCCACCTGGATCTGGCGCACCTTGCGGACGAGCGCGCACGCGCCGCAGCTGCCAAGGGATTAGATCCTGTCCGTGCTGCGGTTGCCGAGTGGCACCATGCGTTGATCTTGCTCTTCGACGGCGCTTATTCCGCCGGAACACGTACGCTCGATCGGGCAGAATCATTTGTTGAAGAAGCACCTGCAGGTGCAGCATCGACAGCTGTTCGCGGAGCGATTCAATTGCGGCGAGCAGTACTCGCAGCCCGTCAAGCTGACGCGGGTATGGCGAACGCCGCCCTGCTCGACGCAGGACGTTTCGTCGAGCAAGGCCAAGACGCGGCGAACTACTACGGTACGAAGTTCAGTGGCGGGAACCTCGCAATTCACCAGGTCTCCGTCCCGGTAGAACTGGCGGATGGAGTCGTGGCAGTCACACGCGCTTCAAGGATTCATATTCCCGACAGTATTGCTCCGTCCCGCCGAGGTCACTACTGGATAGACCTCGCACAGGGATGGTTCCTGTATGGAAATCGCGCCAAGTCGCTTGACGCTCTTCAACAAGCGCGGCGTATCGCCCCGCAGGTAACTCGCTACCACCCGCAGGTTCATGAGACTGTACACGCACTGGCTGCTCGCGATTCGCGAGCGACAAGCAGTCTGCACGAGTTTGCGGCCTGGTGCGGCGCGAAGCACTGAACTCTTCCCGGCGAAGGGGTGACCAGATGAACTCCGACGGACAGCCCGTTCTGTACGTAATTGTTACGGGATCGCCAGCCGCGCGAGACGTTGGAAAACTCGTGAACCTGGCTCAGCAGGATGGATGGGATGTCTGCGTCATTGCCTCACCGGACGGTACCCGCTTCATCGACGCGAAGGCTCTCACCCGGCAGAGCGGCCATAATGTTCGAAGCATCTATAAAGATCCAGACGCGCCTGATGAGCTTCCCCCTGCCGACGGTATGATCGTCGCACCCATCACATGCAACTCCCTTTCGAAGTGGGCAGCTGGAATCTCTGACACGCTTGCCCTCGGATTGCTCGTCGAGGCGGTCGGAAAGAGGCAACCTGTTGTTGCCATGCCTTTCTCGAACTGGGCACAGATAAACTTTCCTGCAGTTCAGAATGCCATACGTTTGCTATCTGATTGGGGTGTTCTAGTTCTTGTCGGAGATGATGTATACGAGCAGCACGCACCCGGAACGGGTGACCGTTATCTGCATAAATTTCCTTGGGAGATGGCGTGGCGAGCTTTTCTCAAACATCCTTGGCTAAACTGCGCCGCGCCCAATCAGAACTGAGGCTAGAAGTCGTAATGTAATAAATAATTCGATCGGGTGAACGTTGCTGGTCATGGACGTAGGCACCCAACATGAAGGGTTTTTCTATGACATGTGTGGGTGATTCGATCGGTTGGTGAGCGCCTGGTAGATGGCGTCACAGCCGGCGCTTTTGATCCGCGCGGTGTCGCGCATCGGCTGACCGCCCAACAGCTCACCGGCCGACACACCGAGCACCTCGGCGAGCTGGGTGAGGACAGCGACCGTGGGTACCTTCTGGCCCCGCTCGGTCTGGTACAGGTAGTCCGGCGTGATACCCGTCAGTCCGGCCACGACCACCTTGGTGCGCCGGGCAGCGGTCCGGTAAAACCTTGGACTCAACTGGTCAGAGCGCCACCGGGTATGATCATGATGGAATCCGACCCGTGGAGCGATGTACGTGGCAAGTGGGAATGAACTGATCGACGATGAGCGTGACGCAATCATGATTGGAGTTGCACGAAACGAATCGTTTCGTGA
>JBOHEO010000002.1:0-78568 GCA_050701055.1 Pseudonocardia sp. | reverse complement strand
GCTGGGCGCCGGTGTGGTGTACGGCCTCGCACCACTCGCGGACACGCCGACCGGAGCGGTGGCCGCGCTGCCGGACGCGATGTCCACCGGCCGGATCTTCGAGGAACTGGGCGTCACCCACCTGTTCGCGCTGCTCGCCGCGCTGGCGTTGGGGCTGCGTCTGCTCGGCGTGCTGGCGGCCACCACTGCGCGCACCCTGCGGGCCCGGCGCCGGCACCGCGACCTGCTCGACGTGCTCGCCACGCCCTGGCCCATAGCGCTCGGCGCGCGGGTGCTCGATCACCCCGTACCGGTGGCCTACTGCCTGCCCGGGCTCCGGTCGAGGTTGGTGCTCACCGCCGGGGTACTGACCGCGTTGGGCCCGGCCGAGGTGCGGGCGGTGTTGGCGCACGAGCGGGCGCATCTGCGCGAGCGACACGACCTGGTGGTGCTGCCGTTCGTCGCCTGGGGAGCGACCGCGCCGTTCGTGCGCGGCATGGTGCGTGCCCAGGTCGCCGTCGCCGCTCTGATCGAGATGCGAGCCGACGACGTCGCGGTGGCCGCCGCGGACCCGGCCGAGCTCTCGGGCGCGCTGTGGGCGATGAGCGGCTCGGCACCTGGGGCCGCGCTCAGCTCCTTCGCGGTGGCGCTGGAGCAACGGTTGGCCCGGATCACCACCCCACCGGCCTCGCTGCCCCTGCCGGTGCGGATGTTGATTCGGGTGGCCGCGCTCGCGCTGGTCGCGGTGCCCACGTTTGCGCTGCTGGTGGCCTGAGCGTTCGGGCGGAGGAGAACCGGCGGGGCGCACCGCTGACCGGATCGGTGAACTCCAGCGTCGTCGCGAGCAGTTGCAGGGGTCGGGTGGAGTCGTCGAGGGCGGTCTCGGTGAGTACCGGGTAGAAGTCGTCACCCAGGATCGGGACGCCCAGGCCGCTCATGTGCAGCCGTAGCTGGTGGGTGCGGCCGGTTCGGGGGGTGAGCCGGTAGCGCCCGAGTCCGTCCCGGTGCTCGATGAGGTCGACGTGGGTCTCGGCGTTCGGCGGACCGGGCATCTCCTGGGCGGTGATGACGCCCCGCTCCTTGACGATGCGGCTGCGCACCGTGCGCGGCAGTTCGAGGCCCGGGTCGTAGGCAGCGACGGCCTCGTAGGTCTTGCGCACCAGCCGGTCGCGGAACAGCGTCTGGTAGGCACCGCGCAGCTCGGGCCGGACGACGAACATCAGCAGACCCGCCGTCACCCGATCGAGGCGGTGCGCGGGACTGAGCGTGGGCAGGTCGAGGTCGCGGCGAAGCCGGACGAGCGCGGTCTCGACGACGTGGCGGCCGCGCGGGATGGTCGCCAGGAAATGCGGCTTGTCGACGACGAGCAGGGTGTCGTCGCGCAGGGTGACCCAGGGCCCGCCGGGGGGAAGTGTGAGCCGGGCGGCGCCGAGCCCATTGCGGGGCGGCAGTGGACTCCCCGCCCGGCCCGATCGCAGCGTGCGTCTCATCGAGGGAGCAGCCTACGGGGTGACCCGGACGAGAAGGCCCTCTCGGAAACCGATCGGAAACCGCACAGCGCGACGCTGCTCTCGCCCGAGTGAGGGAAGGCCGGGCGCTTCGTTCGACCAGGCCCACTGGGGCAATTCGAGCGCCGGCTGCCGGAGGGGAGCGGCTGGCGCTCGAATTGTCTCGTCGCGGTCGGCCGTCGTGTCCTGTCACTCGGATGCCGTCATGACGCGGCTGCGCATAGCCGCAGGAAAAGCAGTTGAACACTGTGCCGGTGCACCGTCAACCTGAGGCGACGCAGGCGCGGTGTTCGCGCCACGATCGAGGTAACGGGAGCCACCATGGTGTTGTCCACGCCGATGCACGACATCGCGTCGACCTACGACGTGGTGGTGGTGGGTTCCGGTTACGGTGGCGGTATCGCCGCATCGCGGCTGGCTCGTGCCGGGCGTCGGGTCTGCGTGTTGGAGCGGGGCGCGGAGTTCGCGCCCGGTGAGTTTCCCCGCACCCCGGCGGAGGCGTCGGCGCAGATCCAGATCGATGCTGCGGTGGGGCGGGTGGGAGATTCCACCGGGTTGTTCGACTTCCGCCGCAACGACGACATGAACGTACTGGTCGGATGCGGTCTCGGCGGTACGTCGCTGATCAACGCGGGGGTCGTGTTGCCGGCCGAGGACCGGGTGTTCGACGACGAGCGCTGGCCGGCGCTGTTGCGGGAGCGGGGTGCGTTGGACGAGGGTTACCGGCGCGCGCGGAACATGCTCCGGCCGGTTCCGTTCCCCGACCAATGGTTGCCCAAGCTGGACGCGATGCGGGCTGCGGCCGATCGAATCGGTGCGGACTTCACCCGGCCGCCGATCGCGGTCAACCACAGCGGCGGGGTCAACCACGTCGGGGTCGTCCAGCAGGCCTGCCGGAGCTGCGGTGACTGTGTGAGCGGCTGCAACTTCGCCGCGAAGAACAGCGTGGACCTCACCTACCTGCCCGATGCCCGCAACCACGGTGCCGAGATCTTCACCCGGGTCCGGGTGCGGCGCGTCGAGCGCTCCGGTGATGGCTGGCTCGTCCACTACCGGCCGGTCGGTTACGGGCGCGGCGCCTTCGACGCCCCCGAGATGTTCGTTCGCGCCGAGGTGGTGGTGCTGGCGGCCGGCGCGCTGGGTTCGCCGGAGATCCTGCTCCGGTCCGCCGCGCACGGGCTGCCGGTCTCGCGGAAGCTGGGCCAGGGCTTCACCAGCAACGGTGACGTGCTCGCCTTCGCCTACAACTGCGACGTCCCGATCCACGGAATCGGGTTCGGCGCGGCCGAGACGGATCCGGGTACCCCGGTCGGGCCCTGCATCGCCGGTCTCATCGATCTCCGGGAGCAGGCCGACCTCGAGGACGGGATGGTGATCGAGGAGGGCGCGATTCCGGGCGCGATGTTGCCCGTGCTCGCCGAGGCACTCGCCGTGGCCGCGGTCCTGGGGGGCGTCGACACCGACTACGGCGTGGCGGACCGGCTCGGTGAGCTGATCCGCGAGCTCAAGTCGATCGCCGCTGATGGTGGTGCGTTGCAGCACACCCTCACCTATCTGGTGATGGCCCACGACAATGCCGGTGGGCGGATGCACCTCGATGACGATCGGTTGCGGATCGAGTGGCCGGGGGTGGGGCGTCTGGGGATCTTCCGTGCCATCCGTGATCGGTTGATCGCCGCGACGGCGGCGCTCGGGGGTACCTACGTGCCCAACCCGATGGCCAGCGAGCTGCTCGGCCAGGACCTGGTCACCGTGCATCCGCTGGGCGGTGCCGCGATGGGTGAGGACGCCGGGTGTGGGGTCGTGGACCACAAGGGGCGGGTGTTCGCGGGCACCGAGGGGACCGATGTCCACGAGGGGCTTTACGTGTGTGACGGGGCGGTCGTTCCCCGCTCGCTGGGGGTCAACCCGTTGTTGACGATCTCGGCGGTCGCCGAGCGCTGCTGCGAGCTCTTGGTGGCCGACCGCGGCTGGTCGCTCGACTACGCCCTGCCCTCGGCTCCGGTCACGCCGGCACCGACCCCACGGCCGGGCCTGAGCTTCACCGAGCGGATGCGGGGCCCGGTCACCCTGGGCGGTATCCGCTCGGCGTTCGGGTTCACGCTCACCGCGGTGGTCGAGGATCTCGACCGGTTCCTCGACGACGACCAGCGGCGGGCCCGGCTGGCCGGCACGGTCGAGGCACCGGCGCTCTCGGCTGCACCGCTGACCGCCCGCGGCGTGCTCGAGCTGCTCGTCGTCGACCCCGCTGATCCCGGGATCCGCCGGATGACCTACCGGATGCTGCTGAGCTCCACCGACGGCGCGACGTTCGGGTTCCACGGCGAGAAGACCGTCCATGACGACCGTGGCATCGACGGGTGGGCCGACACCACGACCCTGCACATCACCCTTCGCGACGGCACCGAGTCCGGTCCGGTGCTCGGCACCGGGGTGCTCCGGATCCGCCCGGCCGACTTCACCACCCAGCTCACCACGATCCGCGCGATCGGGGCCTCGACACCCCGGCAGCAACTGGCCGTGCTGAACCAGTTCGGCAGCTACTTCACCCGTTCGTTGGCCGAGGTCTACATATCCAGCTGAGCTCCACCGGAGGACCGATCCATGCCCCGCGAGATTCCCCTGCACACCCTCGAGGGTGTCCGAGATGCCGATGTATCCACATATGACGTCAACACCGCCGATGGGCTCGAGCTGAGCCTCACGCGCTTCGCCCGCCACAGTGACGGTGACGTGGTGCTGGTCGTGCACGGGCTGACCACCTCCACCGACATGTTCGTGATGCCCGAACACCGCAACCTGGTGAGCCATCTGCTCGACGACGGCTTCGACGTGTGGTGTCTCGACACCCGGATGAGCAACCGGTTCGACTACAATCTCACCCCGCACCAGTACACGCTCGACGACTGTGCGCTGTTCGACTTCCCGCCGGCGCTCGAGGTGGTGCGCGCGCACATCGGCGCCCGCAACCTGCACGTCATCGCGCACTGTCTCGGCTCCACGTCGTTCACGATGAGCCTGTTCGGCCAGGCGGTGAGCGGCATCACCAGCGTCGTCGCCAACAGTGTGGCGCTGACCCCGCGGGTCCCGCGGTGGTCGGGGCTCAAGCTCGCCATCACCCCGGGACTGCTCGATGTCGCCGGCATCCCGTACCTGAACCCGCGCTGGAGCGAGGACCCGGGGATCACCTCCGGCAAGGTCCTCGCCCGCACCGTGTCACTGTTCCATCGCGAATGCGACGAGCGGGCGTGTCACATGCTGAGCCTGATGTGGGGGACGGGATGGCCCGCTCTCTACCACCACCGCAACCTCGACGACCGTACCCACCGCCGGGTGGGCGATCTCTTCGGGCCCACCAGCATGCAGTACTACCGGCACATCCGGAGGATGCTGAGCGCGGGGAACACCGCGATCAAGTACCGGCCGGGCGAGCTCCGCCATGCCGCATTGCCCGACGACTACTTCACCCATGCTCGGGAGATCAGTACGCCCATCCTGTTCACCACCGGGGCTGAGAACCGGGTCTTCGCCGACTCCAACGTCGAATGTCACCGGAGACTGGCCGAGCTGGGTTGTCCCCAGCACGAGCTCAAGGTCTTCCCGGGCTACGGCCACCAGGACGTGTTCATGGGCAAGGACTCCGCCAGGGATGTCTTCGGGCACATGGTCGACTTCCTGCGCCGGCATCGCGCCGCCCCGGGCACGGTCATGCGCGGATCGACGCAGCGGTAACCGACGAGCCGCGAGTGGCTACACTACGGAGCCGCATGTGTCGGGGGTGGCTGCGTGGAGTTTGATGTCCTCGGTCCATTGCGAGTGCATGCTGCGGGGCAATCGGTCCCGGTCACCGCGGCAATGCTCCGCACTCTGCTAGGGATCCTGATTGCCCGGGCGAA
Source organism: Pseudonocardia sp. (assembly GCA_050701055.1). GTDB lineage: Bacteria > Actinomycetota > Actinomycetes > Mycobacteriales > Pseudonocardiaceae > Pseudonocardia. The sequence goes on along the minus strand of JBOHEO010000002.1, from coordinate 73,185 downwards.
CACCCCGGTCAGCGTGGATGCCCTGGTCGATGCGCTGTGGGAGGGCCGGCCCACCGAGGCGGCCCACAAGAAGGTGCAGCTGCACGTGCACCGGCTGCGCCGTCGGCTGGGCGATCCCGGGCGGATCCGCTTCGAGCACTCCGGCTACACGCTGGCGGTCCATCCCGACGAGCTCGACGCCGACCGGTTCGACCGGCTGCTGACCGACGGGGCCGAGTCCACCGACCCGGCGCGGGCGGTGCAGCTGCTGCGTCAGGCCCTGGCTCTCTGGCGGGGTGACCCGTTCGGTGACGTCGGTGACGTGCTGATGCTGCGCGCCTCTGCCGACCGGCTGACCGAGCGCCGGTTCGTCGGTCTGGAAGACCTCTACGTCGCCGAGCTGGCCAGCGGCAATGCCGCGGCGATCGTTCCGGAGCTCACTGAGCTGGCTGCGCGCCAGCCCCTGCGGGAGCGGCTCCAGGGATCGTTGATGACCGCGCTCTACCGGGCGGGTCGGCAGCCCGAGGCGCTCGCGGTCTACCGGCGCACCCGCGCCACACTGGTCGAGGAGCTCGGCCTGGAGCCCGGCGCCGAGCTGCAGCGGATCGAGCAGGCAATCCTGGCCGGAGACCTGGGGATGGAGATCACCACGGCGCCGCCGCCGGCCGCGCCGGCCCAGCTGCCCGCGGACATCACCGACTTCGTGGGGCGTGAATCCAAGATCGACCTGGTGCGTCGTCATCTGGCGTCCGGGGCCACGGCCCCCGGCGCCGCCGTGGCCATCGCCGCCATCTCAGGCAAGGCCGGGGTGGGGAAGACGACCTTGGCCGTGCACATCGCCCACCAGCTGCGTGCGGATTTCCCCGACGGGCAGTTGCACGTGAACCTGCGGGGTGCCGAGGCCCGTCCGTTGGACCCGGCGGAGGTGTTGGCCCGGTTCCTGCGCGCCCTCGGAGTGGACGGCTCGGCGGTGCCCGACGAAGCCGAGGAACGCGCCGCCCTGTACCGCAGCTGGTTGGCGGGCCGGCGAATGCTCGTCGTCCTGGACAATGCCGGGGGCGAGTACCAGGTGCGGCCGCTGCTGCCCGGGACACCCGGATGTGCGGTGCTGGTGACCAGCCGCACCCGGCTGGCGGGACTGGACAGTGTCAACGCGGTCGACCTGGACGTCCTCGGTGCGGAGCAGGCCGTCGAGCTGCTCGCTCAGGTCATCGGTCCCGCACGCGTCGCCGCCGAGCCCGTGATGGCGGCCCGGATCGCGCGGTCGTGCGGGTGCCTTCCGTTGGCGGTCCGGATCGCCGCGGCCCGCCTCGCCGCCCGCCCGCACTGGCGGCTGGCCCGGCTCGCCGCCGACCTGGACGACGAGCACCGCCGTCTCGACGAGCTACGGCTCGGTGACCTGGAGGTTCGAGCCAGCCTCGCGCTGAGCTACGACAGCCTGGATGAACCCGTCAGGTGCGCGTTCCGGCGCCTCGGCCTGCTCGAGGCGCCGGACTTCCCATCCTGGACGGCCGCCGCGTTGCTCGACGTCGCGCAGTCCCGGGCCGAGGATCTGGTGGACGCGCTGGTGGACGCCCAGTTGCTCGACGTGGTGGGTGGCAACGGCAGCGCCGAGCCGCGGTATCGGTTCCACGACCTGCTGCGCGCCTACGCCCGGGAGGTCGCCGCCGCCGTGGAACCGGCGAGCGAGCGGCTCGCGGCGTTGCGGCGGGTCTTCGGCGGCTGGCTCAACCTGGCCGAGGAAGCCGGTCAACGCATCGCCACCTCGAGCTTCGGGGTTTCGCCCCGATCCCTGCCCTGCTGGCAGCCGGACGAGATGATCACCAGCGCGGTGGGCGCCGACCCGTCTGGTTGGTTCCGGGTGGAGTGGCCGGCGCTGGTGGGTGCCGTCGAGCAGGCGTTCTCGGTCGGCCTGGACCAGCTCGCCAGCACGCTCGGCCAGCGGCTGGCGCCGGTCTTCGTCGTCCGCGGCTTCTACGACGACTGGCGCACCATCTGTGAGCTCACCCTCGCCGGCGCCGAGCGAGGCCACAACCGCTGGTGGGAAGGGATGGCGCTACGTGGTCTCGGCGAGCTGAACTTCATTCAGTCACGCCTCGACGAGGCGCTGGCCTGCTTCGCGCGCGCCCAGGCCGCCTTCGACGTTGCCGACGACCGTCACGGACTGGCGCTGGTCGACGCGGGCGTCGGCGCTGCTCTGACCGAGGCCGGCCGGTTCGATGAGGCGCGGGTGCACCTGGATAACGCCGCCGCGTCGTTGGCCGAGGTGAATGACCAGCGGAGCCAGGTCATCGCGCTGCGCCGGCTCGGCAGGTTGTACCAGCTGCAGGAGCAGTACGAGCACGCGGCGGCGTACCTCCAGCAGGCGCTGGCCGTGCTCGGCGGGTCGGATGACCCTGTCGCTGAGGCCGGTTTGTTGGAACGGCTCGGTGAGATCCGCACGCTGCAGGGTCGTACCGGTGAGGCCCACGCCGTCATCGAGCGTGGCCTGCGGCTGCACCGGGAACATGGGTACCTCTTCGGCGAGGCGCGGGCGCTGGGCAGCCTGGGTGAGCTGCACCGCCGCGAGGCACACCCGGACCAGGCTCTGACCTGCTTGGGCGACTCGCTGCGGCTGTGGCGCCAGCTCGGCTTTCAGCGAGAGCAGGCCCGGATGCTGGGATTGCTCGCCGCGGTGCATGACGGAAACGCGAACCCCGGGGCGGCCGAGGCCGCGCGGCGTGAAGCCGAGATCCTCGTCGAGGAGCTCACGCGCCGACGCACAGCGCAGCCGGAGGTGGTGCACGCGAACTGACCTGCGACGGCCCGGCGGGGGTCAGCTAACGAACGGTTTTCGCCCCCAGGCCTGGAACAGTGTCCAACTCAGTACGATCGTGTCCGGGCGTGCCAGATGCTTCTCGACATCGTGCAGGCAGGCGTCCAACTCGGGTTCGGTCAGCGTGCCGCTCGTCAGGATGCGGTCCCGATGGAGGCCGACGAGGCACGGCAGCAGGGTGTGGTGCGGCTCGCCGGGCCGCCACACACCTGCCTGAACATCGACTTCCACATCGACCAGACCCGCGCCGCGGAGCATCCCGGGCAGACGCCGACCGATGTGCGGGTCACCGATGCAGGTGGTGGTCAGCGCGTGCGCGAGCCGGTCCCACGCCGGACATGCGGGCTCGCAGGTCCAGGAGATGACGTCCGCGTCCTGCAGTGCGACGAACCCGCCGAGCCGGACAAGCCTGACCATCTCGGCGACGACCGCCTCGGGGCGTCCCAGATTGCCCAGCAGGAGGCGCTCGTGGACCAGGTCGAACGACGCGGCCGGGAGTCCGGTGGCGGTGACCTCGCCCTGAACGAGCTGGATCCCCCGCACCCCGCGCTGCGTGAGCGCTGGCGCCGCTGCCGCCAGCATCCGGGGATCGTGGTCCAGCCCGATCACGGAGCCGTTCGGGCCGACCCGCTCGGCGAGGATGTCGAGCACCCCGAGCGGACCGCAGCCCAGATCCAGTGCGCGCCAGCCGCACTCGACGCAGATGCGGTCGAACAGAAGTTCGGCCGCCATCCGGTGCAGCTCGCATTGGGCGAGCAGCCGGGCCTCCTCGGTGCCCCAGGCACCGAGAACGTCGCCGGCGGTCCGTCTCATCGTCATACGTCCCCGCTCCTGGGCTATGCTGTCCAGCCCAGTCTGCGGGCGTCTGGTTTACGACCGCTTTCCAGGTGTTTGCAGCGTGGCAGAGAATAGAGCTCCCGACCCGGCCGTCCACATCCGGAGGAAAGCGAGTTCAAACCAGGCGGTGAAAGGCTTCCCCTCCGACACGGTGCCTGTGCTCCGGCCCAGGTCGCTGTCAACGTTCACCGGGGGGTGAATCGCGTGTCCACAGCATCGCTCGCGCCCGACGTCAGGGCAAGCGTCGACCGGCCAGATCTCAAGCCGCGTGCGATCGACGTCGCCATACTGCTCGACGCCGCACAGGACGACGGGTTCGAACAGCCTTGTCGTACCCACGATCCAGACCTGTGGTTTGCCGAGGCTCCGGCAGAGCTGGAGCGGGCCAAGCAGCTGTGCGGTGGCTGCCCGGTCCGCTCCGCGTGCCTTGCGGCAGCACTGGCCCGGCGTGAGTCCTGCGGTGTCTGGGGCGGCGAGATCCTCCAACGCGGCGCCATCCTGCCGCGCAAACGCCCGCGTGGACGGCCGCGCAAGGATCAGCCCGGGTAGGCCCGCACCTGAGCGTCTGAACGACCTGCTTGAGCTGCGGAAACGCTGGGCACCTGAGTGTCACTGGCGGGCGCTCCGATCTGCCTGGAACGGGTGCCTGCCTAGCTGTTGGGCGAGGCAGCAGGCGAGGTGGGCTGCGAACGGGTGATAGAGCAGGGGCGAGAACTCCTCACGGGTCCGGCCGAGTACGGGCAGCACGGTGTGGGCGTGGGTGGTGAGGGTGGCGTCGCCCTGGTGGATGACGGCGATGACTCGTCGTCCCAGGGAACGGGCCTGTTCGGCTGATTCGACGGCGCGCTGGTGGGTGCGGCCGGGTGGTGCGATGACGAAGACGGGCATGTCGAGCGGGCGGGCGAAGCGTTCGACGTGGGACCACTCCTCCAGGTCCTGCCCGGTGGCGAAGACCCCGCAGGCTTCGATGACCTTCGCGGCTGCGAACATGGCCGTGCCGTGGCTGGGACCGCTGCCGATCATCATTATCACCGGGGTGGTGACGATCTGTTCGGCGATCTCACAGCATCGGTTCCCGGCCTCGTCCGCGGTTGCGTCGACCGGCTCGGCCAGTCCGGCTATTTCTTCGCGCAGTTTCTCGGGCGCGGGTGAGCGCTCCTGGCTCCGCGGGTGTTCACCGCTGAGGTGGACGGCGGTCAGCAGCATCCCCAGCAGGCTGGCCTGGTAGGTGCGGATTCCCGGGGAGGGCCGGCTGTCGGTCAGTTCGATCACCAGCGAGTGCTCGGCGGCGTGGGTGACGGGGCCGGCGGGACGTCCGGTGAGGGCCAGGGTGATCGCCCCGAGGTTCCTGGCATGGGCGAGGGCTTGGGCGACGCGTTCGGTGGCGCCGGATGCGGAGGTTCCGATGACCAGTGCCCGGCCGCCGGGATCGCGTGCCGACCGGGTGGGTCCGTAGGAGAGGAAGCGTTGGGCGCTATGGGCTTCGCAAGCGATCCCGGCGATCGACTCGAAAGCCCACCGCGCGGCGTGCGAGGCGTGGTAGGAGTCGCCGTCACCGGTCAGGTAGACCTTGTTGATGGACGCCCATCGGCCGGGGCCGAGCAGTCCGTCGATCTGCTGGGCGACCGGCTCGGTCAGGGTGCGCAGGTCCGCGCCGAGAGCGCCGACCTGAGCGAGCATGACGGCCGGATCGAGCGGTTCCATAGCTGGGCCTCTCCCGATGACTGTGCTGAGCCCCTGATCTGCCTGGGCCGGCTACGGTTCGAGGCCGCGGACGACGTCGACGTAGGCCTTGACCCGGTCGACGTCGATCTGCCCGCCCCAGCCGCCGCGCTCCAGGCAGGTCCCGACGAACGCGCCGTCTGCGGCGGCCAGGAGCCGGGCAGCGTTGTGCTGGTTGGTATACCCGGCAAGGATGATCGGCAGCCCGGGAACGGCGTCCCTGACGGAGGCGATCATCTCCAGCACGGTGGTCTCGTCCTGGTGGCACAGAGACACGGCGTCGGCACCGACCCGGCGGGCCTCGGCCGCCACGTGCGCGGTGGGTTTCGGTTCTCCGAACCACTTGTAGTGCATGGAGTCGATCTCAGCGATGACCTTGATGCCGGTGGCGTCGATGCTGCGCCGGTAGTCCATGACCTCCAGCGGGTGGGCCTCGACCAGCCCGTGCGTGGTCAGGGTCGCCCCGACCAGAGCACCCGCCCGGATGTAGCTGCCACCGGCTACCTTGGCGACCGCCAGGGACGCTTTCAGGGCGTTGCGCATCAGCTGGACCCCGACCTGGAAGTCCGTGCTGGTCGCGTCCGCGACGGCGTTCACGATCAGACCCATCGCGGTGGTGCGTGCCGGATCGGACTCCTCGCCCGTTGCGTAAACCCGGTCGACCGTCTGCACCAGGCAGCCGTCCGCCCCGCCCTCCTCCAGGCTGCGCGCGGACTCCACGGCCCGGCTCAGGATCTCGGGAAGGCTGCCCGGCTCGTGGAACGGGGTGCCGGGCAACGGTTGCAGGTGGATCATCCCGAGGACAGCCTTGCGCCGTCCGAGCGACTCGAAACTCCGCATGCCACCCCACGTCGTCGCAGCCGACCTGGGCCCGTACCCGATCTTGTAGACGCCCGGCCGGCTGGCGCCAGGCGGCTGGCGCTCCCAGTTTACCCAGGGTGAGATCGAGCGGACGGGCGACACCTTCGCCGATGCGGTCCTCGAGCACGGCGCCGTGCTTGCTCCGGCGTCATCCGGTCTGGCACCCGGGCCGATTATCTGGAGCGTGCCTTACGGGCGGCTATCCCGAGGCGGTCCGTCGCCGAGATCTCGGTCGGCAAGCGCGGCTCGTCGAGTCCCCATCTCCGATCTCATTAGCCGCGACGTGCGGTGGCTCGCTCACCTCGGGTGACCGGCCGACATGCGTCGCCTGCTCTGGATCATGCGTCAGCTTCATGATCGCCAAACCGGAACACAGAGCCCCATCCCGTGCGGTTCCCCGTACCGAGACGCTGATCTCGGCAGATCACCGCGACTCCGATGGTGCCGTGACCATCGGTGGGGAACCCGAAACCGCACTCGGCACGGCTGACGGTTCCCAGGTATCGATCAAGCGTTCGGCGCCTTCCGCCCACCGGATCCCCGCACCACGTCCACGCGCGCCCGCGCCCGACCGAACCCGAAGAACTTCTGCGGTGCCGCACCAGCGTCCGAGATTGCGCCATGTGGCCAAGGATCGACCGCGAGACCCTCGATCTTCATCAGAATCCGCCGCCGGATCGATATGTCGATGGACTCGAGAGCCTTCCGCGCATTTCGCTCGTGCGCCTCGGCCGCACGGCGCGCCCAGTGCTCGTCCTCCAGGACCGGAGCCGCAGCTTGGCGCCCCCCTATCGATCTCAGTCGAGGTAGTCGCGCAGCACCTGGGACCGTGACGGGTGGCGCAGCTTGGACATGGTCTTGGACTCGATCTGCCGGATCCGCTCGCGGGTGACGCCGTAGACCTGGCCGATCTCGTCGAGGGTGCGGGGCTGGCCGTCGGTGAGCCCGAACCGGAGCCGGACCACACCCGCCTCGCGTTCGGACAGTGTGGCCAGCACCGACTGGAGCTGGTCCTGGAGCAGGGTGAACGAGACCGCGTCGACCGCGACGACGGCCTCGGAGTCCTCGATGAAGTCGCCGAGCTGGGAGTCGCCCTCGTCGCCGATGGTCTGGTCCAGGGAGATGGGTTCCCGGGCGTACTGCTGGATCTCCAACACCTTCTCCGGGGTGATGTCCATCTCCTTGGCCAGCTCCTCCGGGGTGGGCTCGCGGCCCAGGTCCTGGAGGAGCTCGCGTTGGATCCGGCCGAGCTTGTTGATCACCTCGACCATGTGCACCGGGATCCGGATGGTGCGGGCCTGATCGGCCATGGCGCGGGTGATGGCCTGGCGGATCCACCAGGTGGCGTAGGTGGAGAACTTGTAGCCCTTGGTGTAGTCGAACTTCTCGACCGCGCGGATCAGGCCGAGGTTGCCTTCCTGGATGAGGTCCAGGAATGCCATGCCGCGCCCGGTGTAGCGCTTGGCCAGCGAGACGACGAGGCGGAGGTTGGCCTCGAGCAGGTGTTTCTTGGCCCGTTCGCCGTCGCGGACGATCCAGCGCAGGTCGCGGCGCAGCTGCGGGGAGACCTTCTCGCCCGCATCAAGGGTGCGGCGCAGCCGCTCGGCGGCGTAGAGGCCGGCCTCGATCCGTTTGGCGAGCTCGACCTCCTCCTCCGCGTTGAGCAGCGCGACCTTGCCGATCTGCTTGAGGTAGGCCCGGACCGAGTCGGCCGAGGCGGTGAGCTCGGCGTCCTTGCGGGCCTGCCGCAGCGCCTCGGACTCCTCCTCGTCCCAGACGAAGTCGCCGGATTTCTGCGGTGTGGAGCGCTCTCGCTGGCTGGGACTGCGACGGTTGGCGCCGGTGTTGGTCGGCTCCTCGTCGTCTTCCTCGTCGTCTTCCTCGGAGTCGTCGGTGCTCTCCACGCCGACGACGGCCGCCACCTCCACGACGTCGACGACCTCGGCCACGAGCTCCGGGTCATCGAGCTCGACCTCCTCGAGATCGCCAGCCTCGGGCGCGCCCTCCAGATCGACGTCGGCAGTGTCGAGCTCGGTGGGTTCGTCGACACCGGCGGCGGGTTCGGGACTCGTCGGGGCCTTCGTCGCCGCACGCGACTTGGACGCAGCCTTCGTGCTGGCCGTTGCCGCCGCGCGGGTGGTCTTTCCTCCCGTCCGGCGTCGTGCGGGGGCGGGACCAGCCGTCGGATCGACGGACGAGTCGGTGCGGGTTGCGGAGTCTGCGGCTGCCACCTAGGCCCTCTCGGTGCGGTGCGCTCTGCGGTTGGCCGGGACGCGGAGGTACCCGGCCGGCCAGTGGAGTCAATCGGTGCCTCGCCGCGCCGGTCGCCGTCCTGTGGGGTCCTGTCGGCGGCCACCTCGGGGCGGGGCATGAAGTCATTGTAACTGGGTGCACAGCGGGCGTTTACGCCTTGCGTCCATAGCTGGTCGGGATTGTGCGCCGGACGGTCGCGCCGCAGGTCCGGACGGTCGTCTGGAGCGGCTGCAGGTGCGCGGGTGTCGTGCATGGACTTGTGCCCGGCGGTGCGGTCGCACCGCCGGCGTGGTCGGATGACCGGGTGGACTGTACCGCGCTGTCCCTGCGTCGGGTCGCCGAACGTGTCACGCTCGAGGCTGCCGAGTACCTGCGCGACCTGCCTCGGCCGGACGTCGTCGCGGTCTCGACCAAGTCCTCGCCCACCGACGTCGTCAGCGCGGCTGACACCGCGGTCGAGGCCCTGCTACGCCACCGACTCGCCGAGTTGTGCCCCGGCGATGCGGTGGTGGGTGAGGAGGATGGCGGGGCGGCGGACACGGACACGATCTGGCTTGTCGATCCGATCGACGGCACGGTCAACTATGTGCACGGGCTGCCCTGGTACGCGGTGTCCGTGGGCGCGGTGCGCTGCGGCGTCCCGGTGGCCGGGGCCGTGGCCGAGCCGGTGTCCGGGCGGCTCTGGTCCGCGGCGGTCGGCGCGGGTGCGACGTGCGACGGGCGGCCGCTGCGGGTCTCCGCCATCTCCGATGTCGCGCTGTCCGTGCTCGGCACGGGGTTCTCCTACCGTTCCCAGCGGCGGGTCGGGCAGGCGCGGTTGGTCGCGGCCCTGCTGCCCAGGGTGGGCGACGTGCGTCGCACCGGATCGGCGGCCCTGGACATGTGCTCGGTGGCGGCAGGCTGGCTGGACGCGTATCTCGAGCACGGCACGAACTGGTGGGATTGGGCCGCCGCCGCGGTGATCGCCCGGGAGGCCGGCGCCGTGGTTCGCGTCCCCGGACCACCCGGCGCCCAGCCACCCGATGAAGAGGCGCGGACGTACTCGAGCAGCGACATCGCCGGGCTCGGCGCAGACGCTGTGTTCGCCGCGGCGCCCGGGATCGCCGCCGACCTGGCCGCGCTGGCTAGAGCCTGCGGCGCCGCGGCGGTCTGACGCCCCTCCGGGTCCGGCGTCGCAACGAACGGCACTTTCGTCCGTTAGGTCTGCACGAAGTGCCGCTCGTTGCGTTCTGGCCCGATGCGGTAGCGGCCGGCCGTGGTCGAGGAGTCGAACGAGCGGCGCTTTCGTCCGTTAGATGTGTACGACAGTGCCGTTCGTTTTAAGGTGTGGACGACAGCGCCGTTCGTTGCGTCCGCCGCGCAGCGGGGGCTGGCGGGGGAGTCAGCAGGCGATGTCGCGGGCGGCGTCCCGCAGCTCCCGGTCGAGTGGCGGCGGTGCGGGCGCGGCGTTCGGGTCGGCGTCGGCCGCGTTGGTCGAGCCGTCGCCGCCGGTGGTCGGGTCGGCCAGTTCGTCGAGCGCGTCGCGCGCGGCACGGGTGGGGTTGACGTCGCCGAAACCGGTACCTACGGCGATGTCCACGATGGCGTCGCCGCGACCGTCGCGAACCAGCTCCGTGCACGGCAGCACCAGCGAGAGCGTGGTCGCGGCCGCCTCACCCGCCGGGCCGAACCGCAACTGCCCGACACAGTCCATGTCGCCGTCGGGATAGCTGGGGTCGTTGGCCGGTGGCGTCGCTTCGGTGAAGCCGAGGTCGCTGAGCTGTGCGGACACGAGGTTGGCCTGCCCGCGCTGGCCGCCGGCGTTGAGCACGCGCACCCGGACGGCGCCGACCAAGGCCGGGGCCACCTGGTCCAGGCTGTCCGCGGCGAGCACCTCACCCGGCGCCGGGCCTGTCGAAGGGGTGGGGCACGATGCCGCGCCCGACGACTCGGCTGTGCTGATCAGGACCACCGTCCAGGTGAGGGTGGCGAGCACGGCCAGCGCCGAGACGACGGCGAGGATCGGACGGTGCCGGCGGCGCTCGTAGGGCCCGGGGCGGGAGCTGAGAACCATCAGTGGAGCCCACGCTCGAGCACGTGGTGACCCAGAGCCACGAGCGGGTCGACGCTGTCCTGCAGGCCATGCGCCATGGCCGCCGGCACCGACCCGGCCCGCACCCGGGCCAGGATCCCGGCCAGCACGACGGCCAGCTTGAACGTGCCGAACGCGACGTACCAGGGCAGCGGGGTGAGGTCGAGCCCGGACGCCGTGGCGTAGGCCGCCGCGACGTCGGCGCGGCGCGGGAAGCCCGCCAGCTTCGTGGGGTTCGACAGGTGCTGTGCCGCGCGCCAGATCGGCTCCTCGTCGGCGTGGTGCCAGTAGACGAGCAGCAGGCCCAAATCGGCCATCGGATCGCCGAGGGTGGACATCTCCCAGTCCAGCACCGCCTTGATCCGCCCCGGGTCGACGGCATCGAACAGGCAGTTGTCGATCCGGTAGTCGCCGTGCACGATCGTGTGCCGCTGGGCGGTAGGCACGGCCGTGCCGAGCAGGTCGGCCAACCGTGTGAGCTCTCGCTCCGTGTCGGAAGGGGCGGCTCCCTCCCCGCGTGCAGCTTCCCACTGCTTGGTCCAGCGCCGTATCTGGCGGGCCATGAAGCCTTCGGGACGGCCGAAATCCGCCAGGCCCACAGCAGCCGGATCGATGGCGTGCAGCGCCACCAGCACGTCAACCAGCCCGTATCCGACCCGGGCTCGTTCAGACTTCGTGTCCGCCCAACCGGTCGGCAGGTCCCCGAGCGGTACCACGCCCTCGACCAGCTCCATGACGAAGCACGGGGCGTCGATCGGTGGCCCGCCTTCCGACGCCGCGAGCACCTGCGGCACCGGTACCGCCGTGCCGGCGAGCGCGGAGATGACCCGCCGCTCTCGGTTCATGTCGTGGGCCGTGGCGGCCACCTCGCCCACCGGCGGCCTGCGCAGGACGACGGCACCGGCGGGGCTGTCGACCCGATAGGTGAGATTGGAGCGCCCCGCGCCGATCGGGCGCAACGTGGCCTCGCGCCACCGGGCGTCGCCCAGCTGGTCGGCCAGCCAATTCCCGACGAGGCCCGGATCGGCACCCGGCGGCCCGGCGGACGAACCGGGGCCGGCGGACGAACCGGGGCCGGGCTGGTTTCGGACGGGAGAAGCTGCCACGACCGGCACCTTAACGGCCCACACCGACAACTTCGTGGCGCTGGGCGAGGCTGCTCGGCAGCCCGGGCGCGCCTGGGCTATGGTCTGCGCCTGCCGGGGGGCAGCCCACAGACCGCGCAATGCTCGGGTCAGATCTCCGTCGGGCTCGTACTGAGGGTTGTACTGAGACCGGCGTCACTCGAATGCCGGGCACAAACCCTGGGGTTGTGACGTTGTCCAGCGGCACGACAACGATATGAGTGCAGTGCACAAGAGGGTGGGAACGATGGCGACCGACTACGACGCCCCGCGGCGCAACGAGACCGACGAGATGGCGGAGGATTCCCTCGACGAGCTGAAGGCTCGGCGAAACGAGGCGCAGTCCGCGGTGGTCGACGTCGACGAGTCGGAGACCGCCGAGAGCTTCGAGCTCCCCGGCGCCGACCTGTCCGGTGAGGAACTGACCGTCAAGGTCCTGCCCAAGCAGGCTGATGAGTTCACCTGTGCGAGCTGCTTCCTGGTGCACCACCGCAGTCGGCTCGCGGAGCGCAACGGCGCGCAGTTCATCTGCCGGGACTGCGCCGCCTGAGAGCACGCAATCAGAGCTCGAACGCATGCGATGCGGGAGAACGGGTCTGGGAGCACGCCTCCCCAGACACCCGCCCCGAGTACATGCCGCCGAGCGGCGGCTCCTGCCGATCAGCCGCCAGCGCCGCCACCAGTCGCTCCGGCTCGCGCACGCTGAAGATCCAGTACGGGGTTTCGGCCGGGCCGGTCAGCTCGACGCGGACGAGCGGGCCGACCCAGGCGCGGTGCACCAGGAACGCGGCCGGATCCAGCTCGGGTCCCAGTGCCGACTGCTTGTCCTTCGCGGCCACCACCTCGATCCGGCCGATCTGGCAAAGCGGAAGTGCCGAGTCGCCGACGTTCAGCTCGCCGTCGGTGACGTGCACCCGCATGCGCCCGAGCCACGCCAGCGTCGCCACCAGCAGTGGCACGGTGATGGCGTAGCCGATCCAACTGCGCAGTCCCGGATACCCCATGTGCACCTCGGCGCCGAGCAACACCGCCACGCCGACGGCCGGCAGGTACCACCACCAGGGGACCGACAACCGCTCGTCGAAGCCGGAGGCGCCGGACGTCGCAGACGGATGCGGGGACGGGTGCTCGGTCATGGATCCGAGGGTAACGTCGGCCGCCGTGTCCGGCCCTCTCGATGCCACCCAGCAGGAGCCGCTTGCCGAGCCGGCCGTCGACGTGCTCCTCACCCGGCTCGATCCCGGCCTCCCGATCCCCACGTACGCGCACCCCGAGGACGCCGGCGTCGACCTGCTCTGCACCTCCGACGTCGTGCTCGCGCCCGGTGAGCGCGCCGTCGTCGGCACGGGGATCGCTGTCGCGCTGCCGATCGGGCACGCCGGCTTCGTGCATCCCCGTTCCGGACTGGCGGCCCGCGCGGGGCTGTCGGTGGTGAACACCCCCGGCACGATCGACGCCGGCTACCGCGGCGAGATCCGGGTCTGCCTGATCAATCACGACCTGCGCGACGAGCTGCGCCTCCGGCGTGGTGACCGGATCGCGCAGCTCGTCGTGCAACGGGTGGAGCGGGTGCGGTTCGTCGAGGTCGGGAAGCTGCCGGGATCGCGGCGTGGATCAGGGGGCTACGGCTCGACCGGCGGGCACGATCGCCTCGACGATGCGGCGGGCCGGTGACGACGGCGCGCCGCGGCCGTGCGGGTGCAGACCCCGGTGGCGACCCGCGCGCAACCGGTCCGCTCGCGCTCCGTCGGCGGCCGCGCAGTGCCGAGGAAGCCACAGCGGGGCCCTATGACGAGGACGACCTCGCCCCCGAGAGTCCCGACGGCCTGGACCGGGTCGACTTCGGTGCTCTCCTCGTCCCGGTACCCGCCGGCGGCACCGTAGCCGTCGAGCCGAGGGGGAAAGGGCGGCTACAGGCGGTGCATGTGTCACTGCCCGAAGGACGCCTGTCGATCAGCGCGCTGGCCGCGCCGACCACGTCCAGGCTGTGGCCGGAGCTGGCCACCGAGATCAACGTGTCGTTGCGTGACGGCGGCGCCAGGGTGCGATCCTTCCGGGGGCAGTGGGGTCGGGAGCTGCACGCTCGCACCGGGGGCGCGACGTCGGTGTTCGTCGGCATCGACGGTCCCCGCTGGATGCTCTACGGCGTCGCCACCGGCCCGGAGCGCGACGCCGTCGCCCTGGACGCCGAGCTACGACGCATGCTCGGCGACACCGTGGTGGTGCGGGGGGTCTCGCCGTACCCCGTGCGCACGGTGCTGCCGCTGGAGGTGCCCGAGCACCTCGCCACCGCGGTCGATGAGCCGGAGGTCGCGGCTGACCCCGAGGTGGCCGCTCCGGCAACGACCGCGGTCGCAGCACCCGTGGTGAACGGGCGGGCCACGCACGCGCTCGCTGCGGTGAACGGGCGGGCCGCGCCGGCACCCGCTGTCACCGGACGGGCCGCAGACTCTCCTGCAACGGACCTGCGCGTCGGCAGGAACACACTTCCGGCAGCCTCGACACCTGCTACCCGCAACGGCCGGCCTCCCGGCGTGCTGGACGACGGGCCGCCCACCGAGGTGTTGGCGCCACTGCTACCAGTTGTACGAGGTCCGGCCCCGGCAGACCTCGACCCGCACGGCACGGCGCCGATCGAGCTGCGGGCGGGGGTGTCCGATCGGCGCCGGGCACCCGAGCGGGAGCCGGTCACCGAGTTGCTGCCCGTGGTCCGCCCGCTCCCCGCGGCGCCCCGACCGGGCCGGCACGCCCGTCGGGCGCCCGAGGTGCCGAGCGCGGAGACCGCACCGCGGGGTCACGATCCCGCCCTGACGTTCCTCCTGAGCGACCCGATGGCCCTGTTCACCGCAGCACCGGAGGGCCGCCACCGCCGCTCTCGCTGAAACAACTCGTCAGAGCCCGACCCCCGGCAGGATCACCGCGACGGTCACCAACAGGGCGGGGCCCTGCCGACGCACGCCGGGTTGTGAGCCGGTTCGGTTCGGGTGAACTCCGCAAGTGAGGCGCGCGTCACGTTTACATCGAGCTACCCTGGCAAGGGTAGCGGCCTCGGAGTCGAGGAAGCCCGCACCCGATCGAGCCGGAGCGAACATGGGCACGGACGGTGGGATCTTCCGTCGAATCCTGCGCAGGCTGACCAGCGAGGTGGAGGTGCTCGACGCTGACGACCTGTCGTCCGACGCCGAGCGTTCCGGCGCCCAGCGGGCCTGCGACTGTGCGTGCGGTCAGGAGGTGACCGTGTTCGGTAGGCTTCGCAGCGTGGATTTCTGCCCGCAGGATGCGGACGCCTCGCTGGAGGCAGAGTTGTTCGATGGCACCGAGGGGGTCACGCTGATCTGGTTGGGTCGCCGCCGGATCCCGGGTATCGAGCCGGGCCGCACCATGCGGGTGCGCGGACGCATGGCCGTGCGCCACGGCCGCAAGGTGCTCTACAACCCGTACTACGAGATCTGCCAGGCGCTGTGAAGGTTCAGGCGCAGTGAGTCAGGCTTCCGAACCCGCCGCCCCCGTGAACGTGGAGCGCGCCGTCCCCACAATCATGGAGCAGATGGGAGGGCTCCCCGGGATCGTCGCCTCCACCATCCCGGTCGGCGTGTTCGTCGTCGTCAACATCCTGTTCGAGCTGCGGCCGGCGCTGTTCGCCGCACTCGCCGCCGGGGTGGCCGTCATGGTGTGGCGGCTCGCCCGCAGGGAGGCATTGCAGCCGGCGGTGTCGGGCCTGCTCGGGGTCGGTCTCTGCGCGTTCATCGCCTATCGCACCGGTGAGGTGCGCGGGTTCTACCTACCGGGGTTGATCTACAGTGCGGTGCTGGGCCTCGCGTTCCTGGTCTCGGTGCTGGTGCGCTGGCCGCTTGCCGGGGTGATCTGGCACGGCATCAACGGCGACGGTCAGGGTTGGCGTCGCGAACCGCGGCTGCTGCGGGCCTACACCTTCGCCACCCTGCTGTGGACGGTCGTGTTCGCGGCTCGCCTCGTGGTGCAGGGGTGGCTCTACAACGCCGAACAGGAGGACTGGTTGGGCATTGCCCGGTTGGTGATGGGCTTTCCCCTGGTCGGGTTGGCGCTGCTGGGCACCGTGTGGGCGGTCCGCCGGGCGCAGCGCACACCGATCACGGCCTGAGTGGGGCTCAATATCCCAATGCCGCATACCCCAGCGCCGCCCGGATGTCCTCCTCGACCGCGGAGGTGGCGACGAAGAGCAGCTCGTCGCCGGGCTCCAACGGGTCGTCGGCCTGCGGGATGATCACCCGACCGCCGCGCAGGATCACCACCAACGCCGAGTCGACAGGCAGGTTCAGCGATTGCACCGGCCGCCCGGCCAGTGGGGTGTCCGCGGGCAGCGTCACCTCGACGAGGTTGGCCTGGCCCTGACGCAGCGTGAGTAGCCGGACCAGGTCGCCGACCGCCACTGCCTCCTCCACCAGCGCGGCCAGCAGCCGGGGGGTGGACACCGCGACGTCGACTCCCCAGTTGTCGTTGAACAGCCACTCGTTGCGCGGGTCGTTGACCCGGGCCACCACCCTGCGCACCGCGAACTCGGTCTTCGCGAGCAGCGAAACCACCAGATTGACCTTGTCGTCGCCGGTGGCCGCGATGACGACGTCGCAGCTCTCCAGATCGGCGTCCTCCAGCGAGCTCAGCTCGCACGCGTCGGCATGCACCCACTCCGCCGCCTCGACGGACTCCGGTTCGATGTTGGTCAACTCACGCTCGATGAGCATCACCTGATGCTTGTTCTCAACGAGCTCGAGCGCGATCGAGCGCCCGACGGCCCCGGCTCCCGCAATGGCCACGCGCATGGGTCATG
The DNA here is from genome assembly GCA_050701055.1 of Pseudonocardia sp. Taxonomy (GTDB): domain Bacteria; phylum Actinomycetota; class Actinomycetes; order Mycobacteriales; family Pseudonocardiaceae; genus Pseudonocardia. The sequence goes on along the minus strand of JBOHEO010000002.1, from coordinate 56,716 downwards.
CCTCCTGGGGCGGGGCTGCGGCAGCCGCCGTGACGTCGCTGACCGTGCCGGACACCGCGGCCACGTAGACGGTGTCCTCGGCCTGGACGGCGGTGTCGGAACGGGGTAGCACCCCGGTGCCGAACCGGACGATGAACGCCACCCGGCAACGCGCGGCAATCTCCAGCTCCCGCACCGATCGCCCAACCCAGTCCTCGTGCACACGCAGCGGCAGGATCGCGACCGTGCCCGCCGGCTCGCGCCACGCCGTTGCCGCCCCGTCGGGCAGCAACATCCGCATCAGCCGGTCGGTGCTCCACGGTACGGTCGCTACGGTCGGGATGCCGAGCCGCTCGTACACTGCGGCGCGTTTGGCGTCGTAGATGCGGGCGACGACGTGTTCGAGACCGAAGCTCTCCCGCGCCACCCGGGCAGAGATGATGTTGGAGTTGTCGCCCGAGGACACCGCGGCGAACGCCTCGGCTCGCTCCACCCCGGCGGCGATGAGGACGTCGCGATGGTAGCCCTCACCGATCACCTGCTTGCCGCGGAAGTCCGGGCCGAGCCGGCGGAACGCCTGCGGGTCGCGGTCGATGATCGCCACGTCGTGGCCGAGCCGCTCCAGGCTCCCGGCGAGCGAGGAACCGACCCGCCCGCAACCCATGATCACCACATGCACGGCCGGTCTCCTCGCTGTCCCCTGGCTACCGGGTCGGACGAAACGCTACCTCGTGGCGGCGGGAGATGTTCCCGGGTGGGGTCAGGATTCGAAGCGGTACCCCATCCCCGGTTCGGTGATCAGGTGTCGGGGCCGGGCGGGCTCCGGCTCCAGCTTGCGTCGTAGCTGGACGAGGTAGACCGCAGGTAGTTGTTCTCGGTGGCGCGCGCCGATGCCCTCGTCGAACACCCGCGCCAACCGGGAGCGTCGCGACGTCCCGAGCACGAGCTGGGTCGCGTTCGCGCCGTGGGCGAAATCGAGCGGCACTTTCGCACGCTAGGTACGTGCGAAAGTGCCGCTCACCCCACCGGCAGCGCCCGTAGTGCGTTTACGCCCGTGGCTCGGACAAGGCTGGCGGAGACGAAGTGGCGCGGGTACCACCCCCGGTCACCTGCGGCGCAGCTCAACTCAGCGGGGTGCTCGTGCCGAAAGAGACCCGGACCCGGGTCGCCCGATGGGAACATCTGCAACAACCGCCTGGGACCGCCGCCTGCCGAGCGGTGGTGGTCCTCAGGTGCAAGACGTATAGAAAGTTCTCATAGCAGGGTGTGTGAGGAGTCAGGTCGTTTGGGCGGACATCAGATTGGTTGCGTGTAGGGTATTCGACATGGTGAACGGCAGATTGACTTCTGTGGTCGAACTTGCTAAGCGAGTCATCGCAGGTGAGGTGTCACGGTCGAGTGCACGATTTGTGGTTGGTATAGCTGGTCCGCCCGGCGCAGGTAAGTCGACTCTGGCGGGTGATCTTCGAGATCAGATCAATTTGTTGGTTGGAAAAGGACACGCTGAAATCGCGCCGATGGATGGGTTTCACTTCACCAACGTAGCGTTGGAAGCTTCCGGACGGCTTGATCGAAAGGGCGAACTTGACACATTTGACGTAAATGCGTATGTACGGCTGCTCCGGACACTCCGCTACACGAGGGCTGGGAGTATTCCCTGGCCTACGTTTGATCGAGAGAAGCATGACCCCATCCCAGGTGGTGTGGTGTTCGTGGAACAAACTACGGTCGTTATTACCGAGGGGAACTATCTGCTGATTGACGGTCTTGCCGGTTGGTCATCTGTCAGGGCAAACTTGGATGAGGCGTGGTATCTCGATGCGAGTAAGGATGTAATCGAAGATCGACTGTTTCAACGCCAGATCGCAGGTGGAAAGAGTGTTGTTGATGCCCGAAATAAGGTTTTTCTGAGTGATATACCAAACTCAGAGCTGATTGCCGATACGAAGCATCGAGCGGATGTGGTCCTACGGGAAAGAGGGGGGCATTATTATATTGAGCGCGGTTCGTAATTTGTTAACCAAGTTTGATAACGTGGTTCATCCACTCCCGAGGGCCAAAGTACTGGCATGATGCTGTCGCTACGCGTGCAGCGTGCCCTAGTGCCTCTTCAAACACGTATTTACGCGAGGAGTAGTAGTAACAAAAAGCGCCATGCAGAATATCTCCAGCCGCTAGCGTGTCCACTGTTGAAGTTTCGTTAATGACCGTCTCACCTCGTCCTTTACTTGTCGATAAAGTATGGGTTGCGGACCCCTGGTTATCGCTACGCTTTGCGGTCCTAGGAAGTGAACGAAGTCTAGCTTCGCGTCTGCGCTTGCCTCGCCGAGTTCGGGGGGCGAGAACGCTGAGGAACAAATAGCGATGTCGACCAAGGGAAGTAGTTCAGCGAAGTTGTCTTTCCAGCGACCGGGGTCGAGCAGGACAGGAATCCCGAGTTTTCGAGCATCTCGAGCGATATTCATTGATAGCTCGGCGTAGTGGCCGTCGGTCAGGACTATATCTACTTCACGGTGGAGTATTGACCTAAACGAATCGTGAAAGCTTGCCTGGGTTCGAGTAGTATCGAGCGAAAATATTGTTCGACTGTCGGATTTTTTCGCGATGACAATAGATGAAATTGGCGGCAAGCTTGAACCGTTCGATGCAGCGTTGAGTATCTTTACATTATGGGTGTTGAGATCGGCTCGTACAAGTTCGGTTAGCGTGTGTTTTCCTAGCGCAGTTAGAAGAGTTGACGTCTGGTTCGACAAGAATGCATACGTCACAGCCGCGTTCGCCGCAGGCCCACCGGCACCTATGTATTGATCCACAGCGCGAGTTTTGGAATCTTCTTGCGGGTAAGTCTGGACCAAGTAGGCGATATCCAGCGTAGAGAGTCCAACGAATAAGGCGGTGCCGGTCACAGGTGCTCTCCAGAGGTAGCGAGTTGAGTCGTTGTGCGGTGAACATAGAGGTGCTGGAGGTGTGCTGTTTGATCAGAGTAGGACTGTACTATGATTACCGCTGCAAAGTCGTGTGCGCCTGCGTGTGGTGCGACCGGCCGAGGTTGCACCGCTGGTCGATGCATTCCGACGCGCACAAGCCGGCGAGGACGCCGTACCCGCCGTCCTCGGCGACTGTGGTATCCCGGTCCGTGCTGATGACGTGGCAACCACAGTGGACGCCGACGGTAATCCCGGGGTTCGGGTCGTCCTTCCCGCCGCGGCGGACCAGGAGCGGTTCTCCGCGGCACTGTCCCTGACTTGCGAGTAATCCAGCCGCCCGAGCGGCACCGTATGAACAACCATGAAACGAGGATTCGCATGTACAGCGATCCCGCTCACCGCGAACCGGAATCGTCGCGGATGGCAGGCGACGACTCGCAGGCAAACCTGTTCGTGGTGCCTGCGCGGCCGAGTCCTGCGGGTCCGACCTTCCAACCGGGGGAGACTGCGATGAAGCCCTTGATCTACGGCTACCTGCGGGTCACGGCTGATCTCGACGACCACGCGATACGCCGGATAGAGCGTGGCCTTCACCTGCTCGCCGAGACGAAAGGCTTCTGCTTCGCCACGACGTTCCATGAGTACCAGCCCGGCTATCACGGTGCCTTTGACGAGCTGACCCGAGAGCTCCAGCGGGCACAAGCGCACCACGTGGTCGCGCCTTCTCTGGGCCAGCTCGCACATCACCCGATGCTGCGAGGCCTCATGCTCACGCGCCTGGCACGGGACGAGAACGCGCACGTGTGGGTGGTGGCGTCGTGATCGGGCCCTGCCGAGTGGACACGCCTCCGGCGGTCGACGACTTACCACGTGATCTAGATGCCCCGCTGGCCGCCCCACCATGATCGCCGCGCACCGCGTCCCGCGTCGTGGCCGCAGCACACCGGCGCCCCCGCGCCACCGCCGAAAAAGCGGTGGTGGACCGCAGCACTGCGCTCCGTGCTGGGACGTCACCCGGAACCGACGGTGGCCAAACATCGCCGCCGTAAAGGCTATCTCGAAGACCCGCCACCCGCGGGGCATTAGCGGCGTGACCTGTGGTTACTCGAACACGAGCGGTGTGGCTAGCGAGCAAGTCCTCCCCCGGACTCCGGGACACGCGCTGTGGTGGTGACAGCCATGCCCGTTCACCCCTCGCCTGGCGCCCCTGTGGCGCAGGACGAGCATGCGTGCCGGTGCGCGGGTGCGGCCAGTCGATTACGCAATCTTGACAGCGTGACCGTGGACACAGATCGAGTGCCACAGATCGAGTACTGTCCGGCTGGGGCCGGAGGAGGTCAGGCTGGCGAGCCAGGTCGGCGTCGGGTGCATCGTCGTGTACTTGTTCGACGGTCGACCAGCTCGGTGCGCTTGCGACTTTCCGCAGTGAGGTGCTGGTACGGGTCACCGGCGAGCGGTCAGGCGTCGAGGTCCGGGGGATCCTCGCCCGCGTGCCGGTCGGCCCATTCCAGCAGCTCGTCGAGGACGAACACCGCGTCGTCGATGTCGGCGTGCAGGTCGCCCAGCTCGGCGAACCTGGCGGGAACGGTGGCGATCGTGAAGTCGCGTGGGTCGGCGGCGTCCACCTCGTCCCAGCGGATCGGCGTGGACACGACCGCCTCGGGCACGCCGCGCACCGAGTACGCGCTGCGGATCGTGTGGTCGCGGGCGTTCTGGTTGTAGTCCACGAAGATCGACGCGGGGTCGCGGTCCTTGCGCCACCACGTCAGATCGACGAGATCGCAGCGTCGCGCCACCTCGCGGGCGAACGCATGCGCCGCGCGGCGGACGTCGCCGAAGCTCCAGCGCGGCTCGATCCGCACGTAGACATGCATCCCCTTGCCGCCCGACGTCTTCGGCCAGCCGATGGCACCGACCTCGTCGAGCACCTGGTGGGCGACGTGCGCGACCCGGCGGACGTCGGCATAGGAGGCGTCCGGCATCGGATCGAGGTCGATGCGCCACTCGTCCGGAAATTCGACGCTCGTACTGCGTGTGTTCCACGGGTGGAACTCCACCGTGGACATCTGCACCGCCCACACGACATCGGCGGGATGGGTGACGCACAGTTCGTCGGCGTGCCGGCCCCAGCGCGGGAAGTCGACCCGGACCGTCCGCACCCAGTCCGGCGCGCCGCGCGGGAGCCGCTTCTGGTGCACCTTCTCCCCGGTCACCCCGGTGGGGAAGCGGTGCAGCATGCAGGGCCGCTCCCGCAGCGCCCGGACGATTCCGTCGGACACCGCGAGGTAGTAGCGGGCCAGGTCGAGCTTGGTCTCCCCGCGCGCCGGGAAGTACACCCGGTCCGGACTGCTGATCCGGACCGTGCGGTCACCGACCTCCAGCTCGACGGGCGGGCCCGCGCTCCCGGCGATGGGGCACCGCCTAGCGGCGCCAGGAGCGGCGTTTGCGCACCGTGTGCAGCACCAGACCGAACGCCATGACGGCCGCGAGCCCGATCAACCAGACGTCCTCGGTGGCGCCCTCGTGGTTGCCGATCAGCATGGTCAGCAGGAGCACCACGGACACCCATCCGGCCATCATCTGGCCGCGCGGGAAGCTACCGTGCCAGCCCCACTCCGCCGACGGTTCGTCCTGCGGGTCCACCGCGGGCCGCTGCGCCAGCTCTCGTGAGTTCCTCGCCACGACACCCTCCCGTTGATGCAGGCCGACCTCAGGCCATTGCGTCGATCCTCAGGACCACCTGCCGATGATCCGGCCCGCCTCGCCACTATTCTGACCCGGCCGGTGCCACTCTATGATGATTCAGCCGCCGGCCCGGCCTCATGGTCGCACAACGGTTCTTTCGCGATGATGGGCACTGATGAGCGACGAGAGCGGGTCCCGGTCGGTCCTGGTGCTGGGGTCGACCGGTTCGATCGGTACCCAGGCGTTGGACGTGATCGCCGCGCATCCCGGCCGGTTCACCGTCGCCGGGCTGGCCGCGGGCGGGGGCGACGTCGCCCTGCTTGCCCGGCAGGTGCGGGCACACGGGGTGCGGCGGGTGGCGGTGGCGGATCCGGGCGCCGCCGCGGCGCTGCGGGTCGCGCTGTCCGGAGCCGGGCAGGAGCGGGCGGGGGTAAGCACTGTTGACGTGTTGGCCGGCCCGGATGCCGCCACCGAGCTCACCGCCACCGCCGGCGCCGAGACCGTCCTCAATGGCATCACCGGCTCCCGGGGCCTGCGTCCCACCCTGGCCGCGCTCGCGACCGGGGCCACCCTGGCACTGGCCAACAAGGAGTCACTGGTGGCCGGCGGCTCCCTCGTCACCGGCGCGGCCGCCCGCGGCCAGATCGTCCCGGTCGACTCGGAGCACTCCGCGCTCGCCCAGTGCCTGCGGGGTGGGGGCGCGGACGAGGTGGCGCGGTTGGTGCTCACCGCGTCGGGCGGGCCGTTCCGGGGGCGGACGCGCGCCGAGCTGGGCGCGGTCACCCTCGCCGAGGCGCTCGCCCACCCCACCTGGGAGATGGGCCCGGTCGTTACGATCAACTCGGCCACCCTGGTCAACAAGGGGCTCGAGCTGATCGAGGCGCACCTGCTGTTCGGCGTGCCCTACGAGCGGATCGACGTCGTGGTGCACCCGCAGTCGATCGTGCACTCCCTGGTCACCTTCGTCGACGGCTCCACGCTCGCGCAGGCCGGTCCACCGGACATGCGGCTGCCGATCGCACTGGCCCTGGCCTGGCCCGACCGGCTCACCGGGGTGGCGCCGGCCTGCACCTGGGACACGGCCACCACGTGGACGTTCGAGCCGCTCGACGAGGACGCGTTCGCCGGCGTGCGGCTGGCGCGGGCGGCGGGCGAGCGGGCTGGGTGCCTGCCGGCGGTGCTCAACGCGGCGAACGAGGAGGCCGTGGCGGCGTTCGTGACCGGCCGGCTGTCCTATCTCGGGATCACCGACGTGCTGGAGCGCACGCTGGCGGCGGCCGACGGCTGGTCGGGGGAGCCGACTACCGTTGCCGAGGTGCTGGCCGCCGAGGACTGGGCCCGGGCACACGCCCGGGAGCTGGCAGAGATGAGGACCGGATGAGTTTCGCGTTCGGCGTGACGCTGTTCGCGCTCGGCATCGCGATCTCGGTCGCGCTGCACGAGGCGGGGCACCTGGTCACCGCGAAGGTGTTCGGCATGCGGGTGCGCCGGTATTTCATCGGCTTCGGACCGCGCATCTTCTCGTTCCGGCGCGGCGAGACCGAGTACGGGCTGAAGGTGATCCCGGCCGGCGGGTTCTGTGACATCGCCGGGATGACCGCACTGGATCCGGTCACCGAGGAGGAGCAGCCGCGGGCGTTCTTCCGCAAGCCCACGTGGCAGCGGGTGGTGGTGCTGTCGGCGGGGTCGATCACGCACTTCGTCGTCGGGATGGTGCTGATCTTCGTGCTTGCGGTGGGCTGGGGCCTGCCGAACATAGCGAGCACGCCGGTGGCCGGCGAGGTGAGCTGCGCGGCGGACCAGGTGTCGCTGGAGGAGATCGCGCCATGCGGCCCTGGCGTGCCCACCCCGGCCGCCGACGCGGGTCTGCTCCCCGGCGACACGATCGTCTCGGTGGCGGGCACCCGCACGCGGACCTGGTCGGATGCGGTCCTCGCGATCCGTGCGGCGTCGGGGCCCACCCCCATCGTGGTCGAGCGCGACGGCACTCAGGTCCCGCTCACCGTCGACGTCGCCACCGTGCGTCGCCTCGATCTCGAGACCGGCGCGCCGACCACCGTGGGCGCGATCGGCGTCGGGCAGCGGCAGGTGTTCGAGTACGGGCCGGTGACCGCCGTTCCGGCGACGTTCGCCTTCACCGGGGTGATCTTCGAGCGGGTGTGGGCCGGCATTCTCGCGTTCCCGGAGAAGGTCCCGCGCCTGATCGATGCGATCGCGGGCGCAGAGCGCGATCTCGACAGCCCGGTCAGCGTCGTCGGAGCCTCGATCATCGGTGGCGATGCGGTGGAGCGCGGGCTGTGGGAGCAGTTCATCTTCCTGCTTGCGGCGTTCAACTTCTTCGTCGGCGTCTTCAACCTGCTCCCGCTGTTGCCGCTGGACGGCGGGCACATCACGATCAACCTCTACGAGCGGGTGCGCGACTGGGCGCGGGCACGGCTGGGTAAGGCAGCGATGCCACCGGTGGACTACACGCGGCTGCTGCCGATCACGTTCGTGGTGATCATGGTGGTCGGCGCGGTCAGCCTGCTCACGCTCACCGCGGACATCGTCAACCCGATCCGGTTGCAGTAGCCGGCCCGCCGACGATCGACAGATCGGAACGCGGGATCGTGGACCGTCCGGCTACGCGTACCGAAACGTCGATCATGGGCTTCGGTCGTGCCGCCGACCCGCGTCGCCGCGGTGGGCCCGAACACGGTGAGCGGCAGCTGGCTCGGGCGCGGGCGGGTGGGCCCGGACCCGAAGACCGACACGGGCGGGTGGACCCGGACACAGGCCCGGGCGCGCCGAGGGCGGTCCGGGATACTGGAGCCGTGAGCGTCTCCCTAGGCATGCCCGCACCTCCCGTCCCCACCCTCGCCCCGCGCCGACGCACCCGACAGTTGCAGGTCGGGGCGGTGGGCGTCGGCAGCGGACATCCGATCTCGGTCCAGTCGATGACCACCACCCTCACCTCCGACGTCAACGCCACCCTCCAGCAGATCGCCGAGCTCACCGCGGCGGGCTGCGACATCGTCCGGGTCGCCTGCCCCAGCCAGGACGACGCCGACGCGCTGCCCGCGATCGCACGCAAGTCGCAGATCCCGGTGATCGCCGACATCCACTTCCAGCCCAAGTACGTCTTCGCTGCGATCGAGGCCGGCTGCGCCGCGGTGCGGGTCAATCCGGGCAATATCCGCAAGTTTGACGACCAGGTCAAGCAGATCGCTTCGGCCGCGCGCGATCACGGCACCCCCATCCGGATCGGGGTCAACGCCGGGTCCCTGGACAAGCGGTTGTTGGAGAAGTACGGCAAGGCCACGCCCGAGGCGCTCGTCGAGTCGGCGCTGTGGGAGGCGAGCCTGTTCGCCGAGCACGACTTTCACGACATCAAGATCTCGGTCAAGCACAACGACCCGGTCGTCATGGTGCGCGCCTACGAGCTGCTCGCGCAGGCGTGTGACTACCCGCTGCACCTCGGCGTCACCGAGGCCGGCCCGGCGTTCCAGGGTACGATCAAGTCGGCCGTCGCATTCGGGGCACTGCTCTCCCGGGGTGTCGGTGACACCATTCGGGTCTCGTTGTCGGCACCGCCCGTCGAGGAGATCAAGGTCGGGATCCAGATCCTCCAGTCACTCAATCTGAAGCAGCGCAAGCTGGAGATCGTGTCCTGTCCTTCCTGCGGGCGCGCCCAGGTCGATGTCTACAAGCTCGCCGACGAGGTCACGGCCGGGCTCACCGGAATGGAGGTCCCGCTGCGCGTGGCCGTCATGGGTTGCGTGGTGAACGGACCGGGAGAGGCCCGGGAGGCCGACCTCGGTGTGGCCTCGGGCAACGGCAGGGGACAGATCTTCGTCAAGGGTGAGGTGATCAAGACCGTACCCGAGCACCAGATCGTCGAGACACTGATCGAGGAGGCCCTCAAGATCGCCGAGGGGATGGCGTCAACGGGTGAACCCCAGGTATCCGTCGGCTGATCCCACCATGGGCACATGCACGATCATATGGCACCTTTAACAGGTGCTGAGGGTCGCCGCGGGAGCCCGGTTGCTCGATGATCGGGAACGCACCGGCGTGCGCGCCGCCCTGGATGCCGATCCCGTTGCCGGGTGCATGGTCGCTGCCCGCATTGAGATGGCCGGACTCGACCCGTGGCGGCTCGGTGGTGAGCTGTGGGCGGTCGGCTCGAGGCTCGACGGGCTCTGCTTCGCCGGCGCCAACCTCGTGCCGCTGCGGGGTGAGCGATCCGCGCTGCGCAGCTTCGCCGACCGGGCGCGCCGGCAAGGACGCGGCTGCTCGTCGGTGGTCGGGCGGGCCGAGCTCGTGCTCCCGCTGTGGGACGACCTGGCCGGGCACTGGGCGCCGGCCCGCGAGGTGCGCGCGGACCAGCCGCTGATGGTCCTGGCCGGGCCGCCCGCGGTGGCCCCCGACCTGTCCGTGCGCGCGGTACGCCTCGACGAGCTGGACCGCTACCTGCCCGCGGCCGTGGCGATGTTCACCGAGGAGGTCGGGATCGACCCGCGGGCCGGTGACGGCGGTGCGGGCTACCGGGCACGGGTCGCGGACATGGTCGGGTCCGGCCGGGTGTTCGCCCGTTTCGACGGCGGCCAGGTCGTCTTCAAGGCCGAGATCGGCGCGCTGTCCCGGCAGGTCGGGCAGATCCAGGGGGTGTGGGTGCACCCGGCGTGCCGCGGCCGTGGGTTGGGCATGGCCGGCACCGCCGCGGTGGCGGAGCGCCTCGCCGGTATGGGTCGGGTGTCGAGCCTGTACGTCAACGGTTTCAACCACGTGGCCCGGTCGGTGTACACGCGCATCGGGTTCGAGCAGGTCGGCAGCTTCGCCACGATCCTGTTCTGACGTTCTGCGGGTCAGGACTAGGCGCTCGGGGCTGGTACCGGCTCGCGGCGACGCGGAGCCAGTTCGCGCCGGCCCCACCGGGTACGCCCGCCAGGCTTGACCACCGACAGGGTGGTCGCAGTCCACAGCGCGATCACGAACGCGATCATGCAGGCCGCGAGCTGCCAGTCACGTCCGGCCGCGTCGAGCGCCGGGTTGGCCGCGGTCTCCTCGGCGAGGCCTCGTACCAGAAAGTTCTCCCAGACGGCGGCGGTGGCGACGATGCCGAGCGAGATCCCGAACTTGATGGTCACCCACCAGTGCTTCACCAGGCCCCACTGGGTACCCAGGGAAACAACGAGCCCCGTGATGATCGACAGCAACACCAACGGGATCACGATCGTCAGGTCGAAAACGTGCATGAACGCGTAGGCGTAGTGGCGCAGCGCGAGATCAGAGGTGGTGGCACCCACCACGCTCAGCACTACCATCGCGAGCGCCGCGCCGAGCCAGCCCACCGAGAAACCCACGTGCAGGGTCAGCCACACTTTCCGCGCAGGAGGACGCATCCGCCGGAATCGTGGTCGCAGGGTGACAAGAATCGCCGTGGACAGCGCCATCCCCACGTAGAGCAGGTTCGAGCCCGCCACGATCGTCAGCACGAACGTCAACGGGATCATCACGCAATGCCCGGCAACCACGGCGGTGCGTACCCAGGGCCGGTCGTGCAGCGGCGCGAGCACCAGGCTTGCCGTGCCCAACCCGGCGAGCAGTGCCGCCACGACCCAGCGGATCACACTCGGATCATCGACCGCGAACCACCCTGCGGTGCCGAGCGACCACGCCGCGAATACCAGTGCCAGCATCCGTGCGATGCCGGCCCGCCGGCCGCGTGCATCTCCCTGCGCGACGTTCATCGCTCACCTTCCGGCCGTCGGCCTTCCCCTGATCCGCAACGATCGCGGGACCAGCCGCAGAACCACAAGCCGCGGCAACGAAGACCAGGGAAGGCTCCGGGCCGCCCTTAGGTGCCAGCCCCGACGTGACCCCCGGGTGACCGGATCGCGGGAGTCAGCACTCCGGCGACGACGGCGTCCAACTCGGCCCGCAGATGGGGGCAGTCTCGTACCGGCTCTGGCTCCGGGCAGTCGCGGGCGCCGAGCAGCATCGTTCTGGCTCGCTGAGCGCGGGCGATCTGGACATCGAGCAGCGCGACCCGCCGCGCAGCTTCCCCGATCCCGATCGCACCGGTTGGCGTGAAGGGTGGTTCAGCATCCATGGTGGAGCACATGGACTCATCGATACCAGCGCCCGGGGAACCGTGCTGGAGCACCGGCCGTCCCCCCAACTCGTTCGCCGCGCTGCCCGCGGGCCGGCTCGGTCGCCTCGGTGGCCGGATCATGCGCCGAATGAACGCCGCGCAGCAACGGGAGGTCGCCGGGTTGCTGGTCGGGAACCCGGCCGCCGACGTGCTGGAGCTCGGTCCCGGCCCGGGCGTGCTGATGGCCCTGCTCGCCCGCAGGCCGGGCGTTCGTCACCTGATCGGGATCGAGCCGTCCGCGGACATGCGGGCCCTGGCATCGCGCGCGTTGCGCGCTGAGGTCGCAGCCGGCCGGGCGGATCTGCGAGCAGGTACCGCCGCGGATACCGGCCTGTCCGACTCGGTGGTGGACCTGGCCGTCTCGGTGAACACCGTCGCGATCTGGCCCGACCTGGAGGCCGGGACCGATGAGCTGCGCCGGGTGCTGCGGCCCGGCGGTGAACTGGTGCTGAGCTGGCACGGCGGCCGGGAGCCGTCCCGGGCGGCGCGGGCGCTGGTGCTGCCGGAGGGCCAGCTGGCGATGATCGAGACGGCCCTGCATGGCCGGTTCGGCGACGTCCGCCGAGTGCTCACCCGACGATGCACGGTGTTCCGCGCCCGCCGGGTGACGCTCCCACGTCTGGCATGATCTGCGACCCGGCTGGCCGGTTCCGGTGACGTCCGGGCCAAGACCGGCCCCGCGGAGTTCGGTCGCGAGCTGAGTGACCCCTACGCTGACCCCATGGTGCGTCCTGGAAGCTGTGCCAGGCCAGCGGGTGGCGGTAGGTTCCGGAATGTTGGGTGGCAGGGCCTGGTTTGTCGTGGAGACGCGGTCGGCTGGGTGGGGCGTGGAGAGCTTTTCGGAGGGAGCAAGTGTGTGGGTCGTGGCACCATTAGGTGTGAGTGCTGCAGCCTCGACTTCCTGGGGTGTGATCTTCGGGCGTGGATGTCGGGCCGGTTGTGGGAGAACGAGCGGATTGGCCGCTGTTACCTGCATCGGTGGCTGTCGGTACGGGGCATGAAGCGGGTGCGGGCCAGGATCGGGGACTTCACCGATCGGCGCCGGGTGGGGTTGGGGTTGTGCGATGTCATCGAGGCGGTGAACCTGTTCCTGCGGGGGTGGGGCAACTACTTCCGCACCGGTAACGCCGCCAGGAAGTTCCGTCAGCTCGACCGGTATGTCGGGTGGCGGCTGAAATGCTTGCTGATTAAGAAGCGGGGCCGCGACCTACGGGCCGGTCAGGTGGGACGTTGGACCGAATCCTGGTTCCGCGACCAGGGACTGTACAAGCTGGTTGGCACCATCCGATACCCGAAGGCGGCGTAACCATGTCCAGAAGACCGTCGGTAAGCCGTATGCGGGAAAACCGCACGTACGGATTGAAAGGGGGATGGGGAAACAGGACCGCTTCGCGGTTCCTGCGCCCCTGACTACCAATGTCACCCAGCCGGATCCCGGGACTCGCCGTTGCGGCCGACATGCTCGCGGTCGTGGTGTTCGTCGCGGTCGGGCGGCTGAACCACGACGCGTCCGGCGCGCTGCTGGGCTTCCTCGCCACGCTCGCACCGTTCGCAGTCGGGCTGCTGGTGTCCTGGGCCACCCCGGTGGTGCGGGTGAACCCGGCAGGCCTGCGGGCGGGTGCGGTGGTGCTCGCCGGCACCGCGGTGGTCGGGCTGGCGCTGCGAGCGGCGTTCACGGATCAGCTGCCGCTGACGTTTGCCGTGGTCACCGTGGTAGCGCTCGGGCTGCTGCTGCTCGGCTGGCGCGGCCTCGCCGCCGCGGTGGCCCGCAAGGCCGCGGGTCGTCCGATCCGCTGACCCGCGCCGCCGCCACTCCTCGCACACATCGTTCGGCTCGGCACAGGTGTTGCAGCATGTGTGCGAGGCAAGAAGGTGTGTGCGGCTTGTCGGGGCGCCCGGAGTTGTACACAGGTGCTCGCGAACGGCCGCGCCGCCGGCGTTCGATCTGCATGCTGATCGGGTGGATCTGGATCTATCTGGCCTCAGCTTGCGGTTGCACCTGCTCGCCGGCGGCTGTTCCGACAGCGAGCTACGACGGCTGCGCAAGGACGGGTCGCTGACGACCCTCCGCCGCGGAGCCTATGTCACCACCGATGACGTCCGGCTGCGTGATCCGGTCGCCCGGCACGCGCTGTTGGTGGCCGCTGAGCTGCCGCACGTCGGCGCGGGTGCGGTCGTGAGCCGCGTGTCGGCTGCGGTCCTGCATGACGTGCCCCTGTGGGGCGTTCCACTGGACCGGATGCACATCACCCGCTCCCGGCGGACGGGTGGGCGTCGCGGTGGGGTCGTCCACGTGCACGCCGCACCTCTGGACCCGACAGAGGTGGCGGGATGTCATGTCGGCAGCCGGTTTAGGGCTCGGCCGGGTCGACTTCGGCTGGCCGGGGCTGCGCACCGTCGGCGAGTTCGACGGCCGGGTGAAGTACGGCCGGCTCTTGCGGCCCGGCCAGGACCCCGGTGATGCGGTCTTCGAGGAGAAGCGCCGCGAGGACCTGATTCGGGACGAGGACCTGCGGGTCGTGCGCTGGATCTGGAACGACCTCCGCACCTTCGACGAAGTGGCCCGCCGCCTCCGCCGCGCCTACCGCCCGGTGTGACCCGATCCCGTCGCACACATCGTGCGGCCTCGCACACATGCTGCGGTCTGTGTGCGACGCCGAAGGATGTGTGCGACGGGATCGACCGTCTACCGAGCCGGCGCCCTTACACTGGCATCCATGTCCACCCGCACGCTGCTCCGCCCCGGCATTGTCGCACCTATCCGTGAGGTACCCGCTCACATCCCCCGTCCGGAGTACGTGGGCAAGAAGCTGCCGTCGCCCAGCACCGAGCCGTGGGTGCAGACCGCGGAGACGATCGAGGCCATGCGGGTGGCCGGCCGGATCGCGGCCGACGCGCTCGCCGCCGGCGGCGCCGCGGTCGTCCCCGGCGTCACCACCGACGAGGTCGACCGGGTGGTGCACGAATACCTGATCGCCCACCGCGCCTACCCCTCGACCCTGGGCTACAAGCGTTTCCCGAAGTCGTGCTGCACGAGCCTCAACGAGGTGATCTGCCACGGCATCCCGGACTCCACGGTGATCGAGGACGGTGACATCGTCAACATCGACGTCACCGCGTTCATCGGCGGGGTGCACGGCGACACGAACGCCACGTTCCTCGCCGGGGAGGCCGCGGAGGAAGACCGGCTGCTGGTCGAGCGCACCCGAATGGCGCTGGAGCGGGCGATCAAGGCCGTGCGCCCGGGGCGGGAGCTCAACGTCGTGGGTCGGGTGATCGAGTCCTACGCGCGCAGGTTCGGCTATGGAGTGGTGCGCGACTTCACCGGCCACGGCATCGGCCGGTCGTTCCACAGCGGGCTGGTCGTGCTGCACTACGACGAGCCGACGGTGCACACCGCGCTCGTGCCCGGCATGACGTTCACCATCGAGCCGATGATCACCCTCGGTGCGGTCGACTACGACATCTGGGGCGACGGCTGGACGGTCGTCACGAAGGACCGGCGGCGCACCGCGCAGTTCGAGCACACCATCCTGGTCACCGCCGATGGCGCCGAGGTGCTCACCCCGGCGCCGTAGCCTGTCCGGTATGGCGAAGGTTTACGACGGAATCGACGCGGTGATGGCCAGCTGGATCGAGAAGCAGCCGGTGTTCTTCGTCGCCACCGCACCACTGTCCGCCGACGGGTTGGTCAATCTCTCGCCCAAGGGCACGACCGGCACGTTCCGGGTGGTCGACGAGCACACGTTCGCGTATCTGGACATGACGGGCAGCGGCGTCGAGACGATCGCCCACCTGCAGGAGAACGGCCGGATCTGCGTCATGCTCTGTGCCTTCGACGGCCGGCCGCAGATCGTCCGGTTGCATGGTACGGGCTCTGTCGTGCTCGCCGGTGATCCGGGGTTCGACGCCGCACGCGCCGGGTTCGGCGCTGCGGCGGAGGGCAGGCGGGCATATGCGCGGGCGGTGGTGGTCGTCGGCGTGACCCGGGTGTCGGACTCCTGCGGCTACGCCGTGCCCCGGATGGATCTGGTGGAGGAGCGCGACACGCTCGATGTGGTGTGGCGCAGCCGGGACGACGCGCGGATCGCCACCTACCATGCGGAGCGGAACGCGACGAGCCTGGACGGCCTACCGGGTCTGCCTGATCCGCAACGATCCGCCGGGGCGACCGTCTCGGCTGCGCAGGCCGGGGTTCGCCGCGCGACGCCGCCGGTCCAGGCCTGAGCTCTCCCGGAGATCACCGGCTGGATGCGAAGTCGGCCGGATCTGGCCGTGGCACGCCCCCAGCCGGCGATGCCGAGCCCTCACGCGGCCGACTGGTGTCTCTTGAGCGCCTCGAGCGCCTCGTCGGCGTGCACGTCGAACTTCGACTCGTTCGTGATGGAGGCGATGATCCGCCGATCCTGTCCGATGACGAATGTGCGACGCCGGGTGTGCAGGCCACCGGGAAGCCACCAGCGCCAGGCGCCGAACTCCTTGGCCACTTTCCTGCCCTTGTCCGAGAGTAGGGGGTAGCCCAGCGCGTGCGCCGTAGCGAAGGCCTTTTGCTTGCTCACGTCGTCACCACTGATCCCGACGGGCCGGGCGCCGACGGCGGCGAAGTCGGCGGCCAGGTCGCGGAAGTGGCAGACCTCCTGGGTGCAGCCGCTGCTGGCGGCGACGGGGTAGAAGAACAGCACCACGGGGCCGCTCTGGAGCAAGCTCGACAGCGTGCGGGGCGTGCCCGTCTCGTCCTTCAGCTCGAAGTCGCTGACCTGGTCTCCGACGTTCATCTCCGGTCCTTTCTCTTTGGGTTGGCGGGTGTGCGTGGCGGCAGCGGGAAGAACCCGCTGGTGCGCCGGACGTACTCGGCGTAGCCGGGCCTCCGGTTGCCGATCGTGGACTCCAGCAGCTTCGCACCGGTGCCCTTGGCCAGCAGGAACGTCATGATCGCGGCAGAGAGGAGGCCCAGCAGCCCGGCCGGGTGGTGCAGCGCCAGCAGGGTGAGGCCCCACCAGACGGCGGCGTCGCCGAAGTAGTTGGGGTGCCGGGTGTAGCGCCACAGACCGCGGTCCATGACCTGGCCGGAGTTGGCGGGGTGGGCCCGGAACGCGGCGAGCTGGCGGTCACCGACCGACTCGAACACGAAGCCGACGATCCACACCGCCACCCCGAGGGCCGCCGTGATGCCCGCGAGCAGCGAGTCGCTGTAGCCGTACTGCCCGAGCTGTACCGGCCACGACACGATCCACATGACCGCGCCCTGAGTCAGGTAGATCTTGCCGAACGCGTACGCCGTCGGGTTGCCCGGCGCTTTCGCGAGCATGTCGACGTAGCGCTGGTCCTCGGGCTTGCCATGGTTGCGCCGACCGATGTGCCACGCCAGGCGCAGGCCCCAGACCGCGGTCAACGTGGTGATCAGCAGCTGCCGCCACCGGTCGCCGTCGCCGGCCGCCAGGATCAGCGTGGTGCTCGCAATGATCGCGAAGCCGAGGCCCCAGACGACGTCGATGCCGTCGTGGCGGCCACCGCGGACCTTCACGGCGACGACGAGCGCGGCGATCATCAGCAGCAGCACGACGGCCGCGGTGATCGCAAGGTTGGTCAGCGTCGCAGACCAGGGGAACGGGTTCACCGTGCCGCACCAGTGACGGTCTCGCGCGCCGCCCCGTTGAGCGCGGGCTCGCCCATCGCCCGCTGCTCGGCCGGGTCGGCCGGGTCGGCCCCGAGCGTGTCACGCCGGCTGCGCGGCAGGCCGGAGCGGCCGTCGGCGTCGGGGCGGACCAGCAGGATCTGGTGCACACCCATCCGGTTCTCCTCGAACGCCAGCGCGGCCCCGGCGAGATAGAGCAGCCAGACCCGGTACTGCTCCTCGCCGACCAACCGGATCGCCTCGGCCTTGTTGTCCTGCAACGTGTCCAGCCACGGCCGCACGGTCCAGACGTAGTGCTCGCGCAAGGAGTGCACGTCGACGGCCTCGAGCCCGGCCTCTTCGAGGACGTTCAGCGTCGAACCCAGCGGCCGCATGTACATGTCCGGGGCGACGTAGCTCTCCATGAACGCCCCGCCCCCCGGGGCGGTGTTCCCGCCCGACGCGCCGCGCGACATCTGCTGCAGCAGCAACCGGCCCTGCGGGCGCAGGAGCCTGAACAGCGCAGCCGCGTACACCGGGTAGTTGTCCTGCCCGACGTGCTCGCCCATCTCGATGGTCGCGATCGCGTCGAAGGGCTGGTCGGGACTTGTGTCCCCGCCGATGGCCCGGTAGTCCTGCAACCGGATCTCGATCTTCTCCGCCAGCCCCAGCGCGGCGACGCGGGCCATCCCGAACGCCCGCTGCTCGGCCGAGAGCGTCACTCCGACGGCCGTGACACCGTGGTGCGTGGCGGCGTGGATCAGCAGCGACGCCCAGCCGCACCCGATGTCGAGCAGCCGCATGCCGGGATTGAGCCCCAGCTTGCGGCAGATCAGCTCGAGCTTGTCGCGCTGGGCGTCGGCGATGCCGTAGTCCGGGCCCGCCTCCTTCGTCCAGTAGCCGCAGGAGTACGCCATCTGCGGGTCGAGGAGGAACTCGTAGAACTCGTTCGACAGGTCGTAGTGGTGCGAGATCGCGGCCCGGTCGCGGCGGCGGGTGTGCAGCCCGCCGGACAGCCGCGCCTCCGACGCCGGCGGCTTCGGACGCGGGCCGAGGATCCGCAGCTTGATCCCCAGCTTGACGGCGTCGAGCGTGGTCGCCCGGTCGAGCCGCACCTGCGACAGGTCGTTCGCCCGGGCCAGCTTCCAGAACCGCGAGAGCCCCTCGGCGATGTCTCCTTCGACGTCGAGCTCCCCGGCCACGAACGCCCGGGCCAGGCCCAGCTCGCCCGGATTCCAGAGCAGCCGACGCAGCGCGCGGCGGTGCCGGATGATCGCGACGGGTGCGTCCGGGTCGCTGGGACCGCTCTCACTGCCGTCCCAGGCCCGGATCCGGATGGGCAGGGGCCCGCCGATGACACGTTCGACGAGCTCAGCGAGCTGCGGGGCCAGTGGGGATGCGGGGGTCGGCATGGCTCTCCTGGGTGTGCGGCGCGGATCAGCGGCGGTGCTGGAGGGAGAGCTGGTCGACGTCGAGGTATCCGACGCGGAAGCCCGCCTCGCAGTACGCGAGGTAGAATTCCCACATCCGGCGGAACGTCTCGTCGAAGCCCAACGCGGCCACGGTCTCCCAGCGCGACAGGAACGTCTCGCGC
The DNA here is from genome assembly GCA_050701055.1 of Pseudonocardia sp. Lineage (GTDB taxonomy): Bacteria > Actinomycetota > Actinomycetes > Mycobacteriales > Pseudonocardiaceae > Pseudonocardia. The sequence continues at coordinate 37,781 of JBOHEO010000002.1, read as the reverse complement.
CAGTGCGCGAGGGTGCGGGCGTAGTCCGGGCCGAGGCTGCGACGCTCGGCGATGCGCAACCCGGTGTGCTCGGCCAGGTTCTCCTCGATCGCCCGCACCGACGGGATCACCCCGCCCGGGAAGATGTACTTGCTGATCCAGGTGTAGTCGTTCTGCGAGGCGAGCAGCCGGTCGTGCGGCATGGTGATCGCCTGCAGGCCGACGCGCCCACCCGGGCGGAGCAGCCGGTCGAGCGAGGCGAAGTACGTGGGCCAGTACTCCACGCCGACGGCCTCGATCATCTCCACGCTGACCACGGCGTCGTAGCTACCCTGAGCCTCGCGGTAGTCGCGCAGCAGCACCTGCACCTGGTCGCCCACGCCGGCTTCGGCGAGGCGCTCCTCGGCCAGGCGAGCCTGCTCGGCGGAGATCGTCAAGGTGGTCACCCGGGCGCCGCGCCGCGCGGCCCGGATCGCGAGCCCGCCCCAGCCGGTGCCGATCTCCAGGATGTGCTGGCCCGCCCGCACGCCGGCCATGTCCAGCACGCCGTCGACCTTGCGCTGCTGGGCCTCGAGCAGGTTGTCGTTGTCGTCGGCGAACCAGGCCGAGGAGTAGGACATCGTCTCGTCGAGGAACGTCGCGAAGAGCTCGTTGGACAGGTCGTAGTGGCGCTGGATGTTCTCCCGCGACCCGTCGACGGTGTTGATCTCCTCGCGCGGTCGGCGAGCCTCGACGTAGCGGCGGAACACCCGCTGCAGCGTCGGCGGGATCAGCGTCGAGAGCTTGGCCGCGAACGGGGTGAGCAGGTCGGGCAGGGACGTGGAGGTCCAGTCGCCGACCATGTACGCCTCCCCGAAGCCGATCTTCGAGTGGGCGCCGAGGCGGTTGAAGAAGGCGTCCGGGCGGACGATCCGCATCACCGGCGAGTCCGGGCCGCCGATGCCGATCCGTTGGCCACCGGGGTAGACCACCCGCACCGGCAGCTTCGCCACCGCGCGCCGGAACATGACCTCGGCGATCCGGGCCCGCGCCGGATTGTGCGGCGGGGAGGCCAGGCCGGGCCAGACTCCCTCGTTGGGCCGGGGGACGATGTGGTTGTTCGACCGGGTGGCGATGGACGGGACGGGTGTGCCGATGCCGGTTGCCAGCGCCTCGATCAGGTCGATACGCGGTGCTGATGACTCGCTCGCGAGCTCACTCATTGAACCTTCTTCTGCGGTATGTGACGTGGGCGCGGGACGACTGGCAGGCGGCGCAGCCAGAGCGCGATGCCGTGGCGGTGGATGAGAGCCGAGGTCCGGTAGGTGATGGCCGGGCGACGCAGCAGCATCCGGACGAGAGCGCGGGGGGTGGCCGGTCCGCGGGTGCCGACGACGGTGGCGGTCAAGGCGACGGAGCCCTGCTGCCGCAACGTGACGGAGATCGCCAGCCGCTCGTCCGGGACGGGCAACAGCATCCGGTACTGCCCGTCGACGGTGAGGAACGGCGAGACGTAGAAGCCCTTCTCCGTCTCCGCGCGCCCGGTCTCGTCGGTGCGCAGCAGGTAGCAGTGTCGCTCGCCGTAGGTGTTGTGCACCTCGGTGACCACGCACTCCAGGGCGCCGCGCGGAGCGCCGGCGGAGCGCGCATCGACCCGGTCGGGGCGGTGGCACCAGTAGACGGTGATCGGGTTGAACACGTAGCCGAGCAGGCGGGCGTTGGCCAGCATCAGCACCTGCCCGCCGCGCAGGTCGACGCCCCGGGTGGCGAGGTAGGCGTCGAGGTTCTGGCGGATCGAGAGCCACGGGTCGCCGAGGTGGTCGCGAGCCTCGAAGCGGGCGAAGGGCCGCAGCCAGCGCGGCAGCCGGGGCAGCTCATTGAGATCGACCAGCCACAGGTAGATGGAGTGGCTGAAGGACCGGTCCATCGTCTGTCGACGGGCGTGGCGCACCTCGGCGTCGTACAGCGCAGGCACGCCCGTCCGGCGTACGTCGACGGAGCTGGTGCCCTGCTGGCCGGCCGTGGTCGTCACCATCCCGCCCCCAGCGACGAGGCCGCGCGAACCCCCGCGGCGCACCCGTCCTCATGGAAGCCCCACCCGTGGTACGCGCCCGCGTAGGCGACGGTGCCGTCGTTGAGCTGCGGCAGCCGGCGCTGCGCGGCCACCGATTCCGGGGTGTAGATCGGGTGCTCGTAGTGCATGGTCGCGATCACCTGCTGCTGGTCGACGCGCGCGACGCCGTTGAGCGTGACCACGTAGTCGTCAGGCTCGGCGAGGCGCTGCAACCGGTTCATGTCGTAGCTGACCAGCACCGGCCCGTCCACGCTCGAACACGACCGCTTGCGGTAGTTCCAGGACGCCCGGGCCGCGGCATGGCGGGGGAGGACCGAGGTGTCGTGGTGGAGCTGCGTCACGTTCTGCGAGTAGGTGAACGCACCCAGCACGGCGCGCTCGGCTGCGGTGGGGTCGGCCAGCAAGGTCAGCGCCTGGTCCGGATGGGTGGCGATCACGACCCGGTCGGCGCGGTGGGCGTTGCCGGCGTCGTCACGGATCTCGACGCCCTCGGCCGTGCGGATCACCGCGCGCACCGGAGTGGAGATCGCCACGGCGGTGAGGCCCTTCACCGCGCGCTCAACGTAGCTGCGCGAGCCACCGACGACCGTGCGCCACTGCGGCGAGTCGCCGATCGAGAGCAGGCCATGATGGTTGAGGAAGGTGAACAGGTAGCGCACCGGGTAGGACATCGAGACCGTCTCGCCTGCCGACCACACCGCCGACACGACCGGCAGCATGAAGTGCTCGACGAAGTAGCGGGAGTAGCCCCCGATGGCGAGGAACGCGCCGAGGGTGACGTCGCCGGCTCGCTCGTCGCTGATCAACCTGCGGGCGTGGCGGTGGAACCGGACGACCTCCCCGAGCATCCGCAGGTAGGCCGGACGAGCGAGGTTCGATGCCTGCGGGAACAGCCCGCCTAGCTTGCGGGCGCCCGCGTACTCCAGCCCGCACCCGTCGCAGCGCACGCTCATGGACATATCGGAGCCCTGGGTGGCGACGCCGAGCTCGGCGAACAGCCGCAGCAGGTTCGGGTAGGTGCGCTCGTTGTGCACGATGAACCCGGAGTCGACGTTCGCCACCCCGCCGTCGGAGGTGGGCAGCTCGTGAGTGTGGGCGTGGCCGCCGAGCCGACCGTCGGACTCGAAGAGGGTGACGTCGTAGCGTCGTTGCAGCAGGTAGGCGGCGGTCAGCCCGGCGACGCCGGAGCCGACGACGGCGGCTCTCGCCCGCTCGCCCCCCCGCGTCATCTCGCGTTCCGGGTGGTGAGCAGGCTCAGCGCGGAGGCGGTGGTGGCCGCGAGAATCCGCGGGAACAAGGACATGGCGACTCCGGCTCAACTGTTGCATCGGGGCCTGAGCGCGCGCTCAGGAGGAGAGAGCGGCCCGCAGACCGCTCGGGGCGGGTTGACACAGAGCATTCGCGATTGCGGGGGCCAGAGGTTCGATGTCGAGCACACCGAGCACGAACCGCTGCACCAGCGCGTGCCAGTCGTCGGCGCGCCGGAGCATCGAATGACCGTCGCCGACGACGTCGAATCGGCAGACGCGGTCGGTGACGCGCTTGGCGCGCAGCGCGTAGGCGTAGGACTGGCGGGGATCGGTCCAACGCTCGCGGTCGCCGTGCGCGATGAGCACGGTCCGGCCGGCGAGCTGCTGCACGGGGTCGGTGTCGTCGAGCCAGGGCGCCAGCGCGCACACCGCTACCACGTTCGGGGTGCCGGCGGCGTGCAGCGCGGCGCGGCCCCCCATCGAGTGCCCCACCAGCACCACCGGGACGCCCGGATGCCGGCGGGCGATCCCGTCGAGTGCCCACCCGGCGTCGAGCAGCGGGTCCTTGGCCGGTGCGTTCCAGCCCCGGTAGCGGTAGCGCAGCATGAAGACGCCCAGCTCGTCGGTGCCGGCGAGCACCTTCGCGAACGGGACCATGCGCAGGTAGGTCAGCCGCTTGCGCTCACCGCTGCTGTGGTCATGGGAGCGACCGCCGTGCAGCACGAGTACGACAGCACGCGGCTCCTCCGGCGCATGTCCCACGGGTTCGAGCCGGGGCAGCGTCTTCTCGGACACGTACGATCCTCTCAGGGCGCGCGACCGGTGGTCGGCCTCATGGCGATGTTCGGTCTCGCCGCCACCCCGGGACGGGCCCTGAGATGAGGATCACAGCCGTCCCCGCCGGAGCGGGTGCCGGCCTCGGCCGATCAGTACGTACGGCCGTCGGTCGCGTGCTTGCCGCCGTTGATCGTCTCCTCGATACGGGCGCGGACGACGCCCGCTGCGCCCTGAACGGCCGGATGGTCGGCCACTCGCGCGACGGTGCGGACGAGCTGCTCGTAGCGTTCATGGCCGGCGCGGGCGCCCAAGACATAACCCGCGACCGCACCCAGCAGGAACTTCAGCATGACGCCTCCAGGCTTGGGGATGTGGTCCTCGTGCTGCATCCTGCCCGAGTCGTCCGGGTTCTGGTGGCGTAGTAGCCCGAGGGGGTGGGCAAACGGGGGACAGGGTGCGCTATCGTGTGCGGGCCAGCGGGTGGTTAGGTCGTCCCGCTACGAACGGTCCTCCGTAGCTCAATTGGCAGAGCATGCGACTGTTAATCGCAGGGTTACTGGTTCGAGTCCAGTCGGAGGAGCGAAACCCCAGCTTGGAGGCAGCCGGGCCCCGCCTCCAAGATCACACCCCCGGTTTACCCCCAGGTTTGCCGATAGCAGGTGCGCTGTTCCCGAAGGCCTCCAGCACCTTCGCCGCGCCCGTCCGCATGACCTTCCGGCCAAAGTAGCTGTCTTGCGTCATGGACACCTTCGCGTGGCCGAGATGGTCCGCAAGCTGTCGCGCCGTCAGGCCCGCCGAGTCCATCAGGGTCGTGACCGTCTTGCGGTAAACGTGCGAGGTCACCCAGCCGTAGCCGACAGCCTCGAACAGCACCCGCAGGTCTGCTTGAGTGTTCGACGGGTCCCGGAGCCCACCGAGCGTGCGGGATCCGGTGGGCGGAGGGTGCCGAGCGCTTGATCGTTGTCTGGGTACCGTCAGCCGTGCGAAATGCGGTTCCGGGTTCCCCACCGATGGTCACGGCACCATCGGAGTCGCGGTGACCTGCCAAGGTCACCGTCTCGGTACGGGGAGCCGCACGGGATGAGGCTCTGCGTTCCCCTTCGGTGATCATGAAGCCGGCGGCGCGCTCTAGACTCCCGATGAACTTATGCGGTACACCTGATGGCCGAGCCGCTCCTGAAGCAGGGCCTTGACTTCCGCTGCTGGCACGCTGCCGGAGGGAGCGTCACCAGTTCGACGTGCGTGCTCGACGTGATCCAGCATCCGGCGATGCGCTTCGGGGCCCTGCCGTCGGGTGAGCCACGCGATCCGGTGGTAGTTGCGGAGCACATCCAAGCCCCTGGTCAGGTCCAGTGTGTGGGCGGCCTCGGCGATGGATTCCTGGTAGGCGCGCTCGAACTCGGCGCGCTCCTCGTCGATCAGCGCGTCGCGGAGCGCGGTCGGTCCGCCGCAACCCAGCGGTTCACCGGTCGTGCTGATACTAGGCCTGACCGACTGGCGGACCAATCGTGGGCTCGCGGCGGCCACCCTGTGTGCCGGCGCCGGTGCCCCAGATTCCTGCGGGAACGCCCAGAGCGTGTCGTGTCGGGGCTCGGACGGGTGAGCGTCGAGGATGATCACCGCCCTTCCGGACTCACGTTCCGCTGAATCGCGGTTCCCGGCGTTCGGCGAACGCGCTGAACGCCTCGCCCAGGTCACGGCTGGGCAGGAAGGCGGTGTTCCAGGCCGCCACGTAGCGCAGGCCTGCCTCGACGCGGGGGCCGCGTTCGGCGTCGAGCACGTCCTTGATCCCGCGCAACACCAGCGGCGAGTTGCGGGCGATCGTCGCGGCCAGCTCCCGCGCCCCGGTGAGCAGCGCGGGCTGGTCGTCGTAGACCCGGTTGACCAGCCCGATCCGCTCGGCCCGATTCGCGTCCACGTCGCCGCCGGTGAGGGCGAGCTCGCGCAGGTGTCCGTCGCCGACGATGCCGACCAGCCGCTGCAGGCTGCCCAGATCGGCCACGATCGCCATCCGCACCTCGCGGACGCTGAACCGGGCGCCGGCGGCGGCGAGCCGGATGTCGGCGGCGGTGATCAGATCGACCCCACCGCCGACGCACCAGCCCGACACCGCCGCGACGATCGGGGTCCGGCAGTCGGCAACGGCGGTGATCGCGGCCTGCAACCGCCGGACCTCGGTGAGGAACGCGGCCCGGGCGGCCGTCGTGGCCCGGCCATCGAGCAGTGGGGCGAAGGCGGGGCTCATCCCCTGGAGGTCGAGACCATAGGTGAACTGACCGCCACTGCCGGTCACGACGATGGCGCGGACGTCCTCGGCGGAGTCCAGTGCCCCGAACACCAGGGGCAGCTCGCGGAAGAAGTCCGGCCCCATCGCGTTGCCGGGTGCCGGGCCGAGAAGGGTCACCTCGGCGACCGGCCCGGTGATCGACACATTCATGGACGTCAGAGCATCAGGCAGTGGCATCTGCTGTTCCTCCTGGAGATCCGGGCCGACGGTGTCAGCTCGACCGACTCCCGATGGTGAGGGGCACCGTCTGCAGCTCGCCGTCGCGCTCGACCGTGATCGAGACCGGCTGGCCGGGCTCGGTGCCGCGGAGCGTGCCGAGCAGCTCCTCCAAGCTGTCCACCGGTCGCTCGACGAGCGCGGTGATCACATCACTCCTGCACCCCGGCGCTCGCGGCGGGCCCCCGGGCCATTACGACGTCGGGGCGGAACACCACCCCGCTGCCCAGCCCGGCGTCGGTGCGCACCGTGACGACGCTGGGTTCGACCCGGTCGACCAGATCGGCGTAGCCGCCCGCGGCCGGGTCGGCGCGCGGCGGGGCAGCCGTGGGTGCGCTCGATCCCGGGGCCGTGGGTGGCCCGGCGGTACATGCGGTCAGACCGGCCAGCAGGACCACGGTCAGCACCGCCGAACTGAGCGCAGGTCGCCGCATGGCTGGCGTACCCACAATCGGCGTCAGCCAACCTGTTCGGCTACGTCGGGATCACGGTACCGGCAGCTTCCAGGCACCCAGCGGTCCGTCCACGAGCCCGGGGATCGAGTCGGGGCCCACCGCGGGTGCGAAGTACCAGCCCTGACCCATGTCGCAGCCGAGCCCGCGCAGGCGCTCGAGCTGTGCCGCGGTCTCCACCGACTCCGCGGTGACCGAGAGACCGAGGGTGTGGGCCAGCCGGACGAGGATGTCGACGACCTCCAGGTCCACCTGATCGGTCTCGTCGCCGGTCCCGTCCGGCGATGCGCTCGTGCCCCCGGTGATGAACGACCCGGCCAGCTTGAGGACGTGCACCGGGAGCCGGCGCAGGTAGGACAGATTCGAGTAGCCGGTGCCGAAGTCGTCGATGGCGATCCGCACGCCCATGTCGGCGAGGGCGTGCAACGCGGCCAGGGAGCCTCCGGTCGTACCCATGAGATCGCTCTCGGTGAGTTCGAGCTGGAGGAACCTCGGGGGCCAACCGGTGTCGGTGAGGATCTGCGCGACGTCATCGACGATCCCGGGCTCGCGCACCTGCCGGGCTGCGATGTTGACGCTCACGAACAGGCGGGTCCGCGGATCCTCCGCATACCATGCGGCTCCCTGCCGGCATGCCTCGGCGAGGATCTCGCGACCGAGGGGCACGATGAGTCCCGTCTCCTCCGCCAGCGGGATGAACTGACCGGGGCTCAGGCGCTCGCCGGTCGGGAGCGCCCACCGGACGAGCGCTTCCACCCCGACCATGCGCTGGTCGGCCAGCCGGACCAGGGGTTGGTAGTCGACGACGAACTCGCGGCGGGCCAGCGCCTCGGGCATCCGCGTCGAGAGCTCGAACCGGCTGACGTCGTTGCGGTGGCGCTCGGCATCGAACAGCGCGTAGCGGTCGCGCCCGTCGGCCTTGGCCCAGTACAGCGTGGTGTCCGCGGCCTTCATCAGCTCGGCCGCCACTGGCCCGCCGGCGTCGCCCTGCACGATGCCGACGCTGCCGGAGACGACGATCTCGTGGTTGTCCAGCCGAACCGGCCGCCGCACGGCGTCGAGCGCGGTCTGCGCGACGCGCTGCAGATGTTCCACCCCCTGCGCGTGCTCGACGAGCACCACGAACTCATCGCCGCCCATCCGCGCGACCAGATGTCCGTCGCGGCCGAGTTCCGTGGTGAGCCGCTGTGCCACGGCCCGCAGGAGCGCATCGCCCCGGTCGTGACCGAGCGTGTCGTTGACCCCCTTGAAGCCGTCGAGGTCCAGGTAGCACACCCCGACACAAGCCCCCGGGCGAGAGTCGGCGAGGGCCATCTCGAGTTGCTCGAAGAACATCGTGCGGTTGGGCAGGCCGGTGAGCGGGTCGTGCAGTGCCTGGTGCCGGAGACGGGTCTGCAGGTGGTACCGCTCGGTGATGTTCTCCACCATCGCGACCACGAAGCGGGGGTGCCCTTCCTGGTCGCGGACGAGGGAGAGCACGAGATCGGTCCAGATCTCGGCGCCGTCCTTGCGGTAGTAGGGCTTCTCCAACCGGAGGTGGTCCCGTGCGCCGTCGAGAAGGTCGCTCACCTGCGTCCAGGTGCCGGGTGAGTCCTCGGCGTGGATGAAGGTCCAGAACGGTTTGCGGAGGAACTCCTCGCTGGTGTAGCCGAGCATCTCGCGCAGCGCCCGGTTGACCTCCAGGATTCTGCCGTCGACGTCGGCGACCCCGATGCCGATCACCGACTCAGCGAAGATCGCCTCGAAGCGGGCCTCGCTGTTCCACCGGGCCTGCTCGGCGGCCACCCGCGCAGCGAAGGCGGACGCGCTGATCCGCTCCTGTTCGGCACGGGTGCGGTCCTGCAACGCCTGTGCGTAGCCCGCGGCCAGCGCGCCCTGCAGAACCGCGAGGCGCGCCGCGCCGGCTGGGGTGGTGATCGCGGACGCGAGCTGCTCGCCCAGTACGGCGAGGGTCCGCTCCAGCGAGGCGACCTCGGTGAAATGGGTGGCGACCAGCGCCGCGCCGACGTCGTAGGGGACCGAACGGTCGAACTCCTCCGCGGCGAAGGCGGCCAGAAGGTCGTGCGTCAGGACCAGCAGGTAGGCCCGCAGGTTCCCGCGGGTCATCGGGACGAAGCTCGTGCGCGCGACGGCCAGCGTCCACGCCTGCGCGAGCTGGTCCGCGTTCGGGAGGTCGCCGGCGTCGTGCACGTCGACGGGCTCCAGCGCCTCGCTCAGCGTTCCACCTCCGGTCAGTCCCGTCGACCGACGCCGGCGAGACCGGGGTAGTCGTCACCGACGACAGGCGCGTCGGCGTCGTCGGAGTCGTCGTCGGCCGGATCCGGCCGCCATCGCGGGATCGGTACGACCCCGGGTTCGATCATGGGCAGATCGCCGAAGAGCCCCTCGATCTCCGAGCGGGACCGCATCCACATCGGGTTGGGCGACCGCGACTGGTTGTAGATCTTCTGCGCTTCCGCCGCGCCGCGCTGGCCGTCGCTCCTCGCGTGACTGAGTACCAGGTAGCTGCCGGGGGCCGCGGGGTCCATGTACTCCGCGATGAGCTCGACCGGGTCATCCTCGCCGCCGACGAAGTGCAGGACCGAGACGAGCAGGACGGCGAGCGGTCGGTCGAGATCGAGATGCCCGTAGGTGACCGCGTCGTCGAGAATACGGCGTGGCTCGCGCAGGTCGCCGGCGATGGCGACCGCGCGATCGTTGTCCCTGAGCAGTTCGCGACTGTGCGTGACCGCAACGGGATCATGGTCGACGTACACCACGCGGGCCGCGGCATTGGCCCTGTGCACCACCTCGTGCACGTTTTCGGCGGTCGGAATACCGGACCCGAGGTCGAGGAACTGGTCGACCCCCTGGTGGCACAGGTAGAGCACGGCCCGGCGCAGGAAGGCGCGGTTCTCCTGGACGATGCGTGGGAGGTCGGGAAAGACCGCCAGCACCGTGTGGGCGAAGGTGCGGTCGGACTCGAAGTTGTGGGAGCCGCCGAGGTAGAAGTCGTACACCCGGGCGACGTTGGGACGGGTGATGTCGATCTCGGCGGATGCCCAACTCGGTCCGTCCACCATCGCGCCCCCAGCGGTCATGATGGTCGCGCTCGTGCGCGACCTCGATCAGCCAGGAGAGTACCGCGGTTCGCCCGCGGGACCGCCAACCCGGTGCGCGCCGTACCGGCGCCGGCGTCACCCTTTCGGTACCGCAGCGATTAGGTTAGCCTTCCAATAGTTAAGGCGTCACTCTGACGGGTGATCAGGAGAGGAAGACGATGGACACGCTCTCTGACCGAAGGCAGCGGGACCAGGAGGTTCTCGACGTGGTCGGGGTCGGCTTCGGACCGTCGAACCTCGCGCTCGCGATCGCGATCGCCGATCACAACGCAGGTGCCGGGCCCGGCAAGCGGCTCTCGGCCCGTTTCGTCGAACGGCAGGATCACTTCGGCTGGCACCGAGGCATGCTCATCGATGACGCGACGATGCAGGTCTCGTTCCTCAAAGACCTGGTGACGCTGCGGAACCCGGTCAGCCCGTTCAGCTTCCTGTCCTACCTGCACGAGCGCGACCGGCTGGTCGACTTCATCAACTACGGCAGCGCGTTCCCCACGCGCCTGGAGTTCCACGACTACCTGGAGTGGGCGGCGGCGGGGTTCGTCGATCAGGTTGACTTCGGCACCGAGGTGCTCGACGTCGGCCCGGTGCCCGGCGAGCCCGGATTGCTCGACGTCGGCACGCGCAGCGCCGACGGCCGCCGCACGGTCCGGCGCACCCGAAACATCGTTCTGGCCACCGGCCTGGTTCCGCGCCTGCCCAAGGGCGTGCGGACCGGTGAGCGCGTGTGGCACAACTCCGACCTGCTGACTCGCGTATCGGAGATCGCCGGAAGCGAACCGAAGCGGTTCGCCGTCGTCGGGGCCGGACAGAGCGCCGCGGAGACCGTCGACTACCTGCATCGCACGTTTCCCGGCACCGAGGTGTGCGCGGTGTTCGCCCGTTACGGCTACAGCCCGGCCGACGACAGCTCCTTCGCCAACCGGATCTTCGATCCGGACGCGGTCGACGACTTCTACACCGCACCCGACGTCATCAAGGAGCTCATCCTCGATTATCACGCCAACACCAACTACTCCGTGGTCGACCCGGGCCTGATCGAGGAACTCTACCGGCGCCACTACCGCGAGATGGTCGCCGGCAAGGAGCGGCTGCGGTTCTACAACGTCTGCCGACTCGTCGAGGTGGTCGACCTCGGTGACCAGATGAAGCTCACCATCGAGTCGCTGGTCGATGGCAACCGCGAGGTGCTGCTCGCCGACCTCGTCGTCTACGCCACCGGCTACCGTTCGGCCGACCACCGCCGGCTGCTCGGAGATGTCGCCGTTCGGTGCTGCCGGGATACCTCAGGTCGTCTCGAGATCCGCCGCGACTACAGCGTGGCCACCGACGCCGAGTTCACCGCGGGCATCTACGTGCAGGGCGCCACCGAGCACACGCACGGCCTGTCCTCGACGCTGCTGTCCAACATCGCCGTGCGGTCGGGGGAGATCGTGGCATCGATCGCGGGCGGGGAGACAGCGCGGGTCGCATCCGTCGCGGAACCGTCCGTTCCGACTGCCGCCCGCTGAGCCGTCACCGCAGATCAGGGAGAGAGCCATGTCCACGAACCCCTTCGACGACGAGAACGGCACCTTCTACGCCCTGCGCAACGACGAGGGCCAGTACTCGCTGTGGCCCACGTTCGTGCCCGTGCCCGACGGCTGGTCCGTGCAACACGGCCCCGACACCCGCGCGGCGTGCCTGGAGCACGTCGAGGCGCACTGGACGGACCTGCGCCCGCTCAGCCTGATCGAACGCATGGAGGCGGCCGGCTCCTGAATCCGGTCCGGCCGACCCGCAGCCCCTCTCAGCAGTGTCGATGGAGCCGATGGTGACCCGCACGTCCCCACTCCCGCCCACGTCCGACGCCCAGCAGGACCTGAGTACGTGGCCGGACCTGTTCGCCGCGCAAGTCCGGCGGACACCCGGCGCGACCGCGCTCGTTTTCGAGGACGAGAGCCTCACCTACGCCGAGCTCGACGCCATGGCGAACCGGCTCGCGCAGGTGCTGTGCGGGCGCGGGGCGGGCGCTGAGCGGATCGTCGGGCTGGCGGTGCCGCGGTCACTGGACATGATCGTCGCGCAGGTGGCGGTGCTGAAATCGGGCGCGGCCTACCTGCCAATCGACCTGGACTACCCAGTCGAGCGCATCCGGTTCATGCTCGACGACGCCCGGCCCGCGGTCATCGTGACGATGACCGACCTCGCCGCGGAGCTCGACGGGACAACCGCTCCGGTCCTGCTGCTCGACGACCCGAGCACCGCCCGGGAGATCGCGGGCGCACCGGACCGGGACCCGGCGCCTGACCTCGGCGTGCACATCGGCGCGTATGTCATCTACACCTCGGGGTCGACCGGCCGGCCCAAGGCCGTCGTGGTATCGCACAGTGGCGTGGCCAAGCTCGTCGCCACCCAGATCGAGCGGTTCGGCGTCGGCCCGGACAGCCGGATCCTGCAGTTCGCCTCGCCGAGCTTCGACGTGGCGTTCTGGGAGCTGTGCATGGCGTTGCTCTCCGGTGGCCGGCTGGTCGTCGTGCCGGCCGAGCGCCGCGTGCCGGGTCCGGAGCTGGCCGACTACGCGCATGCGCACGCCGTCACCCTCATGGTGCTGCCGCCGGCCCTGCTGGCCGCCATGCCCGCCGATGTCACGCTGCCGCCGGCGACCCTGCTGGCCGGAACCGAACGCGTGTCGCCCGAGCTGGTCGCCCGGTGGGGCCGCGGCCGGCGGATGTTCAACGCATACGGGCCGACCGAGGTGACCGTCAACTCCACGCTTGGGGAATGCCATCCCGACCGGCGTTCCGGCTCGTCGGTCCCGATCGGGATCCCCGACCCGATGACCACCGTGCACGTCCTGGACGACCGGCTGGAGCCGGTACCGGTGGGCGAGGCCGGCGAGCTCTACCTCGGCGGGCCGGGCCTGGCCCGCGGGTATCTGAACCGGGTGGGTCTGACCGCCGAGCGGTTCGTCGCAGACCCGTTCGGCGCGCCGGGTGAGCGGCTGTACCGGACCGGCGACGTCGTGTGGTGGACCGCCGAGGGCGTGCTGGACTTCCTCGGCCGCGTCGACGACCAGGTCAAGATCCGTGGGTACCGCATCGAGCCCCGGGAGATCGAGTCGGTCCTGCTCGGTCACCCCGCCGTCGCGCAGGCCACCGCGCAGGCCCGTGAGGACCGGGCGGGCGAGCGCCGGCTCGTCGCGTACGTGGTGCCGGCCGATGACGCCCCCGCCGAGCGCGACGCGGAGCGTGAGCGGGCCCAGGTCGCCGCGCTCCGCACCCATGCCCAGGAGCAGCTGCCGCACTACCTGGTGCCGGCCGCGTTCGTCCTGCTCGACGAGCTGCCGGTGCTGCCAAGCGGCAAGCTCGACCGGGCCGCGTTGCCGGTGCCCGACTTCGGTGCCGCAGCCGGCGGAGCCCCCCCGCGCAGCTCCCGCGAGGAGCTGCTCTGCGCGCTGTACGCCGAGGTGCTCGGCGTGCGTGGCATCGGGATCGATGATGACTTCTTCGCCCTCGGCGGCGACAGCATCGTCTCGATCCAGCTCGTCATCGCCGCCCGCGCCGCCGGGCTCGTGCTGAGCCCCCGCCAGATCTTCGAGCACCGCACGGTCGCCGAGCTGGCGCAGGCTGCCGGCACGCTGCGGGAGGCCGTGGTGGAGGACCCGTCGGCCGGGGTCGGCGCGCTGGCGCTGACCCCGATCATGCGCTGGCTCGACGAGTGCGGCGGCCCGACCCGCGCGTTCAGCCAGTCGATGCTCGTCGCGACGCCGGTCGGGATGACCGGAATCCAGCTGCGTGCCGTGCTGGATGCCGTCGTCGCCCGTCACGATGTGTTGCGGTCGCGGATCGTCCGATCCAGTGGTGATGCGCCTGGCGCGCTGCACGTCGCGTCGGAGGGCTCGGCCGAGGGCTGGATCCACCGCCGCGACGTCGCCGGCCTCGCTCGGGAGGAGGTGACCGCCCTCGTCGAGGCCGAGACCGAGCGGCTCAGTGGGCTGCTCGACCCGGAGTCCGGGGTGATGGCCCAGGTCGTCTGGTTCGACGCCGGACCGGGCCGGCCGGGGCGGCTGCTCGTCACGATCCACCACTGGGCCGTCGACGGGGTGTCCTGGCGGATCCTGCTGCCCGACCTCGCCGCCGCGTGGGCGGCCGTCGCCGCCGGAGCCCGCCCCGAGCTGGCGGCGGGCGGCACGTCGCTGCGGCGCTGGTCCGAGCTGGTGCACGCCGAGGTCGCCCACCGCGTCGCCGAGCTGGAGCTGTGGACAGCCATCCTGGAGGGCCCCGACCCGCTGCTCACCGATCGGCCGCTGGACCCGGTGCTCGACCGGGCCACCGTCGAGCACCTCACGCTGCGGCTGGCCGGCGACCGCACCGCACCGCTGCTCACGACGGTGCCGGCGGCCTTCTACTGCGGGGTCAACGACGTGCTGCTCACCGCGCTGGCGCTGGCCGTGTGCCGGTGGCGGCGCGACCGCGGGTGCGGCGACGAGCCGTCCTTGCTGGTGGCGCTGGAAGGCCACGGCCGGGAGGAGCAGATCGTCCCGGACGTGGACCTCTCCCGCACGCTGGGCTGGTTCACCAGCATCTTCCCGGTGCGCCTTGACCCCGGCGAGATCGACGAGGACGACGCGCTCGCGGGCGGCCCGGCGATCGGGCGGGCGCTCAAGCGGATCAAGGAGCAGCTGCACGCGCTGCCCGACCACGGGCTGGGCTACGGCCTGCTGCGGCACCTCGACGCGGAGGCAGCCCGGGTGCTGACCGCCCGGTCGGGCCCGCAGATCAGTTTCAACTACCTGGGCCGCTTCGTCGTCACCGACGCCGAGCTCGATACCGACACGGTCGCGCCCTGGACGGCGCTGCCCGGTGCCGGCGTGCTGGCCGGCGGATTCGACACCGCGATGCCGGTGGCGCCCTACACCCTGGAGATCAACGCGTTCACCGAGGACGTCGACGGGCGCCCGGAGCTTCGGGTCACCTGGGCCTGGCCGGCGGCCCTGCTCGACACGGCGGACGTCCGTGCGCTGGCCGACGGGTGGTTCGCCGCCCTGGACGCGCTGGTTGCCCACGTGCGCGGGCAGGCCGGCGGCGGGCACACCCCGTCCGACCTCGGACTGGTATCGCTGACCCAAGATGAGATCGACGAGTTCGAGGTCGGATGGGAGAGCCCATGAGCGAGCGAGCGAGCTCACCATTGACGGCGAGGAGCACCGGTCCGGGCCTGGAGGACATCCTGCCGCTGTCCCCGCTACAGGAAGGGTTGCTGTTCCACGGCCTGCTCGACGCCTCCGACCAGGCCGGCTTCGACCCCTACACCAGCCAGCTGATCCTGGAGCTGGCCGGCGAGCTCGACCCCGCGGCGGTGCGCGCCGCCGGGCAGGCACTGCTGGACCGCCACGCCAACCTGCGCGCCGCGTTCCGGCAGCGCGGTTCCGGCGCCAGCGTCGCGCTGATCCCCCGGCGCGTGGAGCTGCCCTGGCGCGAGGTCGACCTGTCCGCCGCCGGCCCGGCCGAGCTGGAGCGCTTCCTCGCCGCCGAGCAGCGCGAGCGCTTCGACCTCGCCCGCCCACCGCTACTGCGGATGGCGCTGGTGCGGGTGGGGGAGCGGGCGCAGCGGCTCGTGCTCACCCACCACCACATCGTGCTGGACGGGTGGTCGGTACCGCTGCTGGTCGGGGAGTTCCTCGCGCTCTATGCCGGTGCCGCGCTGGGCCCGGCCACGCCCTACCGCCACTACCTGGCTTGGCTGGCCGATCAGGACACCGACGCGGCGCGCTCGGCATGCCGGGCGGCGCTGGCCGGGCTGGACGAGCCCACCCGCGTCGCACCGGCCGATCCCGAGCGGGTGCTCGAGCGGCCGGCCGCGGTGCTCGGCACACTCCCGGTCGCGACCACCGCCGCGCTGGTCAGGCGGGCCAGGGCGGGCGGCTGGACGGTCAGCACCGCCGTGCAGGCGGCGTGGGCGCTCGTGCTCGCCCGGCTGACCGGCCGCGACGACGTGGTGTTCGGCACCACAGTGGCCGGACGCCCCGCCGAGCTGGCCGGGGTGGCCGGGATGGTGGGACTGTTCATCAACACCCTGCCGGTGCGGGTGCGGCTGGCGCCGGCCGAGACCGTCGGGGCCGCGCTGCGCCGGCTGCAGGACGAGCAGACCCGCCTGCTGGATCACCAGCACGTCCCGCTCACCGAGATCCAGCGCACGGCCGGCATCGGCGAGCTGTTCGACACCGTGACGGTGGTCGAGAACTGGCCGGACGTGGGGGTGTCCGGCGGCGAGCACGCCGGGATCCGGCTCACCGGCTTGGACAATCGAGACGGGATGCACTACCCGCTCTACCTGATCGCGCGGCCCGGCGAGCGGCTGGGATTGCGGGTGCACCACCAGCCGGGGGTCGTTGACGCGGCGACCGCGGAGCGGGTGGCGCGCTGGCTGGAGCGGGTGCTCACGGCCATCGCGGCCGACCCGGGACTGCCGCTGGCCGCGCTCGACGTCGTGTCCCCAGTGGAGCGGGCCGAGGCGTTCGTCGTCGGCACCGCCGAGGACGTGTCCGCACAGACGCTGCTCGACGCGTTCGACGCCCACGTCGAGACGACCCCCGGCGCGCTCGCCGTCGTCTCGGGTACCGAGCGGGTGAGCTACGCCGAGCTGGACCGCCGGGCCGCCATGCTGGCCGCCCGGTTGCGTGCGCTCGGCGTCGGGCCGGAGCGGTTCGTGGGTGTCGCCGTGCCGCGCTCGGTAGGGCTGATGGTGGCGCTGCTCGGCGTGCTCAAGGCCGGCGCCGCATACCTCCCGCTGGACCTGGATTACCCCGCCGAGCGGATCGGGTTCATGCTCACTGACTCCGGGACGTCAGTGGTGGTGACGACGGTTGCGGCGGCCGGACGGCTGCCTGCGGCCGAGGGGGTGCGCCTGCTGCTGGTGGACGAGCCGCCACCGCCCGGGCTGCCCGCCGCCACCGTAACCTCGCCAGCCTCGACACCGGACAACCCGGCCTACCTGATCTACACCTCCGGCTCGACCGGGCGCCCCAAGGGCGTCGTCGTGACCCACCGGGCCATCGTCAACCGCCTGTGCTGGATGCAGGACCGGTACCCGCTGGCCGCCGACGACCGCGTGCTGCAGAAGACGCCGGCGAGCTTCGACGTCTCGGTCTGGGAGTTCTTCTGGGCACTGCGCGAGGGCGCCGCGGTGGTGCTGGCGCGCCCGGACGGGCACCGCGAGCCGGCCTACCTGGCCGGCCTGATCCGCGCCGAGGCCGTCACCACGCTGCACTTCGTGCCGTCCATGCTGGACGGCTTCCTGGCATCCGACGAGGTGACCGCGCACCCCGGTTGGGCGGCGAGCCTGCGCCGAGCGTTCAGCAGTGGCGAGGCGCTCGGGGAGGCATCGGCGGCCGGCTGGCACGAGCTGACCGGGGTGCCGCTGCACAACCTCTACGGCCCGACCGAGGCGGCCGTCGACGTCACGCACTTCACCTGGGTGCCCGGGAACGGTCCGTCGGTGCCGATCGGCTCACCGGTCTGGAACACCCGGCTGCAGGTACTCGACCCGTGGCTGCGGCCGGTGCCGGCCGGCGTGCCCGGCGAGCTGTATCTGGCCGGGGTGCAGCTGGCCCGCGGCTACCACACCCGCCCGGGGCTGACCGCCGAGCGGTTCGTCGCGGCCCCGTTCGGTGCGCCCGGCGACCGGCTCTACCGCACCGGTGACCTCGTGTGCCGCCGCGCCGACGGCGAGCTGGAGTACCTGGGCCGGACCGACCACCAGGTGAAGATCCGGGGCAACCGGATCGAGCTGGGCGAGGTGGAGGCCGCGCTGGTCCGGCGCCTCGACGTGGTCGGGGCCGCGGCCGTGGTCCGCACGGACGGTCCCGGCCCGGCCCGGCTGGTGGCCTACGTCGTGCCTGCGGGCGGGGAGCTGGACCCCGCCCGCATCACTGCCGAGCTGGCCGGCGAGCTGCCGGAACCGATGGTGCCCTCGGCCGTCGTCGTGCTCGACGCGCTGCCGCTGACCCCGAGCGGCAAGCTCGACCGCGCCGCGTTGCCCGCACCCGCCCGGACCGCCGCCGCGATTCGAGCCCCCCGCGACGAGCGGGAGCGCACGCTGACCACGATCTTCGCCGAGGTGTTGCATCTGGATCGGGTCGGCATCGACGACGACTTCTTCGCTCTCGGCGGGGACAGCATCATCACCATCCAGCTGTCCACCCGATTGCGACGCGAGGGCATCGCGGTGTCCACCCGGGACGTGTTCGTGCACCGCACCCCCGCCCGCCTCGCGGCGGCCGCCGCGACGGAGCCCACGGACGCAAGCGCACCCGCCATGGACAGGCAGAATGACGGTATCGGGGTGCTGCCGCTCACCCCGATCATCTCGTGGCTCGCCGAGCGGGGTGGCTCGATCGACCGGTTCAACCAGTCGATGCTCGTCCAGGTACCGCCGCGGGCCGGTACCGTCCGGCTGAACGAAACACTACAGGCGGTGCTCGACCATCACGACGGCTTGCGCCTTCGCCTGACCCGCCACTCGTCTGGGCCGTGGTCCCTGGAAACGACCCCGTCAGGCACGGTGCGGGCTGGTGACCTGCTGCGCCGTATTGACGTGAGTGGTCCGCTCGACCACTGCCCCGAGGCGTTGCGGGCCGCGATCACCGCAGCATCGGACGCGGCGGCGGGCCGGTTGGATCCCGAGGCGGGGATCATGATGCAAGCGGTGTGGTTCGACGCCGGTGAGCACCAACCGGGTCGGTTGTTACTGGTCGCTCATCATTTGGTGATCGACGGCGTCTCGTGGCGCATTCTGCTGCCCGATCTGGCCGCCTCGTGGGCGGCGGTGGCTGCTGGGCGCCGGCCTGAGCTGGAGCCGAGCGGCACATCGCTACGTCATTGGGCGCTGCTCGTCGCAGAGCAAGCCCAGACGTCGTACCGGCGCGACGAGCTGGCGCACTGGCTGGAGACGCGGAAACCCGGGGCAGAGCTTGCGCCCGGCCAGAACACGACGGGAGGCACGGTCGGCGAGACCGGGTCGGTGACCGTGTGTTTGTCCGTGCAGGACACGGCGCCGCTGCTCACCAGTGTGCCAGCAACCGTTCACGCAGGAGCGAACGACGTGCTGCTCACCGGCTTGCAACTGGCGGTGTTGCGCTGGCGGGAACGGCGCGGTCACGACGGTGGCACCGCTCTGCTGGTGGATCTAGAGGGGCACGGACGCGAGGAGATTGCCGTCCACCTGGATCTATCACACACCATCGGGTGGTTCACGAGCGTGCACCCGGTGCGCCTGGACTGCGGCCTGATCGATCTCGACGAGGCACTGCGCGGCGGATCCGCTGTAGGGCAGGCGCTCAAGTGTGTCAAGGAACAGCTGCGCGCGGCGCCCGACGGTGGCATCGGCTACGGGATGCTGCGCTACAGCAATCCCGAAACGGCTGCGGTACTCGCCCAGTCGGCGCGGCCGCAGGTCTTGTTCAACTATCTGGGCCGGTTCAGCGCCGGGCAGACGGTCGATTGGGCAGCAGCCGAGGAATCCGATGCTGCCCTCGCCGCGCCTGACTCCGATATGGGTCTGCCGTACCTGTTGGAGATCAACGCAGTCACCCAGGTCACCCCGAGCGGTCCGCAGCTGCATGCAACCTGGACCTGGTTGCCGGGCACGCTCACCGACCAGGACATCGCCGAGTTGACCGATGACTGGGTCGCTGCGCTGCAGGCACTCACCACCTACGCGGGCGCTTCGGGCGCCGGCGGACTCACACCCTCGGACCTGACCGTCCTCTCGCTGGACCAGGAGGAGATCGACCGCATAGAGGCTGTCTGCCCGGGCGTCGAGGACATATGGCCGCTTTCACCCTTGCAGGAGGGCCTGTTATTCGAGTCGATGTATGACACTGAGACGCTGGACCCGTACAGCGCCCGGATCATCATCGAGCTACGGCAGCCGATCACCAGCGATCAGGTGCGGGTTGCTCTGAGCACGATCGTGGACCGCCATGCTGCCCTGCGCGCCGGGTTCCTGCAGGAGGGACTGGAGCGGCCGGTCCAGTTCATCCCGGGTAGAGCGGACATCCCTATCGTCGAAGTGGATTGTTCGGGTCTGAGTCTTGATGACGAGAAGGCCGCGTTGCGGCGGTTGTACGACGAAGACCTCATGCGACGATTCGACCTGACCTGCCCTCCGCTGCTGAGGGTGATCTCGGTGCGGCTGGAAGACGGCCGGCAGTGGATCATGATCACCTATCACGTGCTGTTGATGGAGGGGTGGTCAGTCGGGTTGTTCTTCCAGGAGCTGCTGACTCTCCTGGCCGGCGGTGGAGATGTCGCAGAGCTGTCGGCCGTCAAGCCGTTCCGCGACTATCTGGCCTGGCTGGCCACCCAAGATCATGCAGCAGCGACCGAGGCGTGGCGGGCGGCACTGGATGGCGTTGCCGAGCCCACACTCGTCGCCCCTGGGCAACCCGCACGTGCGCCCGTCTTCGCTGAGGAGGTCCTGGTCGAGATCTCCACGATGCTCACCTCGCAGATCCGCGCGTTCATCCGCAGCCGGGGACTGACGCTCAACAGCGTGGTCACCGCGGTGTGGGGCATCCTTCTGGGCTCGTTGACCGGTCGGGATGACGTCGTGTTCGGCTCGGTCGTGTCCGGGCGGCCGGCTGAGGTCGTCGGGGCTGCCAACACCATCGGCCTCTTCATGAACACCGTCCCAACCCGGGTGACACTCCGCCCGCAGGAGTCACTTGCTGATTTCGTCGTCCGGCTCCAGCAGGAGCAGGTGGCACTGATCCCCTACCATCATGTCCGGCTCGGGGAGGTACAGCGGACGATAGGGATCGGCCAACTGTTCGACACCCTCCAGGTCGTTCGCAATCACCCCGGCTATGGGCCGACCCACGATCAGATCGCCGACTCGCTGGGCATCGAGAACATATCAGTCCGCGACAGCACTCATTTCCCCCTCAACCTGAACGTCAACCCGGGGGATCCACTGTCGTTTGAGTGGAAGTATCGACCCGATGTGTTCGACCGAGAAGCCGTCGAGACGATTGCGGCCAGGCTGGTCATGCTGCTCGAACAACTGGTCACCGATCCTACGGTGCCGGTGAGCCGAGTGAACGTGTTGACGTCGGATGAACGTGACCGGCTGCGCCACGTGTGGGATACCACAACCCGGCCCCTGCCGGAGCTGACGGTGGCGGAGCTGCTCGAGGCTCAGGTGCGGCGCACGCCGGATGTAGACGCCCTGGTCTTCGGTGAGACGACGCTCACCTACGCCGAGGTGAATGCGCACATCAACCGGTTGGCGCGGCTGCTCGTCGCGCACGGTGCGGGTCCGGAGCGGGTGGTGGCCCTGGCGTTGCCGCGCTCGGCTGACATGGTGGTAGCGCTGTTCGCGGTGCTCAAGACCGGCGCGGCCTACCTGCCGCTGGACCTGGACTACCCGGCCGACCGGATCGCTTTCATGCTCACCGACGCGCCACCGGTGTGCCTGCTCACCACCACCGGTGTAGCGCCGACACCTGACCTCGGTGTCGACCGGATCCTGCTCGACGACCCGGTCACCATCAGCGAGCTCGACGACCTGCCGGGTACGGACCTGTCCGACAGCGATCTTTCCGGCTTCGCCCGTACGAACCCTCGTCGTCTGGATCATCCAGCCTATGTGATCTACACGTCGGGGTCGACCGGAAGACCTAAGGGGGTGGTCACCCCGTATCGGGGTTTGACGAACATGCAGCTCAACCACCGGGAACGGATCTTCGCCCCGGTCGTCGAGGCGGCGGGAGGCAGGCGACTCCGGATCGCGCACACCGTGTCGTTCTCGTTCGACATGTCCTGGGAAGAGCTGCTGTGGCTCGTCGAAGGACATGAGGTCCACGTGCTGGACGAGGACATGCGGCGCGACGCCGACGCGCTCGTCACCTATTGCGCCCGCCACCGGATCGACGTGGTCAACGTCACTCCCAGCTACGCCCAACTGCTGCTTGAGCACGGGCTGCTCGACCAGAACGGCGGCAGGGGCCACCGCCCGGTCCTTGTCCTGCTGGGTGGTGAGGCGGTGCCGGATGTGGTCTGGCAGCGCCTGCGCGACATCGACGGCGTGCTGGGCTACAACCTGTACGGACCGACCGAGTACACCATCAACACCCTCGGTGGCGGCACCCTCGACAGCCCGACCCCGACCGTCGGGCGCCCGGTCTGGAACACACGCGCCCACGTGTTGGACACCTGGCTGCGTCCGGTCCTCGACGGCGTGGCCGGGGAGCTGTACATCGCCGGGGTCGGGCTGGCCAGGGGTTACCTTGACCGCCCCGGTCTGACCACCGAACGGTTCGTCGCCAACCCGTTCGGCTCTCCCGGCGCGCGGATGTACCGGACCGGCGATCTCGTCCGGACGCGACCTGATGGCCTGATTGATTTCCTTGGGCGCACCGACGACCAGGTCAAGATCCGCGGCTAC
Organism: Pseudonocardia sp.; assembly: GCA_050701055.1. Taxonomy (GTDB): domain Bacteria; phylum Actinomycetota; class Actinomycetes; order Mycobacteriales; family Pseudonocardiaceae; genus Pseudonocardia. The sequence continues at coordinate 15,240 of JBOHEO010000002.1, read as the reverse complement.
CGCGTCGAGCTCGGTGAGATCGAGACCGCCCTCACCGAACACTCCGGCGTGGCCCAGGCGGCGGTGATCGCCGACAACACTCATATCTCCGGAGTGAAGCGTCTGGTGGGCTATGTGGTCCCGATCGCGGCGTGTCAAGCCGACGCTCTCGTCCCGCTGCTGCGCGAGCATCTGACACAGCGATTGCCCGAGTACATGGTGCCTGCCGCCTTGGTGGTCCTCGACCGGCTGCCGTTGACCGTTAACGGCAAACTCGACGTCAAGGCACTACCCGTACCCGACTTGTCTCCCGCCACACCCAGCCGGGCACCGCGCTCGCCGCGGGAGCAGGTCCTGTGCGAGCTGTTCGCTGAGGTGTTGGGCTTGGACCGGGTCGGAGCCGAGGACGACTTCTTCACCCTGGGTGGGGACAGCATCATCTCGATCCAACTTGTCAGCCGCGCGCGCAAGGCGGGCGTGGTGATCAGTCCCCGCGACGTCTTCGAGCGCCGGACGGTGGCGGCGGTGGCGGCGGTGGCCAAGGACGCCGACACGGCCGCAACGGTCACCGAAGCACCTGACGACGGGGTCGGTGTGGTGCCCTTGACCCCGGCCATGTACTGGCTGCTGGAGCGGGGCGGTCCGATCGACGGCTATGCCATGGCCGTCGTCGTACAGACACCGGCTGATCTGAGCCAACAGCGACTGACCCTGCTGTGGCAGGCGGTGCTGGACCGCCACGACCTGTTGCGGGCGCGGCTGGAGCGCCCGGACGGCGACGGTCAGCAGTGGACCCTGCGGGTGGGACCAGTGGGATCGACAGCCGCCGAGTCGTGCATCAGCCGAGTCGATGCCGCCGCGTTGAACGACGAGGATCCGCGGTGGGTGATCGAGACCGAGGAGACCGCGGCGGTAGGCAGGTTGGCGCTCCAGGCCGGGGTGACGACGCAGGTGGTGTGGTTCGACTGCGGGCCGGCGCGGCCAGGTCGACTCCTGGTCATGATCCACCACTTGGTCGTCGACGGGGTGTCATGGCGGATCCTCATGGAGGACCTGGGAATGGGCTGGGCACAGATGGCCGCCGGCCAGACCCCGATGCTGGAACGGTCCGGGACATCGTTTCGGCGGTGGGCACAGCTGTGGACCGCCAAGGCCCAGGACCCAGCACGAGTGGCCGAGCTGCCGGTATGGACAGGGATATTGGACGGCGGCGACCCGCTGCTGGGCGAACGGCCGCTGGACTGGGCCCGCGACACCTGGGGCACATACCACGAAGTGACGTTGGTGTTACCGGCGTCGGCCGAACCGCTACTGACCAGCGTGCCAGCCGCATTTCACGCCGGTGTGGACGACGTGCTGTTGACCGCATTGGCCTTGGCGATCGCGCAGCGGCGCCGGCGGCAAGGCCACGGCAAGCAGCGCTCAGTACTCGTGGACCTGGAAGGCCACGGCCGTCAAGAGCAGCTCGTCGGAGGAGTGGACCTGTCCCGCACAGTGGGTTGGTTCACCAGCATCTTTCCAGTACGCCTGGATGTGAACGGGATTGATCTCGACGATGCGCTCGCTGGGGGCCAGGCAGCAGGCCAAGCACTCAAGAACATCAAAGAACAACTCCGCGTCGCGCCCGACCACGGTCTGGGCTTCGGCCTACTGCGCTACCTCAACCCCCGCACCGCAACAATCCTGACCGAACTACCGACGGCCCAGATCATATTCAACTACCTGGGCCGATTCACCGTCTCCGGCACCACCGACTGGGCCATGGTCCCGGATTGCGGGCTGGGTGGTGGTACCGACCCGGACCTGCCCATGAGCCACAGCGTGCACATCAATGCCTGGACCGAAGACCAACCAAGCGGGCCACAGCTACATGCCAGCTGGTCGTGGCCGAGCGAACTGCTCACCGAAGAGGCAGTACGTGAGCTGGCCCAAAACTGGTTCCAGGCTTTGGAAGCACTCGCCGCCCACGCAGCCACTCCACACGCCGGTGGCCACACCCCATCAGATATGGCGTTGGTCTCGGCCAGCCAGGAAGACATCGACGAACTGGAAGCGGAGTGGACGACGTGACGCACAAGCCGACCGGCCTTCAGGAGATGCTGCCGCTGTCGCCGTTGCAGCAGGGAATGCTCTTCCACGCCCTGCTGGACAACAACGGTCCTGACGTTTATACGGTGCAGTGGGGAATCCATCTGGAGGGGTCGCTGGACCCGGTGGCGATGCGGGCGGCTGGGCAGGCGTTGCTGGATCGCCACGCGAATCTGCGTGCCGGATACCGGTACGTCAAGTCCGGTAATGCTGTGGCGGTGATCCCGCATCGGGTCGAGCTGCCGTGGCACGAGGTGGACCTGTCCGGGTTGGACCCGGCCGAGCGGGCCACCGAACTAGCACGTTGTTCGACCGAATGCCGAGATCGACGGTTCGACCTGGCCAACCCACCGTTGATTCGGTTCATGCTGGTCCGTCTAGGTTCCGAGCACCACCACCTATCCATCACCTACCACCACATTCTCCTGGATGGTTGGTCGATCCCGCTGGTAAGGGAAGAGCTGTTCGGGCACTACGCCCGGCGTGGTGAGATCAGCGGTCAGGCGCCGGCCACCCCCTACCGTGACTACCTGGCCTGGCTGGCAGCCCAGGACCGCCCCGCCGCGGAGACCGCATGGCGCCAGGCCCTGGCTGGGCTGGAGGAACCCACCCTGGTCGCAGGCGCCGACCAGCATCGCCCACCGCTGGCCCCCGACCGGGTTACAACCCCGCTGCCCGAGGGGCTCACCACTGCACTGACCCGACAAGCCCGACAACGTGGCGTGACACTCAACACCGTGGTCCAAACGGCATGGGCCATCTTGCTCGGCCGCCTGACCGGTCATGATGACGTGACCTTCGGGGTCACAGTCTCCGGCCGCTCGGCTGAGCTCGCCGGGATGGAGACCATGGTCGGGCTGTTCATCAACACCGTGCCGGTACGAGTCCGCCTGCGGCCGTGGGAGCCGATAGCCGAGGTCCTGACCCGGGTGCAGACCGAGCAGACCGAGCTGTTGGCTTACCACCATCTCGGCTTGGCCGATATCCAACGGCTGGCGGGTGTGAGCCCACTGTTCGACACGCTGGTGGTTTACGAGAACATTCCCACCGGCTCCCGGCTGGCCGATCCCGCATGCGGACTGCGCATCCCGGACGAAGAACTCTACACCGTCACCCACTACCCCATCGCGGTGGTGGCGCACCCGGGGCCGTCCTTGACCCTTGAGCTGTTCTACCGCCCGGATCTGTTCGACCAGAGTACCGCCGAGGCGATGACCACGCGACTGGTACGGATCCTCGAGTCGATCGCTGCCGATCCTGGTCAGCCCATCGGACGCATCGACATCCTCACCGCCGCGGAACGCCACCAGGTGTTGGTGGAATGGAACGACACCGCGCACACGCTGCCAGAGGCGACCTTTACGGAGCTGTTCGCGGCACAGGCCGCACGAACACCACACGCAACAGCAATAGTATTCGAGAGCACCGAGGTCACCTACGGGCAGCTCAACGCCGAAGCGAACCGGTTGGCCAGGGTACTGATCGACCGTGGGGTGGGTGCGGAACGGATAGTGGCTCTGGCACTGCCCCGCTCGACCGAGATGATCGTAGCGGTGTTGGCAGTACTGAAAACCGGCGGTGCGTACCTGCCGTTGGACCCGGACCATCCGGCTGAGCGAATCGCGTTCATGGTCGATGACGCGAACCCCGTGATGATCGTGACCACCGCTGCCATCGCATCAAGCTTGCCCGACAGCTCTGTATCGCGCCATCTGATTTTCGGTGATCATGACGTTCGGGTGACATGGGAGGGATCCGACGGGGCCGACCTCACCGATGTCGAGCGCGCCGGCCCGTTGCCGATCGGCGCTGCAGCTTATGTTCTCTACACCTCGGGTTCCACCGGACGGCCCAAGGGTGTCGTCGTCTCACACGACGGTGTGTCCAGCCTGGTGGCCACCGCTGTGGACCGGCTCGGGGTCGGTCCGGACAGCCGGGTGCTGCAGTTCGCCTCGATCAGCTTCGACGTCGCCTTCTGGGAGTTGTGCATGGCACTGCTGGTAGGAGGCCGACTGGTGATCATCCCCGAAGACCGGCGGGTGGCCGGACCGGCGCTGGCCGACTACGTCCGCGAGCACGCGGTGACCCACATGGTGTTGCCGCCGTCGCTGATCGCGACGCTCCCTGAGGACTGTGCGCTGCCGGCTGGCGCCACGCTGCTGGTCGGTACCGAGCGGGTGCCTCCACAGCTCATCAGCCGCTGGTCGACCAGCCTGCGGCTGTTCGCCGCCTACGGGCTGACCGAGACCACGGTCAACTCCACCCTTTGGCCTGCCGGCCCTGAATGGGCGGATCAGTCGGTGCCCATCGGACGACCGGACCCCGGCACCCAGGTATACGTACTCGACACCGCGCTGAATCCAGTTCCAGTTGGGGTGACCGGCGAGCTGTACGTGGTCGGCGACGGGTTGGCCAGAGGCTACCTTGGCCGCCATGGCCTGACTGCTGAGAGATTCGTGGCCGACCCCTACGGTCCCCCGGGCGGGCGGATGTATCGCACTGGGGACATGGCCCGATATCAGCCCGACGGGTGTGTGGAGTTCCTGGGTCGCAATGACGGGCAGGTGAAGGTCCGGGGGTTCCGGGTGGAGCTCGGCGAGATCGAGACCGTCCTTTCCCAGCACCCACAGGTAACGCATGCCGCAGTGATCGTCGATGACCCTGATGTCTCTGGGACGCAGCGTCTGGTGGGTTATGTGGTCCCCGCGCCAGTGCAGACCCCTCAGATCGACGCGCTCGCCCCGCGGTTGCGGGAGCATCTGAAACAGCGGTTGCCGGGCCACATGGTGCCGGCTGCGTTAGTGATGGTGGACCAGCTGCCGTTGACGGTGAACGGCAAACTCGACGTCAAGGCCCTGCCCACGCCGGGCCCGATCCCAGCCACCCCCGGCCGCGCGCCTCGCTCACCGCAGGAGCAGGTCGTCTGTGAGCTGTTCGCAAAGGTGTTGGGGTTGGATCGAGTCGGTGTCGACGACGACTTCTTCGATCTCGGGGGCTACTCACTGACCGCAGCACGGGTGATAGTTCAGCTAAGCCGGACCCTGGACGTCGACGTACCGTTGGCTGAGCTCTTCCAACGACCGACCGCGGCCAGCCTGACCGCGGCCGTCATCGCCCTCCAACGTGGCGAGCAACCTCCAGCAGAACGCTCACCAGACGATGCTCACGAGTGGGACTCGGCTCTCCCAACGTATGACAATCTCCCACCCCGACCGCGCCGACCTGAGACACATGTGCTGCTCACCGGCTCGACCGGCTTCTTCGGGGCGTACCTGCTCCACGAGCTTCTTTCCCAGACGCAGTGCCGGGTCACCTGCCTCGTGCGTGCACAGGATGCGCCACGGGCGTGGGAGAGGCTGCACACGAATCTTGAGAAGTACGGACTCTGGGGGACCTCCCATCGGCAGCGGGTCTCGGTAGTCGTGGGCGACCTGGCCCGGCCACGGCTCGGCCTGAGCCTTGCGGAGTACGAGCGGCTGGCAGCCGAGATCGACGCCATCTATCACAACGCCGCCCAGGTGCGGGGGCTCTTCTCACATGAGCAGTTCAGAGGTGTGAACGAGGGCGGAACGCTGGAGCTGCTCCGACTTGCGACGACCTCGTGGCTCAAGACTTTTCACTACGTCTCGACGACCGACGTTGCCACGCTCGAGCAGTCGGGGCAGGACACGTCGGAGTCCGGGTATGCCGAAAGCAAATGGCGCGCTGAGCGACTCGTCACCGCCGCGATGTCATACGGCGTCCCGGCCGCTGTCTACCGGACCCCCAGACTCGCGGGCGACAGCCGGACGGGACGCAGCAACGACCACGATGTCATGTTTCGAGTCCTCCGCTGGATCCTCGAGCTCAGCACTGCCCCTGACATCGACGTCGCTGAGACCTGGATTCCTGTGGACGAGGCGGCGCGGCTGCTCGTCTCGGTCGCGAGGCGCCATCACGACAGTAGTCACTTCGTCCTCACGACGCAGCGGAAGGTGCGTCTTGCGCACGTGCTCGACACCGCCCGGCACTGCGGCTACCAGGTCGATGTCAAGCCAGTACACGAGTGGGAGCAGGACTTCAAGGTCCGGTCCCCTGAGGAGTATCAGGTGATGTCCTCGATCTTTGAGGGGGTCTGGGGAGATCGTAGGACCGACGCTGAGAAAAAGGTGTCCTCGGTGGACCGCGAGCCCACGAGCGAGGACTTCACCTCGATCGTCGCCCACGGGGTCAACGAAGGAATGCTCCAGCTCTACCTCAGCTCCCTACGACAGCTTCCTACGACAGTTCCCCATGATTCCCCATAAGGTGCGATCGTTGAGACGCGAGCCCAAAACGGAAAGAAAGGCTGCATTCAGACATGGAGTTTCATCGCCTCGGCCACAGCGGCCTGACCGTCAGTGCCATCGCCCATGGCAACTGGCTCACCCACGGCGATCGTATCGATGAGGAGCGGGCCCGGGCTTGTGTGCATGCCGCTCTGGACGTCGGCATCACCACCTTCGACACCGCCGACGTCTACGCCCAGACCCGGGCCGAGGAAGTGCTCGGCCGCGCGCTTGCCGGGCAACGGCGGGAAGGGATAGAGATCTGCACCAAAGTCTATTGGCCGACCGGACCGGGTCCGAACGATAAGGGCCTGGGCCGTAAACACATCATCGAGTCGATCCACAGCTCACTGCGTCGGTTGGACGTCGACCACGTCGACCTTTATCAAGCCCACCGCTACGATCCGACGACGCCGCTGGAGGAGACCATGTCGGCCTTCGCCGACCTGGTGCACGCCGGCAAGGTGCTGTACCTCGGGGTTTCCGAGTGGACCGCCGATCAGATCGTCGCCGGTGCCGGGCTGGCCCGCGAACTGCGGGTACCGCTGGTCTCCAACCAGCCGCAGTACTCGATGCTCTGGCGGGTGATCGAGCCGGAGGTGGTGCCGGCCTGCCGGCGGGAGGGGCTGTCCCAGATCGTCTGGTCGCCCCTTGCCGAGGGGGTGCTGACCGGCAAGTACACCCATGGCGCGGCGTTTCCGGCGGGATCCCGGGCCACGGACCTCTCCGGTGACACCGAGATCACCTCCTGGCTGCGCAGCGATGTCCTCCTTCGGGTCGAGAAGTTGAAGCCCCTTGCCGCCGAGGCCGGGTTGAGCATGGGCGCGCTCGCGGTGGCCTGGACGCTGCAGAACGACAATGTCGCCGCAGCGATCATCGGGGTGTCCCGGCCGGAGCAGGTGAGGGCCAACGTGGCCGGGGCCGGGGTGCGGCTGGACGCCGAGCTGCTGCGCCGAGTCGACGACATTCTCGGCGACGTGGTGGAGCGCGACCCCACGAAGACGGGATGACTCTGCACCACCACGAGGTTGGCCTCGCCGAGATGGCCTGACGCGATCGGGCCGCTGGTGCGGCCCGGTCACGACGGGCACTCCTACTGCTGCCGCGGGTCGGCGAGCTGCGGCTCGAGTTGGTCGACGGCGTAGGGGATGCTCAGCACGGTGTTGAATGACAGCGCCCCGCCGATCGGGGGGTCGGTGTAGCTGACGAAGATGTCCCGGCCCTCTGCCGCCACGGCCAGCTTCTGGTAGAGCGGATCAGCACTGATCCTCTCCCCGGTGGCCGGGTCACTGGTCAACCACACCAGCCGGTCTGCCTCGAGGAGGCCCAGCCGCTCAGCGCTGAGGCTGACCACGTCTTGCGAGCCGATGAACTGCTTCAGCTCCTCGGGCATGGTGAAACCCATCTCCGCGAGGAAAACCATCTTGGGGTCGTTCGGGGAGAACACGGCGAACTGGCCGGGCTCCTCGCTGTCGGCGACCACAGCCGTCATCTCCGCGAATTCCGGGTGCTCGGCGCGGATGGCGGCGAACCGCTCGGCGATGCCGTCGATCAGCTCGTTGGCCTCAGCCTCCTGGCCCGTGGCCTTGCCGATCGCGCGCGTCATGACCGGCCACGGTGCCTGGTAGTCCGGGTAGCCCTGAGGCTGGGCGACCACCGGCGCGACCTTGGAGAGGGTGTCGTACTGCCCCTGTGACATGCCGGAGTACTGGGCGATGATCAGGTCGGGCCGAAGCGCGGCGATCTGCTCGAAGCTGTACTCGTCGCGCTCGCCGACGATGGACGGTTCGGCGTCCCCCCAGAGCGGCTGTGCCCACGGCCAGTTGCCGAACGGGCGCTCGCCGAACCAGTCCACCGCCCCGACCGGCTTCTTCCCGAGCGCCAGCACGGCGTCCTGGTCGGACAGCCCGAGGGTGACGATCCGTTGCGGCTCCCCGGGGATCTCGGTCGTGCCGTACTTGTGCTCGACGGTGACCGGGAACGGGCCGGTAGCCGGGGCTGCGGGCGCCGAGCCGGCCGGTGCGGTGCCGCCGCACGCGGCGAGCATCAGTGCGAGGACCAGCAGGTACGCCAGACGTGCAAGTGACGGGTACGCCACGGTTGCTCTCCAGGGTGCTAGGCGTGGGTCTCACTCGATCGGGCTTATCTCAGCCACCCTTTCGAGATGATTAGGTTCGCCTAACTATGCCATGTACGTCAAGTGGCAAGCACGTCACCCTTCTGGTCCAGGCCGCCGTCCGATCGGCTCACCGAGCGCTCGACCAGGCGGCCCACAGCCGCGCATACCGGCCCCCCGCGGCAACGAGTTCATCGTGCGTCCCGCGCTCGACCACTCGCCCGGCGTCCAGCACCACCACGGTGTCCGCACCGGCCGCCTGGGTGAGCCGGTGGGCGACCATCAGCCCGGTCCGGCCGGCCAGCGCCCGACGCGCGGCGGCCTCGAGCGCCCGGGCCCCCGAACTGCCGGCCTCGGCAGTGGCCTCGTCGAGGATCGCGACGGGCGGGTCGACCAGCACGAGCCGGGCCAGCGCGAGCTGCTGGGCCTGCACCACGGTGAGCGAGTGGCCGGCGGATCCGACGACCGTGTCCAGCCCGTCGGGCAGCGCCTCGGCCCAGCTCAGAGCGTCGACGGTGGCCAGTGCGGCCCGAAGCTCGTCGCCGGTCGCGGGTGGCTTCGCGAGCCGCAGGTCGTCGGCCAGCGAGCCGGCGAAGACGTGCACCTCCTGGGTGATCAGCGCGACCGTCTCGCGGACGACGGCCGGCCCCTGCTCGTCGAGGGTGGCACCACCGATGTCGACCCTGCCCCGGGTCGGCCGGTGCACGCCGGCGACGAGCTTGGCCAGCGTGGTCTTGCCCGCCCCGCTGGCGCCCACCAGGGCAACCCGAGCCCCGGGGGCGATGTCGAGGTCGACGCTGTCGAGGACCTCGTGACCCTCGACGTAGGAGTGGCCGAGGCCCTTGGCGTGCACCGCGCCGTCGACCGGGCGCACCGGGTGCGCGGGCTGCTGCTCGGCGGGCAGCTCGGCGACCCCGACGATACGGGCCAGGCTCGCGGCCGCCGACTGGGCGGTGTCCAGCAGGAACAACACCTGGTTGATCGGGGTGAACAGGTTGATGAAGTAGAGCGCGGCCGCACTGGCCGTGCCGATCGACGCGGCCCCGCTGCGGACCAGGAAGAACCCGGCGGTGAGCACGGCGGCCACGCCGATGAACTCGGCGAGGTTGAGCCGACCGAAGAACCCCGTCTGCAGCCGCACCACCCGCAGCGCGAGGTCCACGACGTCCTGCGAGCGCGAGCGCACCCGCTCGGCGTGCTCGTCGGCCAGCCGAAACGCCCGGACGGTGGCGGCCCCGCCGACGGTGTCCAGCAGCTGCTGCTGCTGGACACCGCCCACCACGCGCTGCTCGGTGTAGATCGGGGTGGAGCGGGCGAGGTACCAGCGCGCGGTGAGCGCCTGGATCGGCACGGCGAGCAGCGCGGCCACCAGGAACCGCCAGTCCAGCACGGCCAGCCCGACGAGGGTGAGCATGATGACCAGCCCGGATCGGGCGAGCTCGGGGACTGCCTCACGAACGGCGTCGCCGACCAGCGAGACGTCCGCGGTGACCCGGGAGGTGAGGTCGCCCGAGCCGGCGGCCTCGATCCGTTCCAGCGGCAGGCCCAGGGCGCGGGAGACGAAGCGCTCGCGCAGCTCGGCGAGCATGTTCTCGCCGACCCGGGCGACGAGCGCGATGCCCAGCACCGCCAGCAGCCCCTGACCCATGGCCACGGCGACGAGCAGCAGCACCGGGCCGTTGACCGCGTCCGCGGGCGCGCCCTGGACCACGAGGTCGACGATGCGGCCCAGCAACGGCGCGGTGAGCAGGCTGACGGCCGCACCCGCAACCAGTGCGGTGACCGCGAACGCGGCCCGGACCCGATGCGGGCTCAGGAGCTCGGCCAGCGCGGTGCGCAGTCGCTCACCGGTGGCAACGGGCAGCAGCGCGCGTGCCGACCCGGGGCTCACGACAGCACCGTCGCGCGGTAGCCGTCGTGGGAGTGCAGGAGGTCGGCGTGCGAGCCATCGGCGGTGATCCGGCCGCCGTCGAGCACGACCACCCGGTCGGTGACCGCGAGCAGTGCCGGGCTGGTGGTGAGCACGATCGTCGTGCGGCCGCGGCGGACGGCACGCAGCCCGGCGGCGATCCGGGCCTCGGTGACGGTGTCGACGGCCGTCGTCGGGTCGTGCAGCACGAGGACGGGCGCGTCGGTGGCGAGCGCCCTGGCCAGGGCCACCCGTTGCCGCTGGCCGCCGGACAGCGAGCGGCCCTGCTCCGAGATCTCGGTGTCCCGGCCCGCGGGCAGCGCGTCGACCACCTGGTCGGCCTGCGCGGCGGCCATCGCGGGTTCGAGGTCGCGGTCCGGCGGCGCGCCGGCGAGCACGTTGTCCCGTACCGTACCGGCGAACAGCTCGGCGTTGTGCGCGGCGACCAGCACGGCCCCGCGGGAGTCGGCAGGCGGGTACTCGCCCAGTGCCACCCCGTCGAGCTCGACCGCACCGGAAGCCGGATCGACCTCGCGGCCCAAGCAGTGCAGCAGCGCGACGGCGCCGGCCGGATCGGCCGCGACCACGCCGAGGAGCTCCCCGGCCGGGACGGTGAGGTCGACGCCGTCGAGCGGGCCGTGCCCGAGCAGTCGCAGTCGCAGCTGCCCGGCCGGGGACGCCGGGACGGGCCGGGAACCAGCCGTGACCGCCGGTGGCGCGTCGAGGATCTCCGCGATCCGAGCGGCCGACGCGCGAGCCTGCGCGAGCCTCCCGTTGACCCAACCGAAGATCTGCAGCGGCGTGATGAGGAACTGTGCGAGCCCGACCGCCGCTACCAGCTCGCCGACACTGATGTCGCCCACCGCCGCGAGCCGGCCGCCGACGAGGGCCACCAGGGCCAGGAAGAGCCCGTTCGTGGCCAGCACCGCCCCCTGGTACCAGGACTGCGCGCCGGTCGCGCGCAACGTCGCGGCCAGCGCCTCCTGGCTGATGCCGACGTAGCGGCGCACCGCCGCGGGCTCGGCGCCGATGCCCTTGAGCACCCGGACCCCGGCGACGAGGTCGGCGGCCATCCCGGATGCCTGCGCGGCCCGCTCCTGCTCCGGTCCGCTGCGCTTCTCCAGCGGCTTGCCGAGCAGATGCACCGCGTACAACAGTGGCGGCGTCCCCAGCAGGATCAGCAGGCCCAACGGCAGCGAGATCCGCAGCAGCGCGACCGCCGCGACGATGAGGGCGGCCACGGCGGCCAGCCCGAGCGGCAGCGCGAAGTTGACGATGCCCACGCGCTTGGCGTCGGACACGGCGATGTTGGTGAGGCTGCCGGGCAGCCGCCCCGCCTCGGCCCCGCCGCGGGCGTCGAGCACCCGGTCGGCGATCTGCAATCGCAGCCGCTGGTCGGCGAGCACGTCGGCCAGCCACGACCGGCGGGCACCCCACCGGTAGCTGAACGACAGCACCGCGAAGTCCAGGCCCAGCACCAGCAACCAGCCGGCGAGTGCCCGGGGGTCCCCGGTGGTCACGGCCTCGTCGATGATCACGCCGACCAGGACCGGGACGAGCGCCTCACCGGTCTGGTGACCGACGAGAAACACCGCCGCGATACCGACGTGGCGCCGGTACGCGCCGACGGAGGCGCGCAGGACGGACCTTCCGGAGCTCATAGCGGTAAGGTTATCCTTACCGGCGCCGGGGAGCAGGAGGGAGTCCTCACCTGCGCGTCGTCGTGTTCGGAACCTGACCGAACCGGGGTTCTCAACTGTTCGCGGGAATGTGTAGCAACGCGCTGTTTCATGTGATGCTTCCTGTGTGAAGCTGAGTGTGTGGGCCAAGGAGAACGGGGTGTCGTACCGGGCGGCGTTGAACTGGTTCCACGCCGGGACGCTCCCGGTGCCCGTCCAGTAGCTCGCGACCGGTACGATCTTGGTCGATCCGCTGGTGAAGGAGTCCGGTGTAGTAGTGGCGTACTGTCGGGTCAGCTCGTACGACCGGAAGGTCGACCTCGAACGCCAAGCCGGGCGAGTGTTGAGGATGTGCTCGGAGCGCGGTATCCGGATCGACCGCACCGTCACCGAGATCGGGTCCGGGCCGGGCGGGTGCCGCACTAAGCTGCGGAAGGTGCTCGCCGATCCGAAGGTGTCGGTGATCGTGGTCGAGCGCCGCGACCGGCTGGCCCGGTTCGGTGTGGAGTGCCTGGAAGCGGTGCTCTCGGCGCACGGGCGAACCGTGGTGATACTCGACGACGCGGAGCTGCTCGACGACCTTGCCAGGGACCTCACCGAGGTTCTGACCTTGATGTGCGCTCGCCTGTACGGCCGCGGCTCTGCCGCGCGCAGGGCGGCTGCCGCCGTGTCCGCGATCGAAGCGGAGCCGGAGGATGCGCGGTGATCCGCGCCTATCTGTTCGCGCTCGATCCGACCGACGCCCAAGCCGAGATGTTCCGTTCGCATTGCGGCGGGCAACGCTTCGCGTACAACTTCGGGCTTGCGTTGATCCGCGCCAACCTCGATCAGCGGGCCGCCGAAGGTACCTACGGTATCCCGGCCGACCAGCTCACCGAACCGGTCGGCTGGTCGGCGTGGAGTCTGCGCCGTGCGTGGAACGACGCGAAGAACACCCGCGCGCCGTGGTGGTCGGAGAACTCGAAGGAGGCGTACTCCTGCGGGCTGGCCAACTTGGCGACCGCGCTGTCCAACTGGTCGTCCTCGAAATCGGGCAAGCGGGCAGGTCGCCGCGTCGGGTTCCCGCGGTTCAAGGGCCGTCGCGCGCGTCTGACCTGCCGATTCACTACCGGGGCGTTCGGTCTCGGGGACGGCCGACGCCACATCCAGCTCCCGCGAATCGGCCAGGTACGTACCCACGAGAACACCCGCAAGCTCGCCCGCAGAGTGGAGGCAGGAACCGCGCGCATCCGTTCGGCCACGTTGTCGTGGCAGCGCGGGCGCTGGCATGTGGCGTTCTCCGTGGAGCTGCCCGACCCGGGACCTGCCGAGCGAACCGACGGCCGAACGGTGGGAGTCGACCTCGGTATCACATCGCTGGCTGTGTTGTCCACCGGGGAGGTCGTGCCCAACCCGCGTCATCTTGACGGTGCGCTCGCGGCCCTGCGCCGCACCCAGCGTCAGGCGTCGCGGCGTCGCGGCCCGGACCGCCGCACCCGGCAGGTGCCATCCCACCGGTGGCGCAAGGCGAAGGTGCGGGTCGCGACGCTGCACACCCGCGTCGCCAACGCGCGCCGCGACGGCCTGCACAAGCTCTCCACCCACCTCGTGCGCGACCACGACGTCGTGGTCGTCGAGGACCTGAACGTGTCCGGCATGGTCCGCAACCGGCGCCTCGCCCGGCACATCTCCGGACTGGGCATGGCGGAGCTGCGTCGCCAACTCGACTACAAGACGGCCGATGCAGGTGTGCGACTTGTCGTCGCCGACCGGTGGTACCCGTCCAGCAAGACCTGCTCGGCGTGCGGTGCGGTGAAAGCCAAGCTCACCCTCGCCGAGCGGGAGTTCGTGTGTGAGAACTGCGGTACCCGGCTCGACCGGGACTACAACGCCGCACTGAACCTGGCCGCGCTCGCGGACCAGACCCTCTCGGGCGAGTTGCGCCCTGAGGTGAAACGGCCCGCTGGAAACCCACGTAAGACCGCCATGGGCGGCGACGGGTACCGCCACGGGAAGGCTCAGATCAAGAGTCAAGGTCGCCTCCGCGAGGTAGCGACTCCATGAACCGTCTTGACACGTTTCGTGGAACGGTGATGCACGATGATGACGCCCGTGAGCGAAGTCAGCGAGGTCTTACCCCGGCGCCCGGTGATCGGTGTGCTGCATCCCGGACTGATGGGGGCATCGCTCGGATCAGCGCTCAAACGGGTGGCCGGCGCCGTCATCTGGGCGGCGGCCGGGCGCAGCACGGCGACGTCCAGACGGGCGGCGGCCGCCGACCTCGTCGGGGTGCCGGACGTCACCGAGCTGACCCGCCGCTCGGATGTCATCATCTCGATCTGCCCGCCGCACGCCGCGCGGGAGGTCGCGGAGCAGGTAGCGGCCGCAGTCGAGGGACGCGCACACCGGCCGCTCTTCGTTGAGGCGAACGCGGTGTCGCCGGGCACAGTTCGGGGCATCGGGGAGTTGCTGGGCGCGGGCCGCGTCGTGGACGGGGCCGTCATCGGTCCGCCCGCGTGGGAGCCGGGCCGCACGGTGCTGTGGCTGTCGGGCGCGGGCGCCGTCGCCGTGGCTGGCCTGTTCGAGGGCTCACCATTCGAGTCGCGGGTGCTGGGCCGCGATCTCGGCTCGGCGAGCGCGCTCAAGGCCTGCTACGGGTTGCAGAGCAAGGCGCTCCCGGCGGTCTGGCTGGAGTTGGCGGCTGCTGCCCGCGGGTTCGGGGTGGAGGATGCCCTGCGCGACGAGCTGGTTCGGGCGGGGGTGGACTACGCCGCGGAGCTGCGCGACGCGGTCGACCGGGCCGGGTCGAAAGCGTGGCGGTGGGCGGGGGAGATGGATGAGGCCGCCGACGCGATCGGCGCACTCGGGCTACCCGACGGGTTCTCCCGGGGCGCCGCGGAGGTCTACCGCAGGCTGGCCGATGGGAAGCTCACCGCCGACGGGGCATGAGCGTCGCGGTTCGGCTCCCCGATCGAACAGCGACACCTGACCCTGTGACACCCGGTCGGGGCAGGTTCAGCGGGGACGGCGGGCGCCGAGCCAGCCGAGCAGCGCGGCAACACCGTCCTCGGCGAACGCACCCGGCAGGTCGGACCCGAATCGCCGCGACGCCGCCGTCCGCCACTGGGTGCCGCCGACCGCGGCCCCGAGTGCTCCGGCCGCGGCGACCAGCGCGGGCAGCAC
>JBOHEO010000001.1:0-88410 GCA_050701055.1 Pseudonocardia sp. | reverse complement strand
CGTCGCCGACGAACTCAACAACCGCCCACGACAGACACTCAACTGGAAGAAACCCACCGAAGTCCTCAACAAATTCCTTGTCGAGACTGGTTGAAGCTGGTGGTGCGTTCACTACTTGACACCAAGCCCTGACACTCCCGCACCGACCGGCCCGACACGAACGTCATCACCGGTGTTCGTGAGGGCCCGGTGCCAGGACTGCGGACGACCGATCACGATGCCACCGGCAGGCCCGACACCGAATCTGTGCCGCCGCCACCGCCGACACAACGCCGCCAGGCAGGCTGTGACCGGCCCCGTCATCTCGGGGATCAAAGCCGTTGTTACGTTCGTATTCGACCGACACTCTGACACGCGACGGACCACCCGGGGACGGCATCGCGCCCACCGCCAGTAATTTCTGCGCAAAACAGGCTCACGGGACGAACGACAGCAGCCGCAAGCCGGATGGCAACCGCGCCGCTCCGTGAGCACGCCACGCAGTCTGCGCGTGAGGGTGCCGGGTGCGGCCAGGTCGGCGAGGCCTCGGCCGGCGTGTTCGACAGCGTCGACCCAGGTGGGCGCGGTGTGCAGCGGTGTCCGTCGTGGCCGTCCTACCGCTGGGTGGGCAGGATCGGACGTGACCCATCGGTCCTTACTGTTCGAGCGGGGTAAGCGGTGGGTAAGCGGCCCCTAGACGTATCTTCACCGGCCGCGGTCGCAGATACACCCATCGGCTGCTCATGGCGGTTCCATCACTTCTCGTCTTCGTATCACGACAAGCAAGACACGTACGGGCCTTCTTGTCCTGTACTTCCACCTCAGGGGCGGTGGATGCCTTCGTGGTGGGGTGGTTACGCTGGGCACCGTCAGCGGTATCAGAGAAAGGTTCAAGGGGACGAGAATGACTCAGCAACCAGGACACAGCGAGGACATGCGGGGGCCTTCGCCACGTTCGTCGTCGGACCCGACGATGCTGAAGGCATTGCTCCGGGCGCGTCATCTACAGAATTACGGAATGTTCAAACGGGCCTACCAGAAGGCCGCCAGAGGTCTGGATAAGGAGCTCGTCGAGACCTACCCGAGTAAGGCGACCTTGTATCGGTGGCTGGCCGGGCAGATCCAGGACCTGCCCCACCCCGATCACTGCGCCGTGCTGGAGGCCATGCTGCCCGGGTGGACGGCCGCTGAGTTGTTCAAGCCCTACGGTCCCCCGGAGAGCGTCGAGGGATCGACCCTGTTGCGGGAGTTACTGCGGCGCCGCTGCCTGCACAACTATCAGGAGTTCTGCCGGGCCTATGACCTCGCGGCCGCGACGATCGACACCAAGCTCGTCGGCGGCCACCCGGCCCAACGGCAGTTCCACCGGTGGATCTGCGGCGAGTCGACGGAGCTGCCCCACCCCGAGCACTGCGCCGTGCTCGAAGTCCTGTTCCCCGAGTACTCCGCCCGGCAACTGTTCGAGATGGCCGAACCTCCGGAAGCGGCAAGTCCCGAGGAGCCGGCCACGGCGGCACGGAACGGGCGTCCCGAGATGTCCGGTACCGCCGGGTCGGTGATGCCCGACGAGGCGTCGGTGTCGGTAGTGACGGCGCTGACCGCACTGGCGCTCCCGGACCACGTCGTCGCGTCACTGCTGCACCACCTCGAGTCCCTGACGTCCTCGCTGGCCACGCCGCAGGAGCGGGCCCGTGCGTACCATCAGCTTGTACAGCTCCTCCGACGTTGGGCGCACACCATGGACCGTCGCGGCGCGCTGCAATTTCTCTACCGGGCGGCCCTCGCCGCATCCGCCGCCGCAACCCTCGACTGGGACGAGCACGAGCGCGTCACCTCGGTGCTCATCGGGTCGAGCCGGGTCGACACCCAGACCATCGAGAATTTCGAAACGATATTGCAGAGTTGTAAACAACAGGATGACGTGCTCGGACCGAGCGGTATCCTCGACACCGTACTGATCCAGCGTGATCTGCTGCATTCGCTGCGGCCGGACTGCCCGGCCGAACTCCGGCCGCAGCTGCTCTCGGTGCTGAGTATCGCTTCCGGCGCCGCCGGGTGGTTTTCGTTCAACCTGAACGATGACACCAGCACGGCGGGATACTACGAGGATGCCCGGATGCTGGCCCATGAAGCCGGGAACATCGAACTGGCCGCGAAAGCACTGGCTTTCATGAGCGGGTTGACCACCTCTCAGGGCAAGCCGCGGATCGGCATCGACCACGCGGTGGCGGCGCAGCAGTGGGCCAGCCGCAGCGGTGATATGCGGCTGCGGGCGCTCTGCGCGGACGAGGCCGCGCAGGCCTACGCCGCTGACGGGCAGCGCGAGGCGTGCCTGGCGGCGCTGGACACCGCGGCGGCAGCGTGTGAAAGCTTTGCCGGCCAACCCCAGGGCCGCATCCGCTTTACGGCAGAGGTACACCTACACAAACGTGCCCAGTGTCACCTTGACCTGGGCGATGCCGACCAGGCCGCTGACTTTGCTCGGCGGTCGCTGGCCACCGTGGACCCGGCGTTCCCCCGGGACATGGCGTTGACGACCGTGGATCTAGCACGGGCGTACGCGCGGTCTGGCGAGGTGAACGAGTCGGCGCGGATGCTCGGCGAGGCGGCCGACATCGCGGCGCGCCACACTTCCACCCGGCTGATCATCAGGGTGCAGCAGGCCCGTACCGAGTTGCAACCCTGGCAGGGCATTAACGCCGTCCGCGAACTCGACGATCGCCTCACCACATACGGCCTGGCATGACGTGACAGTAGACACAGATCGACGAGCACCGAGCAGGAAATCGGTCGCGGGTTTTAGCGAATCACGATGCTGAGAGATCGGCTACGGAGAAAGAAAGGACGAGGCGATGACCACTGTTCAACCGTTCGGGCTGACGTTCATGGAATCGGTCCCATCGCAGCCAGTACCAGCCCCTCTAGCGGGGGCTGTACTGGATCGGCAACGCCACATCGCGACGTTCAACGGACGCCCCCTGTGCGAATTAGTGGGGCTGGATGATGAGATGAACAGCTCCTCCCAGACCAACACCGACGGGGAAGACTCGATCACCGGTCTGGACACCGACCCGCTCTACGACTGATGGGCACTGCTGCTCCCAGGCGTCCACGGGTGCTGGTGCTGACAGCACCGGTGGACCCCACAGCTGACTACGTGATCCGACACCTCAGCACGGCGGGCGTCTCCGTGGCTCGCGTTGACTCCGCGGATTTCCCGGTCCAACTCACCGCCTCCGCGACGATCAAACCCGGCGGCCCCTGGGTGGTCACGCTCAACGGCATCGATCTCGACGACGTCACGGCCATCTACTACCGGCGACCCGGCCGCTTCGTGTTCTCTCCCGAGATTCCCGACACGTACCTGTCCTGGTGTGAAGGCCAAGCCCGATACGGCTTCTGGGGCGTCCTGGAGTCCCTGCCCGCTCGCTGGGTCAACCACCCCCGGGCCGTCGCCGGTGCCGAATACAAGCCCCGGCAACTGGCCTGGGCAAACACCTGCGGTCTGGTCATCCCTCCGACCCTGGTCAGCAATGACCCCGACGAGGTGGCCATCTTCGCCGAGTCCGTCGGTGGTGACATCGTGACCAAACCTCTCTACGCGCGGATGCCCCGGGACGAGTACGGCCGCCTGATGGGCCTGACCTACACCGCGACTGTCCCACCCCAGCGGTGGCGTGATAGGTCCATCCGCACCACTGCCCACCTGTTTCAACAGCGCGTGCCCAGCGCATGGCACATCCGGCTGACAGTGGCCGGACAGCACATGTTCGCCACCGAGATCCACCAGCCCGAAGGCGCACATCTGGACTGGCGACACGACCGCGACGCCGTCAGCGATCTACGCCCTTGTCCCGTGCCCCACGAGATCCGCCGCGGAGTAACCGCACTCCTACAACACGCCAGCCTGCTCTACGGGGTACTGGGCTTCATCGTCACACCAAGCGGTGAATGGATCTTCCTTGAGCTTAACCCCAACGGACAGTGGGCATGGATCAAACCCACCCGACACCACATCACCAGGGCAATCGCCGACCTACTCACCAAAGGACCCAGCCGATGAGCGTATCCTCACCCGACACCGAACACGTCCAAGCACTACGCGAACGCATGGTCACCGAGCTGGTCGACTCCGGTGCGCTCACTGAGGAAGCGTGGCGCCACGCATTCACCGCTGTACCCCGCCACGCGCTCGTACCCCGCTTCTACCGCATCAACGACCGCGCCGTCATCGACAGCGCCAACCCCGACGACGCAGCGACCTGGCTGGAAACGGTCTACTCGAACAAGACCCTGGTTACTCAGATCACCCCGACCGACGTGACTTCCTCAGGGACCATGCCTGGCCTGATCGCCAAGATGCTCACTGCCCTCAGAATCAACACTGGCGACAACGTCCTACAAGTCGGTACCGGCACCGGCTATACTGCCGCCCTGCTCTGCGAACGCCTCGGCTCGAACAAGGTCACCACCGTCGACGTCGACCCCGATCTGAGTAAGGATGCCCGAACCCGCCTTGGCGACGTCGGCTACACCCCGACCGTGGTCACCGTCAACGGAGCACATGGGTACGCTCCCAATGCCCCTTATGACGCCATCCTCGCCACCTGCGCCCTCCGGAGCATTCCGGCAGACTGGCTAGCTCAAGCTGCGCCCGGTGCCCGGATCGTCGCCCCCCTGGCGACCGGTCTCATCGCATTCGATGTCACCGGCCCAGACCAAGCTAGCGGCCGGTTCCTCATGCCCGGCGGATTCTTCATGCCCCTCCGAGACACCAACCAGAAGGGCAAGCCCACCACATCGTCAAACGGCACCCGGCGCGACCCCCGCACTACTGAACTGGGACCGCGCCAGACTTTCTATGAAGATCATCTGCGGTTCCTACTGACTGTCGCCCTATCCGATGTCTGCACCGGCCAACACGGACCAGCGTGGGAGGATCTCACTATCTCCGACAGCGCCGGGTCCACCGCCCGTCTAGACCGCACCGAGAACGGTGCCTTCCTCGTCACCGAGACCGGCCCCCGTACTCTCTGGAACGAAGTCGAACACCTTCACCACCAGTGGCAAGCCTGGGGCAGACCCCACCGCGAACGCTACGGACTCACCATCACCGCACAAAGCCAGACAATCTGGCTCGACAAACCACACGACACCCCAACCTGGCCCTTGCCCGGCGATGTCACGTGATGACGCACTGACCGTTCGAGGCCGCCGACCACCACCTCGGCATCCAAGGCGAAGCCTCTTTAAGCGGAACAGGTTCCCCAGGTTTCCACGTGCCGATCCGGAAGTGGTTGAGGCCCCAGAAGTTCAGTTTCCGATCGGCTCGCGGATCTGTCCTGCCACCGCCGCGTTCCGGTCCGGGTGAAGCTCGGCGACCTGCTCTTCCAACACGCTGCGCGCCACCCAGACCAGTCGATCCAGCATCGCTGTACCCGCGTCGACGATCGGCTCGCGGTAGGTGCCTTCGTAGATTGCGCGGGAGTCAACCTCGACCGCGATGACCCGCCGATCCGCGAAGGGCGCGTTGTAGGCGTCCGAGGACACGACGAGATAGTTCATTGGGCCCATCACCTCGTCGCGGGAGACCCACACCTGGCCGTACCGCAATGGTGGCGGCGTGGATGAGCTCACTGCTCGTCGAGTGCAGCGATTGCGCGGCTGCGGCAGGCGGCCATCAGCGTGGCCTCCTGCTGGTCTGTGTAGACGGGCGCACGAGCGTCTTCCTCCGCTCGGGCTCGCGTCGCTCTAGCCATTGCAGCTTGTCGTTGCAGGGCGGTCCGGATCCATTCGGACAGGTTCGTTCCTGCGTCGGCTGCTGCGGCTTTGATCTGTTCGGCCAGGCCGTCGTCCAGTCTCACCGCGATCTGCACCGTCATGCGCGCAGCATGACAGGTCGTCATTCTTCTGTCAGGAGATGGGGTAGCCGATCACGAAGCCACTGGAACAGGCGGCGTAGCAGACCGGGACGGCGATGCCGATGCGGCAGATCCGGGCGCCGCTCGCGCGGCCTGTCGCGGGCAGGCTGGAAGGCGACGCACGCCGGGCAGTCCGGCCCGTCGGGGCTGACCATCGCAGTGGGTCGCACGCGGTGCCCGCACAGAGCTTCGAACGCACCGTCACCAGCGGCATAGCCTGCCGAGGCGGCGTCGTCGGCGATCCGGTGGTACCGCCCGTCCAGGCGGCTGGTCATGCGGGCCTCAAAGCGGGCCGCGGGCCTCACGACCGCACCCCGTGACCTCGTCCGCCCGTACCAGACGTTGTTGATGATCAGCATCACCGGGCTGAACACTGAACACCCCCAAGAAGTGTGACGATCGATGAACCCGACATGGCCTCGACCCTCCCGCTCCCACGGATCCGCGCGAGACATGAGATCGCAGGATGCCAAGGGGAGGGTGGCGATCCTCCCGACCACACGGCCGGTGCCGGCCCGGCCACGTGTTGTGCCAAGCTGACGCAGCTCACACACCCTTACCGGAGGCCGACCTTGCCAACCGCGAATGACCAGCTTCGGACGGCGCGTGAGCTCACCGCCTCACCGACCCACCCCGACGAGTGCGTCTCCCGCCAGGAGCTCGCCGAGCTGATCAACGCCTACATCTGGCACCACCACAAGAAGATGGTGGCACTGGACGCCAACTACCTCGGCAAACTCGAACGTGGCTGCATCCGCTGGCCGGATAAGCTGTATCGCGAAGCCCTGCGGGCGATCCTGAATGTCCCCACGGACGCCGCATTGGGGTTCACCAACGCTCGACGCGCGGTGGTAAAGCTGGTCCACGTGAACCGCAACCAATTCATCCGCGCCGGCGCGCTCGGCATCGGCACCCTCACCCTGGGACCGGTGGCCGCGCTGCTAGAAGGGGACGAACCCAGCCCGCTACCCATCCGGGTCGGCCCGACCGAGATCGAGCAGGTCCGCACCGCCGCGCGGGTGTTCGAGTCCTGGGACTCCACCTACGGCGGCGGGTTCGGTCGGGACGCCGCACTGGCCCAGCTACGCTGGTCAGCCGGCCTGCTGAACGCCACCTGCCCGGACCGGCTGCGCGCCGAACTGTTCAGCGCGGTCGGCGATCTCGCTTCCGAGGCCGGGTTCATGGCGTTCGACGCCTACGCCCACGACGAGGCCCGCCGCGTGTTGCGCTTCGCGCTGGGCTGCGCGGAAGAGGCCGATGACTGGCATCTGCGGGCCACAATTCTGGCGGACATGGCAACGCAGGAGATCTGGACCGGGCAGCCCGACGAGGGACTCACCCTCACCGAGCACGCCCTGGTCCGCGCCGACCGGCTCACCGCGACCGAGCGGGCCATGCTGCACACCACCCGCGCCCGCGCCCTATCCACGATGCACCGGGTCCGCGAGACACTGACCGCAGTCGGCACCGCCGACGACCACTTCGCGCACTCCGACCCGGCCAACGACCCGCCGTTCACGGCCGGCTACGACGCCGCACGGCACGCCCGACACACCGGACACGCCCTGTTCGAGTTGGCGATGCTGGGCCATGACCCCGCGCGGGCCACCGACCGGCTCGCGGCGGCGGTCGTCGGGCACACCGCGCCCTACATCCGCTCTCGGGCGCTCTCCCAGATCAAGTTCGCCAGCCTGACGATGGCCACCGGCGACCCGATCGAGGCCGCCGCCCTCGGCACCGCCGCCCTGGACACCGCCGCCACCATCCGCTCCCGCCGGGCCACCGACGACCTACGCGAGCTCGCCCGCCACGCCACCCGCCACCCCAAGATCGACGAGGTCACCGAACTGCGGCAGCGCATCACCACCGCACTCCTGGCCTCCTGAGCCTGACCCGTGCGGAGCACCGGCTGGAAGGATTGCCATGATCTGACCGATGCCAAGTGGGCACGGCTGGAGTCGTTGCTGCCGGACCGGCCCCATGTCGGACCGGACCCGTGTCGGGTGGGCGTTAGTCTGATTACCGCCCGGCAGTCAACGGGGTGTTGTAGCGGACCTGGGGCGCGCTCCCCGTGGCGGGGCCTACGTGCGGCGGCTACGTCGTTGATCGGGCAGACTTCACCCCGACTACACGCAGCACACTCCAAGGTACGGGCCAGCAGCCTGGCTGCCCAGCGACTGCGCCGCTCGCAGGCGCAGCGCGATCAAAACGGAGGACGGGGTGCGGTCTGTCTTCTCTCGCTGCGGATCGGGGAACAACCATTGGCGATCGAGCGCGGGCGGGGACGTGACGACCGGATTGCGGCTGCATCCGACACCTGGGCAATGACCTTCGCATCGTGCCAAGACTCTGATCGCAGGATGCCACGAGCGCGCGGTCGGGAGCGCCCTGCTGGCGATGCGGGTGCCCGAGAGCGAGCCCAGCGATCGTGCTGAGATATCTTCTGCGGAAGGCACTCGGGTGGTTTGCCATGATCGTGGTGGCGACCAACCTGACCTACTTCCTGGCAAGTTTCTTTTTGGATCCGCGGGCGAACTATCTGCAGTTGCGGCCACCCCGCACCGCCGAGCAGATCGCACGCTCGCTGGCCCAGTACAATCTCGATCCGAACACGCCCCTGCTGCAGCGTTGGTGGGACTGGATCAGCGGAATCGTGTTGCGCTGGGACTGGAGCTATTCCCCGATCGGGGAGAGTGTGAACACGCAGATCGCCTTTCGGGTCGGCGTGAGTGCTCAACTCGTGGTGTGCTCGTTGATCCTGTCTACGAGCATCGGCATCGCCCTGGGTGTCTACACGGCATCGCGGCAGTACCGGTTCGCCGACCGCCTCCATCAGGGTTTGTCGATCATCACGCTGAACACCCCGACCGTGGTCGCCTCGCTGGCTGTGGTCCTGCTCGCGATCGCGCTGAACCAGTCACTCGGCGGCACGCTTCTCTACGTGGCCGGCGCGCAGTCACCGACGGTCAGCGGGTTCTGGCCGACGGTCGTGGACCGGATCCAGCACCTGGTCCTGCCGACCATCTCGCTGACGGTGATCAGCTACGCCGGCTACCACCTGCTGCAGCGTTCGCTGCTGCTGGACACCATCAACTCCGACTACGTGCGGATGGCGCGGGCAAAGGGGTTGACCCGCCAGGTTGCGATCCGCCGCCACGGGCTGCGCACCTCGCTGATTCCGGTGGCGACGTCCATCGCCTTCGCGATCCCGGCGTTGTTCACCGGAGCCGTGATCACCGAGACGATCTTCGCCTGGCAGGGCATGGGGCAGTACTTCACGCTGACGATCAGCAAGAACGACGTCCACGGCGCGGTCGCCGTCGCCGCCTTCGGTGCCCTGATGACCGCTGTCGGCGCGATCCTCGCCGACATCGCGGTAGTGGTGCTCGACCCGAGAGTGCGGGTGACCGGCTCATGACCACGAACATCCCCCGGCTGTCTCTCCCGGTCGACGACACCGCGGCTGAGCTCTCGCCGGCCGAGCAGCGCGTCGTGCGACGTCAGCACCTGAGCCGACGTCGGCTCTATACGCGGCGCTTCCTGCGTAACAAGGGTGCCCTCGCCGGGATGGTGATTCTGGCGGCACTCGTCGGTTTCGCCCTGCTCGCAGGGTTGGTCACGCCTTACGACTACGCCGACGTCGACTTCACCAGCCTGACCAGCGCGCCGTCGGCCGAGCACCCCTTCGGGACCAACGGCACGGGTAACGACACGTTTGCCCAGTCGGCCCACGGACTGCAGCGCTCGCTGGTCATCGCGCTGGTCGTCTCGCTGCTGACCACGCTCATCGCGGCGTTCGTCGGCGCGGCCGCTGCCTACTTCCGCGGGATCACCGAGAAGCTCGTCCTGGGTGTCGTGCACTTCCTGTTGGTGGTGCCGTCGTTCCTCATCCTGGCGCTCGTGTCGCAGAAGGCCGGTGGCGACTGGAGGGTGCTCATCCTCGTCCTCACCTCCCTGGGCTGGATGTACAACGCCCGCGTGGTGTGGTCGTTGGCCACGTCGCTGCGCGAACGGGACTACGTCCAGGCTGCGCGGTTCATGGGCGTCGGATCCGTGCGCATCGTGGCGCGCCACCTGATCCCCAACATCGGCTCGCTGCTGATCGTCACGTTCACCCTCGGCGTCGTCGCGACCGTGCAGGGTGAGACAGCGCTGTCGTTCATCGGGTTCGGTGTGCAGCCGCCGGACGTCTCGTTGGGCACGATGCTCAGCGACGGCGCGAACTCCATCACCAGCGCGCCCTGGCTGTTCTACGTCCCCGCCGCACTCGTCACGCTGCTGACCGTCTCGATGGCCCTGATCGGCGACGGCCTGCGCGACGCCCTCGACCCCACCTCGCGCTCCGGAGGCCGGGCATGAGCGTCGGGGCAGCGGAGCCGGTCCTGTCCGTTCGTGGCCTCGCGGTGTCCTTCCCGTCCGAGGCCGGCCGGGTGGACGCCGTCCGCGGCGTCGACTTCGACCTGCACGCCGGCCGGACGCTGGGCATCGTGGGCGAGTCGGGATCGGGCAAGTCGGTCACGTCGTTGGCCGTGATGGGACTGCTCCCCGAGTACGCATCGGTCCGCGGTTCGATCATCCTCGGCGGTCGGGAGCTGCTCGACCTCGACGACAGGCACATGTCGAAGATCCGCGGCCGGGAGCTCGGGATGATCTTTCAGGACCCGCTCTCGTCATTGACGCCGATCTTCACGGTCGGCCGGCAGATCATCGAGGCGCTGCAGATCCACCAGCAGCTCGGAGCAGCACCTGCTCAGCGACGGGCCGTCGAGCTGCTCGACCTCGTTGGCATCCCCAACCCGACGGTGCGGGTGAACTCGTTTCCCCACGAGTTCTCCGGCGGGATGCGCCAGCGAGTGGTGATCGCGATGGCGATCGCCAACGACCCGCGAGTGATCATCGCCGATGAGCCGACCACGGCGCTGGACGTGACGGTGCAAGCGCAGATCCTCGAGGTGCTCAAGGTCGCCCGGGCCGAGACCGGCGCCGCCGTCATCATGATCACCCACGACCTCGGGGTGGTGGCCGGCGCCGCCGACGACGTCATGGTGATGTACGCGGGCCGGCCGGTGGAGAAGGGACCGGTCGACGACCTGTTCGCCCACCCGCGGATGCCGTACACCATCGGGCTGCTCGGTGCCGTCCCGCGGATGGATGCCGGTGGGCGCGGACCGCTGGTGCCGATCACGGGCAACCCGCCGTTGCTGGTCGATCCACCAGCCGGGTGCCCGTTCAGCCCCCGGTGTCCGGTTGCCGTCGACGAGTGCGCGGAACGCGAGCCCGACCTGGTGGCCGTGACCGGGTCGGGCGCGTTCGAACACACCGTGGCCTGCATCCGCGCACCGGAGATCGACGACGCGATGATCGGCGGTGCGCCCGTCTACCCCGTCGCCTCGATCGCCGAGGCGGCACTGGCCACCGTCCCGCGTGCACAACGGCGCACCGTCCTCGAGCTGAGCGGGGTCAGCAAGACCTTCCCGCTGCTCAAGGGCGCGCTGTTGAAACGGAGGGTGGGGTCGATGCACGCCGTCGTGGACGTCGATCTCGACATCCGCCAGGGTGAGACGCTCGGCCTGGTGGGCGAGTCGGGCTGCGGCAAGACCACCACGTTGCTCGAGATCATGAACCTGCGCCCGCCCGAGCGCGGCCGCATCACCGTCGGCGGTGTCGACGTCGCCGGACTGCGCGGGCGCAGAGCAGAGCGCGAGCTGCGCCGCACGATCCAGATGGTGTTCCAGGACCCGATGGGGGCGCTCGACCCGCGACTGACCGTCTTCGACATCCTGGCCGAGCCGATGCAGGCCGTCGGGGAGGACGACCGCGCCGCGATCGGCAAGCGGGTCGACGAGCTGATGGATCTCGTCGGGCTCGATCCCGAGCACAGCGACCGGTTCCCGACCGCGTTCTCCGGCGGCCAGCGCCAGCGCATCGGCATCGCCCGTGCGCTGGCCACCAGTCCCACGGTGGTCGTGCTCGACGAACCGGTCTCGGCGCTGGACGTCTCGATCCAGGCCGGGGTGATCAACCTGCTGAACGACCTGCAGGCGAGGCTGGGCCTGTCCTACCTGTTCGTGGCGCACGACATGTCGGTGATCCGGCACATCTGCGATCGGGTCGCCGTCATGTACCTGGGCCGCATCGTCGAGATCGGCGCTACCGACGCCGTGTTCGACCACCCCCAGCACCCCTACACGCAGGCCCTGCTCTCGGCGATCCCCGTACCCGATCCGGTGGTCGAGCGCACCCGCGAACGTATACTCCTGCACGGTGACATCCCCAGCCCCACCGACGCGTCGCCCGGCTGCCGGTTCGCCGACCGGTGCCCGCTGCACCGCACGCTCGCCGACACCCAACGCGCCCGCTGCACCGGCGAGACACCGGAGCTCACCGGGAAGGGGACACTCGACCAGCGCAACGCCTGTCACTTCCGATGACATCTGCACTTTGCGGGAGAGAACCCACCATGCGTCCCATCAAGAAATCAGCTGCCCTCGCGGCCACCGCCGTGCTCTCGGTCGTGCTGGCGGCCTGCGGAAGTGGGCCGGTCGGCCCGACGGTCGACCCGCAGCCGCTGTCCAACGCAGGCCAGTACAACGCTCAGCCCTACGACAACATCAAGGACGGCGGCACGCTCACCCTGCCACTGCGGTCGGAGATCACAGCGCAGTTCAACCTGTTCCACGGCGACGGCACGTACGACACCCGCCGGGTCTGGAACTGGTACAACCCGCTGCTGATCACCTTCTCCCCCACCGGCGACGCGCTGTTCAACCCGGACTACCTGACTGACGCCACGGAAGAGACGGCCGAGGGCAACACGCGGATCACGTACACGATCAACCCGAAGGCCACCTACAACGACGGCACGCCGATCGACTGGCGATCCTTCGAATCGACCTGGAAGGTCAACAACGCCACGGACCCCGCGTACGTGGTGAGTGCCAGCGACGGCTACGACCGCATCACCTCCGTCTCCCCTGGCACCGACGACCGCCAGGCCGTCGTCACGTTCAGCGGCATCAACGTCTGGTGGCCGAGCCTGTTCAACAACCTGGTCCACCCGGCCGCGACCTCGCCGGAGGTGTTCAACACCGGCTACCTGAACACCCCACACCCGGAGTGGGGCGCGGGCCCGTACACGATCAGCAAGCTCGACCAGCAGAACGGCACGATCTCCTTCGAGCGCAACCCGACGTGGTGGGGCGCCACGGGCAAGCTGGACACCGTAACGTTGATCGCACTGGAAGCCTCCGCCTCGATCAACGCGTTCAAGAACGGCCAGACCGACGCCGCCGAGGTCAACGGGGCCGACCGGCTGGCCCAGGTCAAGAACATGCAAGGAATCGACATCCGCAAGAGCACGACGCCGGCGACCTACCTGTTCCAGCTGAACGGCAAGTCGCCGATCCTGTCCGACCCCGCCGTCCGCAAGGCGGTGATGGAAGGGGTCGACCGGGCTCAGCTCGGCAAGATCCTGCACCAGGGACTGGACTACAGCGAGGACCCGCCCGGTTCGCTGGCGCTGCTGCCGTTCCAGGACGGTCACCAGGACAACTTCTCCCAGGTCATCACGTTCGATCCGGAGAAGGCGAAGGCCGACCTCGAGGCCGCGGGGTGGGTGGCCGGCCCGGACGGCACCCGCAGCAAGGGGGGCCAGCCACTCACCTTCGACTACGTGCGGGCAGGTGACAGCCCGAGGACGGGGGCGGTCGCGACGGCCACCGCGGCGATGATGAAGAACATCGGCGTCACGATGAACATCCGCCAGGTGGCCAGCAACGAGTTCTCCTCCATCCTGTCCGGGCGCACGTTCGACCTGTTCTTCAGCGGCTTCGTCCAGAGCGACCCGTACGGGCTGGCCTACTTCTGCCAGCTCTACTGCTCCAACAGCGAGCTGAACGTCTCGGGCACCGGCCAGGCGGCCCTCGATGCGGACGTCAAGAGCGTGAACCTGCTGCCCACCCCGCAGGAGCAGTACGCCAAGGCGAACGAGGTCGAGGTCGAGGCGTTCAAGACCTACGGCGTCATGCCCATCGAGAACGGGCCGACGATCTTCGCGGTCAAGCAGGGCCTCGCCAACTACGGCGCCGGCCTGTTCTTCATCGCCCTACCGCAGAACATCGGCTGGCAGAAGTAACCACGGGAGCTCACGGCCCCACCACCACCAGCAGTGAACGCGGCCGGCGCCACCCCGGTAGGCGGCCCAGTGCCCCCGAACGAACGGCACTTTCGTCCAGACCAACTGGACGAAAGTGCCGTTCGTTCGGATGCTGCTGCGGAGGATTGCGCGTTTCGTCGGGATGCTTCCGGCATCGTCACACCGCTCAGCCGCGCAGCATCTCCGCCACCAGAAACGCCAGCTCCAGTGACTGCTGGGTGTTCAACCGCGGGTCGCACGCCGTCTCGTACCGCCCGCCGAGATCGGCGTCGGAGATCTCCTGGGCTCCACCGAGACACTCGGTGACGTCCTCGCCGGTCACCTCGACGTGGATCCCACCCGGATGCGTGCCGAGGCTGGCGTGCACCTCGAAGAAGCCCTGCACCTCGTCGACGATCCGGTCGAAGTGCCGCGTCTTGTAGCCGGTGGTGGACTCCACGGTATTGCCGTGCATCGGGTCGCACTGCCAGATGACCTTGTGCCCGGACGCCTCCACCTTCTCCACGATGCCCGGAAGCACGTCGCGGACGTTGCCGTTGCCCATCCGGCTGATCAGGGTGAGCCGGCCGGGGGTGTTGCGCGGGTCGAGCCGGTCGACGTACTCGACGGCCAGCTCGGGAGTGGTGGTCGGACCGATCTTGAGCCCGATCGGGTTGGCCATCAGCGCGGCGAGGGCGATGTGGGCGCCGTCGAGCTGGCGGGTGCGCTCGCCGATCCACAGGAAGTGCGCCGAGAGGTCGTAGAGCCTGGGTTCCGCACCCCTGGAGTCCAGGCGCAGCAGCGAGCGTTCGTAGTCGAGCAGCAGCGCCTCGTGGGAGGCGTAGAACTCGGTGGTGTGCATCTGGTAATCCTCGACGCCGCACGCGTCCATGAACCGCAGCGCCCGTTCGATCTCCGCGGCCAACGCCTCGTAGCGTTCACCGGCCCGGGAGGTGCGCACGAAGTCCTTGTTCCAGTCGTGCACCATCGTGAGGTCGGCCATGCCGGTGGCGGTGAGCGCCCGCACCAGGTTCATCGCCGCGCCCGCGTTGGCGTAGGCGCGCACCATGCGCGCCGGGTCAGCGATCCGCGCCCCCGGGTCGGGCGCGACCCCGTTGACGATGTCGCCGCGGTAGGACTGCAGGCCGAGCGAATCCAGCGGCGCGCTGCGTGGCTTCGCGTACTGCCCGGCGATGCGACCGACCTTCACCACCGGCAGGCTCGCGCCGTAGGTGAGCACGATCGCCATCTGGAGCAGGGTGCGGATGGTGGCGCGGATGTGCGGCTCGGTGTTGTCGACGAACGTCTCGGCGCAGTCGCCACCTTGCAGCAGGAACGCCTCGCCGCGCGCGACCGCGGCCAGCCGATCCTGGAGCCGGTCCACCTCGGGCGGCAGCGTGACCGGTGGGACGCTCTCCAGCACGGTGCGCACGTGCGCCACATGGGCGGCGTCGGGCCAGTCCGGCTGTTGCGCGGCCGGGCGGGCCAACGCGTTGTCAAGGCGGGCCCGCAACTCAGCGGGCAGCGGGGGCAGCTCGGGCAGCTCTTCGACTGGGGCGTCGACGGTCCAGGTCACGGGGTCCAAGGGTATTGGACGTCCCCGCCGGCATGCGGCTGGGCCGATCGGGGATTATCCAGTCCAGCCGTCACCCGAATGGCCCGGTTCCACATCGGACGGTGTGGCTACTCCCTCCCATGGGAACAATCTTATGGATCATCGCCGTCGTACTCGTGATCGCCGGGATCGTCTCGCTCGTCCGAGGCCAGATGCTCTGGGGAGCAGTGCTGATCATCGTCGGGTTGCTCGTCGGTCCCGGCGGGGTGAGCATCTTCACCTGACCGGCACAACCTTCACCTGACCGGCATCAGCGCGCCGCGACGGCGGACCCGATCGCCTCCCACCGTCGCAGATTGAGCCGGGCGTCGGCCAATGCGTCGTGGGCGTCGGCGCCGTGCTGCGGAAGCGGTGGGCGCCCGGCGTCCTCCCAGCGTTGCCTCAGCTCGCGGGTGAACCGGGGCAGGGCCCGTGGCAGCGCCGGCATCGCACCCCAGAGCTGGCACAGCGCGACGTGATCGTACGCCGCGATCCATGCCCACAGCTCCACCTCGCCAGGGGCCGAGGTGAGGAACGACAACAGGTCGGCGCGCAGCCGTTCCCGAGATCGCCACGCGGGGTCACCGGGCGAGGGCAGCTTCGGTAGCACGTTCGCCCGTACCCAGGTGCCCGCCCGGGACGGGTCGAAAGCCGTCGACACCGCGTAGAACTCGCGCCCGTCATCCCCGACCACTCCGATCGACACCAGGTCGATCGTGGTCCCGTCCTCGATGAACTCGCAGTCGTAGAAGAAGCGCACGTAGGAAGGCTAACGACCCCTCATCCGGCCCGTGTGTCAGGGACACGGGCGGGGTCGCGGCCGTTGACCTGGGTGGACTCTGCGGTTGCCCTCTTCTCCGCTGCCGCCCGTTCCTTCACCGACGCCGCATACAGATCTACGTAAGTCTGGCCGGAGAGCTCCATCAGCGCGTACATGATCTCGTCGGTCATCGAACGCTCGATGAACCGGTCGCCGGCCATGCCCGCATAACGGGTGAAGTCCAGTGGCTCGCCGAGCCTGATGTGCACGTGGTAGGGCCGCCACAGCGATGAACCGATCGGGTTGACCCGGTCGGTACCGAACATCGCGACGGGGATCACCGGAACACCGGCCTCGAGGGCCATCCGCGCCACTCCCGTCTTGCCCTTGTAGAGCCGGCCGTCCGGCGAGCGGGTGCCCTCGGGGTAGATACCGAGCAGGGTCTCGTCACGGAGCAGGCGCACGCCCGTCTCCAGCGCGGCCTTGACCGCCGAACCGCTCCCCCGGTCGACCGGTACCTGGCCCATTCCGGTGAAAAACGTCTTCTTGGCCCGACCGACGAGCCCGGGCTGGGTGAAGTACTCGCGCTTGGCCAGGAACGCGACGCGACGCGGTAAGAGCAGCGGTAGGAAGAAGGAGTCCGCGACGGCGAGGTGATTGCTCGCCAGGATCGCCCCGCCCTTGCGCGGGAGGTGCTCGAGGCCCTTGATCGTGGGTCGACAGAGCAGCCGCAGGAAGGGACCGAGCAGTACGAACTTGGACCACCAGTACAGCACCGCGAGCGTGCCCCCTCAATCTCGTCAACACCAGCGTACGGACGCCCGTGCCGACGACGCAGCGGGCACATCCACTGTTACCGCTGTGGTCGTGCCAGGATTGTCCACCGGCCACCATCGGCGGAGACGACGTGAGGAGGCGGCGTGAACCGGGATCCCGACGAGCGGCCGCCGTCCGACAGCGGTTCCGAGCCCGACTCCGAACCCGACTCCGACATCGCCGACGATTTCGAGCGGATGGTCGCGGGCTGGCGACGCGAAAGCCCCGTGCCCGCGTGGCCGGACGACGAGATCCCGGTCGAACTTCCCTCCCCGGCCCATCCGCCGCAGACCTACCCGACTGAGACCCATCCGGTTGTGGGTGAGCCGGACGGGGGTGAGCCGGGCGGGAGCGAGGCAGGCGGTCCGGGCGGGGCCGGGCCGAGCGAGCCGGGCGGGAGCGGGTCGGGTGGGCCGAACGAGCCGGGCGGAGCCGCCGGCGAGGGGCACTTCGTGCCGCCCGAACCGCCGCCGCTGCCGCGGCTCGGGCCGCCTGCGCTGGTCGGGCTGGCACTGCTGGGCCTGGGCCTGGTGCTCGTGATCAGTCCGAACTGGGTCGGCGTCCCGGCCCCTTACGGCCTACCCCTCGGTCTGCTCACCCTCGCCGCCGGCCTGGGCTGGCTGGTGCTGCGGCTGTGGCCGGATCCGCCGCCGTGCGGGGACGGCGACGGTGAGGACGACGGCGCGGTGCTGTAAGCCGACCGGAAGTCCGGGCGCACACATCTACCGGCGGCGCACACACGCTTGGACATGTGTGCGACGCCGGTAGGTGTGTGCGGTGCTCGCGGGACGGGTCCGGGTGGGCTAGCGGCTCACGGGGATGTGCTGGACCGCTCGCGTCGACGCACCTTTCCCACGTTCAGCGGCGGCACCGCCCTGTCCCGCTGACACCGGCCCGCCACCGTCGCGGTTATCGGGCACCGGCCCGCCGCCACCGTCGCGCCCCCCGGGTACCGGCCCACCGCCTCCGTCCTCGAGCGCCGCGCGCAGCACGGCCGCCAACCCGGCGGCCTGCTCGGCCAACCGGACGGCGAGTTCGGAGCGCTCACCGCGCAACGCCGAGATCACCTCGCACACCGGGCAGAAGGCGCAGGGCCGCTCAGCGGATTGTGTCCCGGCGACGGATGGTGTCCCGGCGACCGGCTCCGCACGGACCTGGTCCAGCACCGGGTCCAGGCGGTCGAGGGCGGTGAGGGCGAGCGAGCGCAGCTCGTGGGAAAACCCGGGGTGGCTGTCGCAGCCGGCCGTCATCGGATCCAGACCGCCGGATCGGGCCGGAACACCACGCACAGGTCGTCGTCCTCGAGGCGGGCGGCGGTGACGGCACAGCGGCGCAGCACCGAGGGCAGCGCAACCATCCGGCGGGTCCCGCCGGCGGTGATCGCGAGCTCGTCGCCCACCCGGGCCAGGTCGAGCGGACCTGCAGCGGCGCCCGGAAGCCGCAGGAGCAGCTCGAACTCCGAGTCGAGCGCGGTGCCGGTGCCGGCGGTCCGCCGGACCCGCAGCAGCGGCGCGGTGCGTCCGCCCGGCAACGGCGCCGCGGGGTCGTCGTCCCCGTACAGGGAACGGGCCACGTCGAGCAGCGCCGCCACCCCGGTGGGCTCGGCCGCAGTGTGCGCCACCGTACGGACGTTCAGCCCACCCATCCCGTTCAGCCCACCCAGCTCGGTGAGCACAGCCGACTGCTCGGTGTGCCGCTCGCGCAGCCAGCGCGCCGCGGGCCCACGCAGTGACGACGGCGAACCGGGGAGCACCCGGTTGGCGACCAGCCCGTCGACATGCAGCCCGTGCAGGGCCAGCGCGGTGAGGGTGCGCCGGGTCTCGGCGGCCACCACCCGCTCCGGTGTGAGGACCAGCCTGATGCTCGTGCTCGTGTGGTCGGCGAGCATCGCACGCAGGCCGGTGAGCTGCCCGGCCAGCCCGTCGATGGCTTCGACGGCGGCGTCCCAGGCCTGCATGGGAGCCGATGCCCGGCCCGCCCCGGCCAACCCGGCGATCATCCCCCGAACCGCGCGACGGTGCGCCGGAAAGAGCCGCTCGAGATAGCCGGAGAGTGCCTCGGGGAACCCAAGCAGCCGCAGCGTCTCCGCGGTAGGGCCGCAGTCGACCACGACCACCTCCCACGGCCCGGTCTCGACGACGCGGCGAACCTCGCCGAGAGCGAGCAGCTCCTCCACCCCCGGCAGCACGGTCAGCTCGTCGGCCACCAGCTCGTCGACGCCCGCGCCGGCCAGCAGCGTGCGGAGATGGCCCTGCAACCGGGTCCAGGAGTGATCGAGCAGGGCTCGGGTGTCGATGTGGGCGGCGAACAGCCCCGACTCCAGCTCCACCGGGTCGCCCCCGAGATCTGCGTCGAGGGCGTCGCCGAGGGAGTGCGCGGGATCGGTGGACACGACCAGCGCCTTGCGACCGGACGACGCAAGCAGCGCAGCGGTCGCGGCGGCGAGGGTGGTCTTGCCGACCCCACCCTTCCCGGTGAACAGCACGACCCGCACGGCCCCGAGCCTAACGGGAGTTCCCGACCCCATGCATTCCCGAGAGCCACACCGTCAACGTGCGCCGCCCTCCACCCGCCGCTTCAGCCCCTTGAGCGCCGTGTCGATGATCACTTTTTCCGCCTTCCGGCGGAGCATCCCGATCATCGGGATGTTGAGGTCGACGGCCAGGGAGTACGTCACCGTGGTCGCCTCGCCGTTTCCGACCAGCGTGTAGGACCCCTCCTGCGCCTTCTGGATCTGGCCTTTCACGAGGTGCCAGCTCACCGAGAGCCCGTCGGGGGCCCACCTGTAGTTCAGGGTGTAGGAGTCCTTGATCGGCCCGGCGTCCATCGTGAACCGCACCCGCTCGGCCCGACCCCCGACGGCCACCTCGAGCACCTCCACCGTCTTGACCTGCCCGGCCCAGTCCGGGTAGGCGTCGAAGTCGGCGATCACCCCCATGACATGCTCCGGAGGGGCGGTGATGGCGATGGAGGAGGTCGTAGCGTCGGCCATGGTGCCACGCTACCGGCCGGTGGAGATCACCACCGGAGCACGTACGGCGCGCCGGTACTCCGGAAATGACCCACGTTGACGCATTCGGTGCGACCGACCCGAGCGCGGCGTGCCAGCGGCTGGTGGATGTGCCCGAACAGCGCCGCCCGCGGCCGGTCGCGCCGGATCACCTCGAGCAGTGCGGGCGCTGATGCCTCGGGCGAGCGCGACATCACGTCGTAGGCCAGCTCCGGGACCGCAGGCGGGACGTGGCTGCACAGCACATCCACCTGCGCCAACGCCAGCGCGGCGACCGCGAACTCCTCGGCGGAGCGCAGGTAGGGCTGCCACGGCCCGCGCCGGGGCACGAACCCGTGCGGCAGCGGGACCCCGCCGACGAAGCCGAAGCGCAGCCCGCCGATCGTCACGATCCGGCCCTCGACCAGGTACAACCCCGGCCGGGCGAACTCCGGCCACAACCGGGGCAGGTCGACGTTGCCGGGGATCGCGTAGGTGGGCGTGGACATGGCGGCGAACAGCTCGGCATACTGCTCCCGGACCGCGTCCTCGATCACCGCACCCGGATCGTCGACCCGGGCCCAGGCCGCTCGCGCGAACGCGATCAGCTCCCCGGGCGCCCCGTTGGTGCGCAGCTCACCGATCCGCGCACTGGCCGCCGGCCCGAGCACCCGGCCGAGGATCCCCCGCGCGGGATTTCGGTAGTCCACGAAGTCCACCAGGTCACCGAGTACGACCAGCGCATCGGCACCGTCACCTGCCCTGGCCAGCGCGTCGACGTTGCCGTGCACGTCGGACACCACGTGCACGCGCATACCGATGACGCTACTGCGTCGGATGGTCGGCTCCCGGGGCACTCGCTCCTCGCTCGCTCCTCGCTCGCTTGCGATGCTCGCCGGCCCGACGCCTCAGGGCCGGTGCGGCGGTTCACCGGGCGCCCGACCCGCCTCCAGCCGATCCTTGAGCGCGAACGCGATCGCCTTCGCGGCCCGCTGCCGGACCCGGGTCTGCGCCGCGGCCCGCCGGGGCGTCGCCGGCACGGGCTGCCCGTCACGCCCGACGGGATCCGCGCGCAGGAAGTAGTGCAGGACCGTGCCGTCGAGGACCGGCTCCAGCCAGATCTCCATGCTGCCGACGAGCGCGCCCGTCACCGTCCACCGCACCCCTGCCGCACCGCGGTCGGTGATGACGTCCAGGTGCAGATCCGGCCAGAGAAAGTGCCAGCGCTCCGGCGTGGCGAACTCCGCGACCACCAGCTCGGGCGGGGCGGCCAGGAACGTCTGGTCCACCACGTCCACCGACGACACGGCTCCAGCCTGCCGCACCGGCCCGCCCACGACGAAATCAGCAGGCCGCGGGACCTGCACCGTTCCTGCGCGGCGAGGTAGGTTTCGACGGTCGAATACCTGCCAACACTGGCCAGGAGGTCGAAGGCCGTGCATGAGTACAACATGCCCGCAACCGTGGGTGTCGGTGCGGAGGAGAATCTCGTCGACCCCGTGTACGACAACGCCGCGGACTACCCGGACGCCGTGCTCTACCGGCGGCGCGGCGCGGACGGCAGCTGGTCGGACGTCACCGCCGCCGGGTTCGCCGAGCAGGTCACCGCGGTCGCCCGGGGACTGATCGCGGCCGGCATCGCTCCCGGCGACCGGATCGGCATACTGTCCCGCACCCGCTACGAGTGGACGCTCCTCGACTACGCGATCCTGACCGCCGGTGCGGTCACCGTACCGATCTATGAGACCTCATCGGCCGGGCAGATCTCCTGGATCCTGTCGGACTCCGAGGCCGTCGGCATCGTCGTCGAGTCCGAACGGCATCGAGACCTGGTCGACGAGGTGGCTGGTTCGGTCGGCTCCCTGAGGCAGATCTGGCAGCTGGAGGCGCCGGGCGCAGCCGGTGCGGTCGACGAGCTGGTCGCGCTCGGCTCGGGCGTCGCGGAGACAGATGTACACGCCCGCCGCCGCGCCGTGCACGGCACCGACCTGGCCACGTTGATCTATACCTCGGGTACCACCGGTCGGCCCAAGGGCTGCGAGCTGACCCACGCCAACCTGGTCGCCGAGATCAGGACCGTGGCACAGCTACTGCCCGATCTGCTCACCTCGGGCGGCTCTGTGCTGCTGTTCCTGCCGTTGGCGCACGTCTTCGGCAAGGTCATCCAGTGCGGCGCCCTGTACACCCGCACGATCGTCGGCCACACCGCCGATGCGAAGAACCTCCTCGGCGACCTCGCGGCGTTTCGACCCACGTTCCTGCTCGCGGTGCCGCGGGTGTTCGAGAAGGTCTACAACGGGGCCCGGCAGCGCGCATTGGGCGAGGGCAAGGGCGCCATCTTCGACGTCGCGGCGGACACCGCGATCGCCTGGAGCCGGGCGCAGGACACCGGTGGTGCCGGGCTGGTGCTGAAACTCAAGCACGCGCTGTTCGACAAGCTGGTCTATGGCAAGCTGCGCGCCACCGTCGGCGGCAACGTCGTTGCCGCGATGTCGGGCAGCGCCCCGCTCGGCGCGCGGCTGGGCCACTTCTTCCGCGGCATCGGCCTGCCGGTCTTCGAGGGCTACGGTCTCACCGAGACCTCGGCCGCGATCACGGCCAACACCCCCGGTGGGCAGCGGGTGGGCACGGTCGGGCGGCCGGTACCCGGCTGCGCGGTGCGGATCGCCGACGGGGGCGAGATCCTGCTCTCCGGGCCGGTCCTGTTCCGCGGCTACTGGCGCAACCCCACCGCCACGGCCGAGGCCGTGGCGGACGGCTGGTTCCGCAGCGGTGACCTCGGCGAGCTCGACGACGACGGCTACCTCACCATCACCGGCCGCAAGAAGGAGATCATCGTCACCGCGGGCGGCAAGAACGTCACGCCGGCGGTGCTCGAGGACCGGGTCCGCGCGCACCCGCTGGTGAGCCAGTGCATGGTGGTCGGCGACGGGCAGCCGTTCATCGCCGCGCTGGTGACGATCGACCCGGAGGCGGTACCGGCCTGGCGGGAGCGGGCCGGCAAGTCCGCCGGTGACGGCATCGCGGATCTGGTGGAGGACCCGGACCTGCACACCGAGATCGCGTCGGCGGTGGAGGAGGCCAACAAGTCGGTGTCGCAGGCGGAGCAGATCCGCGAGTTCCGGATCCTGCCGGTCGACTTCACCGAGGCAGGTGGCGAGATGACGCCGACACTGAAGGTCAAGCGGGCTGTCGTGGCGCAGAAGTACGCCGACGACATCGCCGCGATCTACAGTGTCGATACCCGTCCGTCCCGCGCCCAACGCGCCTGACCGGTGATCAGCGAAATTGGGACATGCCGTGGGCATCCTTCCCGATCCCGGGCCAGCCGGACAGGGCGACCGGCGCACCGGCGAGCAGGCCGCGCAGCCTCAGTACCAGCGCCGGCCAGCTCCACTCGCGCAGCATCCACTCCCGTCCCGCCGCACCCATCGCCCGGGCCCGCGCCGGGTCGGCGAGCAGGCCGGCGATGACGTCGGCCACCGCGTCGAGATCACGCCCATCGACCACGTGGCCGGTCTCTCCCTCCCGGACGGTCTCCGGGGCGCCTCCCGAGTGGCCGGCCACGACGGGCAGACCGCTCGCCGCCGCCTCCAGCAGCACGATCCCCAGGCCCTCGACGTCAAGACCACCACCGCGAGTGCGGCAGGGCAGGGCGAACACATCGCCGACGGCATGGTGGGCCGGCAACTCCGCGGCGGGCACGGCACCGGTGAAGACGACGTGCTCGGCCGCATCGTGCTCCGCGGCGAGCCGGCGCAACCGATCGACGTACGGCCCGTCACCGACGAGGAGCAGTCGTGTGCCCGGCACCCGCGCCCGCAGCTGCCCCAGTGTCCGGATCAGTACGTCCTGCCCCTTGCGGGGCACCAACCGGGACACGCAGGTCACGACCGGGGCCTCACCGAGCCGGTACCGCCGGCGCAGCTCGGCCCGGGACGCCGGGTCGGGACGGAAGACGTCCGCGTCGATCCCGGGTGGCAGGTGCTCCAGCGCCGAGTCCGGGCCGAACGCCGCCGCGACCCGACCCCGGGTGTACCGGGAGACGACGGTGAGCGCGTCGGCGTCACGACCGATCCGGCGCAGCGCCTGGCGGGCGCCCGGGAGCATCGACCACCCCACCTCGTGTCCATGCGTGTTCGCCACCACCCGCGTGATTCCGGCCCGCCGGCGGAGACCGGGGCCGAGCAGCGCAAGCGGGGCCGCGGCCCCGAACCACACCGTGGTGGCACCGTGGGCCCGAGCCAGCTTCGTGGCCCGGCGGGCGACGTCGGGCGACGGAAGCATCAGCGAGGTGGAGTGGCGGTACACCGGGAAGTGGAGCGCAGCGTCGAACTGCCGTGCTCCCGGCCAGGCGGGGGCGTAGACAGCGAGCTCCCCGGCCGGGAGCCGATCGGCGAGAGCGTGCAGGTAGTTCTGAATACCACCCGTCCGCGGCGGGAAGTCATTGGTCACCAGCAGGGTGCGGGGCACCGGCCCGACGATAGTCACCCCACATCGCGGACGTCCCGAGGCGTATCCCCATCAGGCACATCGCGGACGACCCGAGGCCTGTCCCCATCAGGCGTCGCCCGGCACGAGGCCGGTGCGGCCAACCGCAACCTCGGCACCAGACCCTGGTCGGCGAGCACGTCGAGCGCTCGCCGCTCCGACGCGTCCAACTGCACGATCGCAGCCCTGGACGACAACCCCGGGCCGGGTCGCGGCGACGAGGTATCGAGCAGCACCCCGATCACGCAGTCGCCACAGGCGTTGCCCCGAACCTCGCAGCTGTCACAGTCGATGATCATTTTTGGCTCCTCGCGGTCTTGATGTATCGATCACCGCGAACGCTACGACGGGGCACCGACATTTTTCGGGGCTGCGCCGCCGGTGGCCGAATCTCAGGAGCGGACGAGCCGAGCCAGGAGAACCGTCGACGGCAGCGCGTGCGCCCCACGGCGGCGGACCGACGTCACCACCGCCCGGTCCGAGGTGGCCACCAGGACCGGACGCCCCTCGGGCTCAGCGGCCACCAGCGCCCGGATCACGTCGTCGGCAAGCACCCCACGGTCACTGAACAGCACGCGCACCCCCCGGGACCCCCGCGTCGGTGCGGTCACCACGCCCGCCCCGTCGAACACCACGGTGATCTCGACGCCGGTGCGCGCCGCCAACGCCGCGAGCTGCCCGACCAGCCGGGTTCGCTGATCGGCCAGCGGAAGATCGGGATAGCCTGTCTTGCTGACGTTGTAGCCGTCCACGATCAGGTGGACCGAGGGGATCGTGAGGAGTGCATCCAAGGCCGCGAGCCCATCCGAGGACAACCCAGACAACCCGGACGACCCGGACGACCCGGACAGACCGGGATCGCCGGGCCGGATGCCGGCGACGAGGTCGGCCGGGCGCGGCCCTCCGCCGCCTAACGCCAGCTCGCGACGGAGCCCCGCGACGGCCCCACCGAGGGTGTCGATGAGCAGCCCGAGGCGCACCTCGTCGGCCTGCCGGGCCTCTCGCACGGCCTGCCGGGCCGCCGTCACCTCCGCGACGGCACGGTCGGCGCGGAGACGCATCGCCTCGGCCCGGCCGCGTTCCCGATCGCGTTCGGCATGCGCCGCCGTCAGTGCCTGCTCGGCCGACCGGCGCAGCTCCGCCGCGATCTGGTCGGCGGCCGCCCGGGCGTCCGCTGCCGTCCGCAACCGCGCGCCCTGCTCGGACACCCGGCGCCGGAGCTTCTGGTACTCCGCGTCGCGCTGGTCGTCGGCCGAGCGAGCCTGCGAACGCGCCTGCGCCAACTCGCCGCGCAGGCGCTCCAACTCGGCATTGAGCTTGTCGACGCGCGCCAGGGCCGCGTCGCGCTCGGCCCGCAGCTCCCCCGCCTCCCCACGACGAGCGGCGACCCGCACGGCCTCGCCTGCCGTGGCGTCCTCGACGAGCACGGCGGCAGCGGCCGCAGCGAGCGGATCGTCCGCACCCGGATGCAGCTCGCCAGGACGGTGGTGATCCCACCACGCGACGACCGCCGCCCGGAAGGCCGTCGAGCACCGCAGCTCGGCCACGAGTGCCGGAGTCCCCAGCTTGGCCCGCTTGGCCGGGGCGAAACGGGCCAGCCGGCGCAGCGGAACGGGCACATCGGCCTCCGGCATCCCACCGACGGCCACCGCGGCGACCTCAGCCATTCGGGCCACCAGCGGGTCGGGCAGGCGGTTCCAGTCCACGGAACCGGCAGCACCATCGGCGGCCTGCTCGGACTGGGACATCGCACCAGGTTAATCGGCCTGTTCCGGCTGCGTTGGGTAGCATCGGTCGACCGCCGTGCACCTCCGCCGTCGCCGCGGATCAGCTGACCCAGCCTGATCACCGCACTGGAGCGGTCCCCACGCCGCGCCGCGACGTCGTCCCGATGCCGGTGATCGACGCGTGCGGCTCGACACGCAGGTCGTCCTGCCCGGGCCCAGGCCACTGCACGGTGCCCCGGCTGGCTGATGGACTAGCATCAGATTGGTGATCACCGCGATAGTTCTGGTGCACACCGCCGCCGACCGCATTCCCGAGACCGCGCAGGCCATCGCCGACCTGACCGGGGTGAGCGAGGTGTACTCCTGCGCCGGTGACGTCGACCTGATCGCGGTCGTCAAAGTCACCGAGCACGAACAGCTCGCCGACGTCATCGCCGGCCGGTTGAGCAAGATCGACGGGGTGCACCGCACGGATACCCACATCGCGTTCCGCTCCTACTCTCGCGCGGACACGGAGGCGACGTTCTCCGTCGGCCTGGACTAGGGCGGGACCAGGGCTGTGTCGCGGGTCAACGGTGTGCGATACCTCACCCACGCATGCCAATCCGCCGCCGGAACTGCCAGGGGTCTGCCTTGGCGCCGCCGAACGCGTGATCAACGTTGTGAACCCACCGGCCACCTCACGCGCGGCATCGCCACGCTGACCGTGCGTCCTGGCCACCTCTTCGACCAGCCTCCGGTGCTCGGGCACCGAGGCCTGGCCGTGGTGGGTTGCCGGGTCGGCGCTCCGCTACCCCTCGGTCACGAACGGGCTCGACGCAATCTCCGTGCCGTCCCCCAGCACCGCGATCTCGAAGTCACCGAACACGTTGGGCACCTCACCCTGCAACTGGCGCAGACACTCCACCGCCAGCGCGCGGATCTCGACATCGGCATGCTCGGTGGCCCGCATCGCGATGAAGTGTCGCCAGGCACGGTAGTTGCCGGTGACGACGATGCGCGTTTCGATGGCGTTGGGCAGGATCGCCCGGGCGGCCTGACGGGCCTGCTTGCGGCGCAGTGTGGCATTCGACACGTCGGCGAAGCGGCGCTCCAGCCCGGCGAGCAGCTCCTCGTAGGCCTTGACCGACGTCCCCGCGGCTTCGAGGAACAGGGCATGCAGCTCGGGATCGGCCGCGATGACCTCCGGCTCGACCATGGCCGCGTTTCGCTCGGGCACGTAACGCTGGGAGAGCTGGGAGTAGGAGAAGTGCCGGTGCCGGATCAGCTCGTGGGTGAGCGAGCGTGACACGCCCGTGAGGTAGAAACTCACCGATCCGTGCTCGAGCACCGAGAGGTGGCCAACCTCGAGGATGTGCCGCAGGTAACCGGCGTTGGTCGCCGTTGCGGGATTCGGCTTGCCCCAGGACTGGTAGCAGGCCCGGCCGGCGAACTCCGCGAGTGCCTGCCCGCCGCCGGCGTCGGTACTCCACGGCACGCCCGACGGGGTCAGGAACTCGGTCTTGGCTACGAGCTGCACGGTCAGCGGCACGGTCTCCGGCATGACAGGGAGCGTAACCGACCACGGACGACAGCACGATGACAGTTGATTGACACTTGACTGGCGGCACGTTTGACGTCATTGTGGCATCATGGATCTCAGTCAGTACGTCACCCAACTGCGGGAGGATCTCACCTCCGCAGCCTCGGCCGGCGACGAGCAGACCCGGCGGACGGCCGCGCTGCTCGCCGGTGCCATCGAGCCGGCCGCCCGCCTCGCCATCATGAACGCACTCGCCGACGTAGCCGCAGAAATCACCGAGGCCCTCGGTGACCGGGTGGTCGACGTTCGCCTCGACGGCCGTGACGTGCGGGTCGCGGTCGGGCCGGGCGCGGATGCGGACCCACAACCGGAGGAGCCCGATCCCCACGGTCGCCCTTCCTTCCAGGGTTTCACCGGCACGGATGCCGGTGACATCAGCCGGATCACCCTGCGTCTGGTCGAACAGATCAAGAGCCAGGCCGAGAAGGCCGCGGCGGCGCAAGGGGTGTCGCTCAACTCCTGGGTGGCGCAGGCCGTGCAGGGTGCGCTGGGCGGCCACAGCCAGCGCAGCGGTCGGGGAGGTCGGGGAGGTCGCGGCGACATGTTCGGCGGGGACGGGCGCGACGGACGCAACCTGCGCGGCTGGGTACAGGGGTGAACGAGATGACCGAGGAGAGCTCCGAACTCGCGCGCCAGCAGAGCTGGTCGGTCGACGCACCCGCCGAGGTCGAGGTGTCCCTCGACCTCGGGTGGGTCCGGATCGAACTCGAGGACAACATCGGTGAGGTGCGGGTCGAGGTGCGGTACGACCCGTCGACGGGTGGTGGTTGGGCCACCCAGGGCTTCAGCAGCCTGATCAACTGGCTGGGCACCGGCCCCGAGTCCGGACTGGGCAGTATCGACGATGACCTGGCCGTGGAGGCCGTACGTGCCGCGGAGATCTCATGGTCGGACGCCGGCAGCCGGCTGGTGGTACGCAACTGCCGGGAACTCCCGTTGCGACTGGTGCCACTGGCGGTCACCATCTCGGCGCCGACGGGGTCGCGGCTGGCCGTGCGCACCGGATCCGGCGACGTCACCGTTACGGGGCGGGCAGGCTGGGCTGCGGTGCGGAGCGGGTCGGGCGACGTCACCGTGGCGGCCGTCGACGGGGACGCCGATGTGACCACCGGCTCTGGTGATGTCGACCTCGGTGCCGTCACCGGTCGGGCCCGCGTGCGCACCGGTTCAGGGCGGATCGCGCTGGCCGCGGCCGGTGGACCGACCGAGATCAAGGCCGGCAGTGGTGACGTGCGACTGGGCGAGGTGACCGGTGACCTGGGGGTGCGCACCGGTTCCGGCGAGGTCCTCGTTGCCGACGCCCGCGCGGGTCGGCTGGATCTGACCACCGGCACCGGCGAGCTGCGGGTGGGTGTGCATCCCGGGGTGGCCGCCGAACTGGACCTGTCGTCGGGCACCGGTCGGACGCGCAGCGAGCTGGACCTGCGCGGGGTGGCACCGGAGCAGGCTCCGCCGCTGCGCGTGCGCGGCCGCACCGGCACCGGCGACGTGCTGGTGATGCGGGCTGCCGTCCCCGCCTGAACC
Organism: Pseudonocardia sp.; assembly: GCA_050701055.1. Taxonomy (GTDB): domain Bacteria; phylum Actinomycetota; class Actinomycetes; order Mycobacteriales; family Pseudonocardiaceae; genus Pseudonocardia. The sequence continues at coordinate 58,893 of JBOHEO010000001.1, read as the reverse complement.
GCCGGCAGGAGCGGCGGGTGTCGCGCCGGGCCGTCCCGCGGTCCGGTGATCCGGTCCGGCATTCGGCGATCACCGGCCGTTGCAGTTCGATCATGGACGGGCGGCGGTGTTGCGACATCGGAGGGCCATGGTGAGCGGGGCGGCGAGGTCGCCCCGCTCACCGGCCACCACCGCGTCCAGCTCCAGCCAGCCCGCCATCTCCTGAAGCTCGGCAGTGAGCTCGGCGGTGACCCGCAGGATGTCCACCCCCGGCTCGGCGAATGCGCCGGGCACCCGCAGCACCCCCGCCGTCCGGTCGGCCTTGAGGTCGACCCGCGCGACGAGGGCACCCTCGAGCAGGAACGGGAAGACGTAGTAGCCGTACTGGCGCCGCGGCTCGGGAACGTAGATCTCGACGCGATAGCGGAAGCCGAAGATCCGCTCCGTGCGCTCGCGCTCCCAGATCAGCGGGTCGAACGGGCTGAGCAGGGCCCGACCGGTGATCTGTCGCGGCACCCGCGCACCAGGCATCCGGTAGGCGGGCCGGCGCCAGCCGCGCACCTCGATCGGCTCCAGCTCCCCGCCCTCCACCAGCTCGGCCACGGCCTGCCGGCATCGCTGCGGCCCGAGCCGGTAGTAGTCGCGCAGGTCCGACTCGGTGGCCACCCCCAACGCCGTCGCCGCCCGGGTGATCAGCCCGCGGGTCGCGACGTCGGAATCCATCGGGTGTGCGGCGAGCACCTCCGGCGGCAGGACCCGTTCGGGAAGGTCGTATAGACGCTGGAAATGCAGGCGGCTGCCGGTGGTGAGCTGCCCGGTGCCGAACAGCCACTCGCAGATCCGCTTGACGTCGGAGCGCTGCCACCACGATGCCCCGGGCAGGCGCGGCGCCGCGGCGCCGCGCAGCGCTGCCTCCAACGTGCCGGCACCGACCGGGCCCAGCTCGCGCACCGCGGCCAGCACGTCGTCGACGAGCGCGGCCTCGCGCTCCGCGAGCGCCTCGTCGTGTCGCCACCAGCCCGCGCGTTTGGCCCCGGACAGCAGCAACGGCCAGTCGGCCACCGGCAGCAGGCTCGCCTCGTGTGCCCAGTACTCGACGAGCAACCGCGGCCGGCGCACCGACGATGCCCACGCGGCCTCGTCCACCAGCGCCGGGTCGTAACGTCCCAAACGGCTGAACAGAGGCATGTAGTGCGCCCGCACAGCGACGTTGACCGAATCGAGCTGCAGCAGCTGCACCCGGTCAAGGACGCGCACCAGGTGCCGTCGCGTGACCAGGCCGGACGGGCGCGGGTCGGCGAAGCCCTGCGCGGCGAGCGCGGCACGGCGCGCCGCGGCCGGAGCCATGGCCTGGCGCAGGGGCGCAAGGATCGTCACGGCGACGATGGTGCCATGCGACCCCGACGGTTTCGGGATCGCTCGGCGGCGATCACGAGTACCACGGCGAACAGCACGATCCCGCCGCCGACGAGCTGGAGCACCGAGAACCGCTCCCCCACCACCAGCACCCCGAGCAGCACCGCGATCACCGGGTTGACGTAGGCGTAGGTGGCCACCGTCGAGATCGGCAGCGCGGCGAGTGCGTAGGCGTAGGCGCTGAACGCCCCGAGCGTCACGACCACGGACAGGTAGACCCACGCCCACCACGCCACCGGATCGATCCCCGCCACGTCGAGGCGATCACCTGTGGCAATGCCGGCCGTCATCAGGATCACGCCGCCGACGAGCATCTGTCCGGCCACCATCGCGAACGGGTTCGGCGGCACCGCGAGCCGCGTCGTCGCGAACGTGCCCGCGGCCCAGCCGAACCCCGCCAGCAGCACCAGCGGCGGCCCCCACCACGCGCTGCCGACCACCCCACCCGACGCCCCGGACGGTCCGACCAGCACCAGCAGAGCGAGGCCGGCGGCACCGACGGCCACCCCGAGCACGGTGGCCCGCCGCGGGCGGTCCCCGGTGAGCGCCCGGAACACCACGATGTAGAGCGGGACCGACGCGACCAGCAGCGCGGCGAGGCCGGAGGCCACGTGCTGCTGGGCGAGCGTGACCAGGCCGTTGCCCCAGGCCGGCAGCAACAGCCCGGACAGCGCCGTGGTGCCGACCTGCGCCGCCGTCATCCGGAATGCGCCCACCCCGGCCATGACGAGCACCACGAGGCCGAGCAGCGCGCCACCGACGAGGAACCGCACGCCGCCAAGCAGCAGCGGCGGGACCGTGGGGATGATCAACCGGTTGGCCAGGTAGGTCGAGCCCCACAGCACGTAGACGACGCCGAGCGCCACCCACGGCAGGCGAGCGGAGCGAGTGGCGGGCGGGGCGGCGGTCTGGGTCACCCGGCCGACGTTGCCATAGCCAACGATCCCATGCCGCCCCTTCCATCCGGGTGCGCTCAACACAACCGCGTGAGGCACCGGATGACCTGCACCGGTCGACCATCGGGTAGGCATGCGGTCATGGCCACCGCCGCTGTCCGCCCTGCCGTCGCCGACGACGTCGACAAGATCGTCCGCATCCAGGCCGAGACGTGGCGCACCGCGTACGCCGAGCTCGTCCCGACTGCCGCGATCGACCAGCTGACGAGTCTCCCCGCACGGCAGGCCTGGGCGGCCGCGGTGACCGCGGGGGACGGCTACCACGTGCTGCTCGCCACCGAGGGCGACCGGGCGGTCGGATTCTGCGCCGCGGCCCTGGCCGCCGAGACGCCGCCGGGCGGGGCGGTCGACGAGTCGGGTCGAGAGCCGACAGCCCGCCGACCACCCGCCCCGAAGCCGAGTGACAGAGGGGTAACCGGCGAGCCGGGTCGGGACGAGCCGGGCGCTCGGTCGAGCGGTGCCCCCGACGACCCGCCCGAGGTGGGCGCTCGGCACTGGGCCGAGATCGGTGCGCTGCTGGTGGAGCCGCGGTGGGGTCGACGGGGCCATGGGGGACGGTTGCTGGCCGCGGCGGCCGGAGCGTTGCGCACCGCCGGAGCGATCTACGGGCTCGCCTGGATTCCCGAGACCGACCAGGCCTCACGCCGCTTCTACGCCCGCGCGGGATGGGGGTCGGACGGCCAGCTGCGGGTCCTCGATGCCGGCGACCGGGAGCTCAGGGAGATCCGCATCACGGGATCGCTGGACCTCAAGCTCCAGTAGCCGGCGCATCACTCCAGGTCGAGCAGGGGCTCCAGGCCGATGGTCAGGCCGGGGCGGTCCAGGACAGCGCGAACGGCCATCAGGACTCCCGGCATGAACGACGCGCGGTCGAACGAGTCGTGGCGGATCGTCAGCGTCTCCCCGACGGTACCGAGGATGACCTCCTGGTGAGCCACCAGCCCGGGCAGGCGGATCGAATGCACCCGGATACCGTCGACGTCGGCACCGCGCGCACCCGGGGTTTCCTGCGTAGTGGCGTCGGGGACGGGGCCGGCTCCGGCCTCGGCACGTGCCGCCGCCAGCAGCGACGCCGTGCGCTCCGCGGTACCCGACGGGGCGTCGACCTTGCCGGCGTGGTGCAGCTCGATCACCTCGACGGACTCGAAGAACCGGGCGGCCTGGCGGGCGAACCGCATCGCGAGCACGGCGCCGATGCCGAAGTTGGGCGCGACGAGCACGTGCCCGGGTGTCTGCGCCAGCAAGCCGCGGACCGTCGCGAACCTGGCCTCGTCGAACCCGCTGGTACCCACCACCGCGGCGATGCCGTGGACAAGGCAGAACCGCAAATTGTCGAGCACGACACCGGGATGCGTGAAGTCGATCACCACCTGGGCTTCGACCACGCCGGACAGCGCGTCACCCTCGTCGACCTCGGCGACCAGTTCGAGGTCATCGGCTCCGCGCACGGCCCGGCAGGCCTCGGTCCCCATCCGACCCCGTGCGCCCAGCACGGCCACCCGGATCCGCGCCCCCGCCCCCGCGCTCGTCACCGGGGCAGCCTACGGCGCCGTGTCCGAGCACCGATTCACCCCGGGCTACGGCAGCTACCCGGCTGGGAGGATCCACCGGACGACCTGCCCAGGAACATCGGCGATCAGACCCTGGTGAGGACTGGGACGCGGCTCGCCGCTGCGACAACGACCAGCAGGGCCGGTCGGCGGGATCCGTCCTGATCTGCGAGCAGAGCTTGGGGCTCGCGAGCCCTGGCGAACTCGATCACGCCGCCAGCTTCGTGATCGCCGAACGGGAACACAGAACCCCATCCCGTGCGGCTCCCCGTACCAAGACACTGACCTTGGCAGGCCACCGCGACCCCGATAGTGCCGTGACCATCGGTGCGGAACCCGGAACCGCACTCAGCACGGCTGACGGTTCCTAAATATCGATCAAGAGCTCGGCGCCTTCCGACCACCGGCATCCCCGCACCACCTCCACACGTGCCCGCCCGACCGAACCCCGAAGAACGTCCGCAGCCCACCCGGGGTGGGCAGGTCGCTTCAAGGTCCGGGCTACTCCCACGCGCGGAGCAACGGCCTGATCAGATGAACTCGGATTGAGCCCACTGACCAGGCCGTTCGTGCTGGTGGGCGATACTTACCACAATACGAACCACTCGATGCGCGTTGCGGCACCCGAAGTCACCTTGCGCCCGGTGGGAACGCGCGTTGTCGCTGAGGGCTGCTGAGGCACGTCGCCATGAGGTTAGTTTCGACGGTGGGCTCAAGCGTGCCCAGGACTTGGGAGAGCGCGTCGGCGATGGTCACCCGATGCACGTCCGGTGTCACCTCGGCCAACGGTTGGGGGCCGATGAGCGCGGTGCGTGTTCCGGCTCGGCGGCCGGCGCCGATGTCGCATACGGAGTCGCCAATCATCCACGACTCGGGAGACGAACTGGGCTTTGACTCCTGGTGATCGTGACCCCGCCCTTGGGTGGTGGCGGCGCACTATGGCTTCTGTTCTCACCGGGCGGATACTGCTGGTCGACGACATCTGCGGCACCGGCGCCACATTCCACGCGCTGCGCCCAGCCCTGGACAGCCACCTCGCCAGCGGGGCAACCATCCACACTGCGGTGCTGTGCCGCAACGCCGGCGCCGTTCACGACCCGGACCTGTGGCTGTGGACCGTCGATGACTGGGTGCGATTCCCCTGGGAGCCGACCCTGCCCCCCTCCGTGGCAGTGGAGAACCTCGTGCCACCCGGGCGCGTGCAACCACAATGACCACCCTGGCGTTCATCCTCGTGTCCTGGCGACCGGACGCACCAGCCGGGATGGAACGCGCCCTCGCCGCATCGGTGGTCGGTCTTTCCGCCACTGGACACCATGCTGTGATCATTACAGTTGACCGGAGCGTCCCCACCAGTTACCGGGGTGCTCCGGTGCTGGTGCTAGACACCCTCGCGATTCCCGACCCATGCGGGGACGAGGAGCTGCGCGCGGCCATCGATACCGCCGGTGAACAGCTGCAAGACGAGCTGCTGTCCCTCTTCGCCGCCCACCGCGTCGACACTGCGGTCTACGTCGACGGCCTATGGGGATTGGGCCGGGTGATGCCGACCACCAGCCCGGTCCGCCGGGTGCTGGCCATGCATGTGGTCGGACACGACATCGACATGGCCTCAGCGCTGGCCCGCGCCGAGCTGGTCATCGCACCCTCCCCTGTGGTGCTGGCGCGCGCGTGCGCCCGGGGCTATGACACCACCGGCTGGCGGGTGGTTCCCAACGCGCTGCTCAGCGACGGGCGCCCGTCCTCGACGATCCGCCGCCGCTGGCTCCGTGAGCACGGGCCGATCCGGGTTCTGTCCCGCCTCGGCCCCGAGAAGGGCGTCGAGGAATTGCTCACCGCCGCCGCTGCCAGCCCACTCACCCACCCGGTGCAGGTGGCCCTGTGCGCGGCCGGGTTCGAGGCGGCACCGCAAAGCCAGCAGCGGCTACTCGACGCCTGCCGGGATCTCGCCACTCCCATCGGGGCGACGATCCTGCCCGGCCTGCCCTGGAACCAGGTCCCCGCCTGGCTCGCAGGCTCCGCGGTAGTCATCGTGCCGTCGCTGGCCGAGACGTTCGGCCTTGTCGCGCTGGAGGCGATGGCCGGCGGGACACCCGTGGTGGCCTTCGACCTCGACAACCTTCCCGCGCTCGTCGGCGACGGCGGGCTCCTCGTGCCCGGTGAACATGGCCACCGCGGACTGTGGCGCGCCGCCGTGGAACTGCTGGCCGACCCCATAGGCTACGAGCGAACCTCGCGGGCCGGCGCCACCGAGCACGGCATTATCGGCCCGCCCACATCGCTGGTCTGCTCGTGAAGGTGGTGAGCTGATGAGTCGACTTGCCCTCCAGCCGACGCTCCCGATGCCGACCCTCAGCCCCACCGGCGGTCAGGTTCCGTTGCTGCTTGTTGACGGGCACAACCTGCTGTGGGGGGCGACCTTCGGGTTCCCCACGCCGATCTATTCCCGCGACAAGACCAGGCTGCTCACCGGCCTGTTCGCCTTCTTCGCGCTGCTGCGGGTCGCGATCCGAGACGACCTACCCGGCGCCGCCCCCGAGGTCATCGTGGTCTTCGACGGTGAGTACGGCGCAGCAGGCCGCCAACAGACCCACGATGGTTACAAGGCCAGCCGGCCCACAGACGACCAAGCGCTCCTACCACTGCAATTCCTGCCCGACGTCAAACGGGGCCTGGACCACTGCGGCATTGCCTGGATCGAACTCGAGTACGCCGAAGCCGACGACGTGATCGCCACCCTGGCGCGCGCAACCCCCGAGCCCCGCCAGGTGATCATCCTGTCCCGCGACCGGGACTACTACCAACTTGTCACCGACCGCGTGGAGATCCTCAACACCCGGTTTCGCGCTGGCCGTAAGCTGGTCACCCCGGCAGAGGTGTACGCCCGGCACCAGGTCACCCCCGCCCAATGGGTCGATTTCCGGGCGCTGACCGGCGACCCAGCCGATGAGATCCCCGGAGTGCGCGGTATCGGCGCCAAGACCGCGGCGACGCTGCTGGCAGGCGGTCTCACCGTCGATGACCTGCCCTCCTCCGGTCGCCTCACTACTGGTCGCGCCCGGGCGGTGGCTGAGCAGTTCGAGCTCGCCCTCAAATGGCGTGACATGATCCGCCTGAAGACCGACCTGGAGCTGTCGCGGTGGCCTACCGGCCACCCCAGCCCGCCGCTGCCCCGCCCGGCGGATGTCGTCGAAGAACTCGGTCTGTGGTGAGCCCCGCTGGCTCAGTGCTGACGGTCATGGCCCACCCCGACGACGCCGAGCTGTGGGCCGGTGGCACGGCGGCCATGCACGCCCAGGATGGGGCGCCGGTCACCATCGCGGTACCCCGGACCAACGGGGTACGCGACCAGGAGGCCGCTGCCGGCGCCGAGGTCCTCGGTGCCGCACTGCACCTGCTCGACGAGCTCACCGCCGACACGCTGCGCGGCCTGCTCACCGAACTGCGCCCCGAGATCGTGATCACCCACAACGCCGACGACATCCACCCCGACCACCAGCAGACCGCCCAGACCCTACTCACCGCCGTTCCCGAGGTCGTGATCGCGACCGGGCACCCGCGCCGGATCTACACCTGCGACGGATACCACAACCTCGACCGCGTCGGCCGTCCGCTGCACCTACCGATCATCGTCGACATCACCAGCACCTGGGAGACCAAGATGCAGGCACTGGCCGCCCACGTCTCCCAACCCATCGCCAGCCACCTCGCGCCGATGGCTGAGACCCTAGGGCGGCTGCACGGCGGCCGCGTCGGCGTGCCTTACGCCGAAGCCTTCTCACTCGTGCCGATCCTCGGCCGCCTGCCCGCCACCGCCCATCTGTAGCCAAGCAGCCGTAAACCCACCCTCGACGACACCATCTACTGTAGACCGCACGGTCCCTCGCCGCTGACACCAGCCGCCACGCCGACCCCTGACGTTGTCCCGTGTTCGGGAGCGCTGGTCCCGGATGGGCGACCTCCGGGTCTCGGTCGGGGAATCACCCGAAGGTCAGCACACCGGTGGCGGGGCGAGCGGCGATGAACCCGGCGCCTACACCCCCTGCTGATGCTGCCACGCGCCGGGACGAACCCGCACTGGCCTGGTGCAACCGCGCCGCCATCAGCACCCACGAGGACCAAGACGCCATCACCGTGAACATCTCCGTCGGCGACGCGCGCGGCGGGTTCGCCTTCACCGTGCGCCGCATGCCCGACAGCGCGTTCGAACACGCCGGGCGGCTGCTGCTGCATACCCCCTACCCCGGCGAGCCCATGCCCCACGTCGGCATCACGGAGCTGCGCCCCGGTACCTACCTCATTGACAGCTGACCAGCCGCCGACACCAACGATGAGAACCCGGCGGGTGAAACGCCCCGAAGAACGTCGGCAACCACCCGCCGGGCCTCCATCAACCGAAGCGCCCCAAAGAGCGCCCGCGGCGCTTCCCGAGAACGGGAACGCCGCCACGACCCTAACCAGCACCCCACGCCCTCGCCAGCGACAACCACCTACACCGCGGCCAACACCCATGACCAGGCGCCGAACCCCCAAGCGCAGGTTAACGCGGTCCAGGCGTCGGTGATGATCTCTTCGAGGCTGGATCGGTGAGGTGTCCACCCCCAGCTCGGCCCGGATGAGGGTGCTATCGGCCAGGAGCGTGTGCGGCTCGGGTGCCTCCGGTGACCAGCACCCTCATCGGCCAAGGAGTTGATGCCTGTGCTGCCAGGCCAACTCGATGCAGGGCCGGGCGTGCTGTGCTAACGGCTCGGTGCGCAGCCGCTCGCGGGCCGCCGCGGTGAACGGGATCCCCACCATGGGACGGCCGGCCTCGGTGCTGACCGTGGCGCCTTCCTCGTTCACGGTGACCATCCCGGCGAAGAGCGCATCGAACACCGGTGCCTCGATGACCGCGACCGTCACCAGAACCACCGTCAGCGTGAGCGGCCCGCAGGCCAGGGCGCAGGCGAACACCCGGAAGTCCCCAGCCTGACGCGCCCGCTCGAAGGACGCGAAGGGTTCCTCGGTGTCGTAGGCGATCGGGTCAATGCTGTTGCCGTCGTGTTCGGCGTTGCCGAGGAACTCCTCGCAGAACTCCCGCTGGATGTTACGCCACAGTGAGAAGTCATTCGCTTGGTGTGCCGGTGCCAGCGCTGCGGGCTGGAACTCACCTGCGGGTATCACGCCGTACGTGCCGCCTCCGGAGGCCACCGCCTTGGCGTCCCGGTGATGCAGGTACATGCGGTGGCCCTCGATAGGGTCGCGCCGGATCGTCAACGTGGCGATACCGGGCAGGACCGGCCGCGCGGCCAGGTCGAACGGGTCGGCGATGCTGCGGCGGAACGGCAGCTCCGCAAGACTCGGGCGCTTTCGGCCTGCGGCGAGCCATGCGTGCGTGAGCTCGTGCGCCGCCGCCTCACGCACGTCAAGAGCGTTGAAGAAGGATGTATAGTGGAATCCCAACGTTCCGCGTGATCCGGACCAGTTAACGTCAAGTAACCGGTAGCTGACGCGGTTGTCGAATAGTCTGGGACGGGCCAGGTCACGCAACGCGCGTGAGTAACGGTCATAGCGCTCACCGCTGGCCATCAGCGGGCGCGCGCCAGCGGATGGTGTGCCCCTGCCATCCAGCCGCGGCGCAGGTGGATTGGGGCGCCATGCCAACTTGATATCATCCAGGTCCACCGGGCCATCCGGTACCCAGTCGGGCAAGGCGATGACCGTTGTTCCGGGGATGCGTTGCTCCTGCGGGTACAGCTCAGCCGCCAGCTCAGCCAAGACTGCGCGGTGGGCGTTGAGCTCGCGCCGGATCTGCCGCCACTGTTCTTGGCTGTCCCGGACCGGGCCGGGTCGATCGCTGACGTGCGAGGGAAACGGGTGGGCGTCTCGCGAGTGGTCGGGAAGCACGCCGAAGCGCTCGGGTGGGATCCCGAGTTCGCGCGCGATGTGGCGCAGTTCCGTCACGTCTCGCAAAGCTTGAGCGCCTTTCTCAAGCTTCGACAGTCGCGACTGTGTCGTGTTGAGACGTTTTGCGAGATCCTGCTGGGTGAGGTTCTCGTGTTTCCGATACCAGCGGAGAATCTGCCCGACGTCGGAACCGTCTGGCGGTGCTGCAAGGTCGTGTGCCATCTGTAGCCAGCCCATGAACCCCTCGCCTGCCGCCTTGTCTCCGCTGTCGCCCGCAATTGTGGCAGAGCCGGCGGTGTCTGTCAGGTCGTCGGGGGGTGCTGACGAGATGGCGAGGTCGTCGCCTGGTGAGCCGATGCTGCGGCCCGGGGAGGGGGCGGAGTCCCGTCCCATGGCTGAGACGAGGATGGCGAATCGCTTCTGGCAGTTGTCGTCAGCACGTTCCAGGACGGTGTCGAGCGCTTGTTGCAACTCGATGTTGGGTACTCTGCTCGGCTTCTGGCGCCACATGGCGACGGTTCGAGTGTGGACGCCGAGCCGCTCGGCGAACGTCTCGTCGTTCATGCGGAGGGCACGCTGGAGAGCGTACGCGAGCTGCCCATCGCCTCGAACCCGGACTTCGACCCGTTCACCCCCCGCCTGTCGGCCTACGTCAAAGGCGACGACGACGAGGCGATCGAGGCCGGGTCAGGGAGCTGCGGTGGCTACGGGAGGAGGTCACCCGCCGGGGCAAGCTGCTGGAGCGCTCCGGAGCGGCGAAAGTCACCCGCAAGCTGGCCAGCACCGTCCGCGGGTTGCATCCGGTGGTGGTGATCTTCGACGAGTGCCACGAGATGTTCGAGCATCCCAACCACGGCGCCGAGGCCGGATCACTGGCGATCAAGGTCGTGAAGAAGGCCCGCAAGTGCGGCATCACGCTGCTGTTCCTCACGCAGTCACCCACGGCCGCATCCATCCCGAAGGACCTGACCCGCAACTGCTCCAACGGCGTCGCCTTCGCCGTGGCCGACCAGGTAGCCAACGACGGGCTGTTGGGGTCGGGCAAGTATCGGCAGGGCATCCGGGCCACCGAGCTTCGGCCCGGTGACGATCGGGGGACGGCCGTCACGGTCGGGCTGACGTCCAACCGGTTCGAGTTGATCAACACCTTCTATGTGGCGTTCGACGAGGACCGCGACGACGTGACACCGGTTGTCGCTCGCGCGATGGCGCTGCTCACCGAAGGCGGGCGCACCCTGCCGACGACGGGCGACGACCTGCCTGACACGCCAGACGTCGCACCTGACGTGTTGGCCGATCTGCGGGCCGTGCTTGGCGACGATGTCCGTGCGCGTACTCAGGTGGTGTTGCAGCGCCTGGCCGAACACGACCCTGCCGTCTACGAAGGGTGGTCGTTCCCCCAGCTCGGCGAAGCGCTCGCCGAGCACGGGCTGACTGTGCGGAAGTACAACGGGCAGTCGGTCGTCCGCACCGCCGACATCACGCGGGTGCTCGCGGAGCGCGACGACATCGACGGAGACGACGGTGCCTGAGTACCGGAGAAGCGGTTGGGGAAGCCCATGGGGAGGTGGGGAGGTGGGGAAGTTTCCCCAAGCTCCACGGGGCCCTCCTTCCCCGGGATGAGCAGCGAGAACTCCGATCAGGGAGGCACGACAGAAGATCGTGTGGAGAGCCGAAAATGGCCCGAAACCGGGGGTGCCGCGGGGATCTCCTCGCTTCCCTCCCCCACGTCGCCTGCCGGACGCCTACCGTCCGACTTGTTACCCGGAGTCAGCGCCACCACGCCGCGCGAGTCAGACCGACGACGGGAGGGGCAGAAGAGGAGCCGGGTGACGTCGACGGGCGCGAAGGCGACAGGTCGGGGTGACCGGACCACGCGACGGCTGGCCAGTCTGGCGACGGCGGCCGAGTACGCCGACGTCTCGACGCGGACGCTGCGCCGCTACGTCTCGCAGGGCAGGCTCATCGGCTACCGGGTTGGTCCTCGGCTGGTCAAGGTCGACCTGAACGAAGTCGACAAGTTGGCCCGACCCATCTCCACGGCTCGTGGTCCCGGCTGACCGGGCCACCTGTGGGCACGCCCTGACTGATTGGGCACGTAGTGGGCACAAAAAAAGTTCAGCCCCGGATGCACCGGGGCTGACCTGCGCAAACAGTGGTGGGCGATACTGGGATCGAACCAGTGACCTCTTCGGTGTGAACGAAGCGCTCTCCCCCTGAGCTAATCGCCCTTGCCGACGCAGACCCTACAGGATCAGCCGTCCGAGCCCGCCGACCAGGTACCGCTCATCGAGCCCGAACCCGAGCCACCGATCCCGCTCACGTCTCCACCTGCCCACTCGCGACCACCGTCGTCGGCGACGCGGGTGCGGTCCGTCCGGGTTCGAGCGAGATCGCGTACCCGGAGAACCCATCTGCCGTGGACGCCGACCCGACATTCCGCACATCGGTCCCCTGACCACCGACGTCGAACGTGGCAATCGGCCGCGGCGCGCCATTGCCGGTGCCCCACACGACGTAGGTGTCGCGCTCGCCGGCATTGGGCGCGAGCCCCGCGGTGACGAGGGTGCGCCGCCCGTCGTGCACGACGACCGCGGCCAGCGCGGCACCGTCAGCAGCGGCGAGGGTGGCGCGTGTGGTGCCGGGCTCATCGAGCTGGGTGACGATCTCGGCAAGGGTCTGGGCCTGGGTCTGGGCAGTCTCGGCTAACTCGGTGGCGCGGACGGTGAGCCCGCCGGCGGTCAGCACGCCGACCAGCGCCAGCGACGCCGCGACCAGTCGCCGACCACGCCGGGAGAACCACGACGGCCGGTTGCCCGGAGCGGTCACCCGCGGAGGGGGGGTGTCGCCGTCGAGGGTCCGCCGGTGCCGGCGGGTGGTGCCCGGCCCCTCGGGGAGGGACTGGAGGTCGGTCTCGGGGCTGGTGCGCGGACGCAGCATCGGCGAGTGTTGCGGCGTCTCCGCGGCTCCGGCGAGCAGGGCGTCGCGCAGCGTCGCGGGCGGTTCGACCTGCTCGACCGACGCTCCGAGGGCGGCGAGGATCCGTTCGGCCTCCAGCACGGCAACCTGGCAGGAGGGGCACCGCGGAAGGTGCAGCAACACCTCCATCTCCTCGTCGGGCTCCAACGCGTGCAGCGCCCACCCGACCGCCTGCTCGTTCAGCGGGCAGTTTCGCCGGCGTGCGGGGTTCATCGGGCGCCGCCGGCGATGTCGGCAAAGTCACCGAGCAGCGGGCCGAGCGCGCTGCGCAGGCGCTGGACACCGGTGAACATGCGGGACTTGACGGTGCCCAGCGGCACGCCGGTGAGGGTGGCGACCTCGCGCTGGGTGTAACCGCCGTAGTAGGCGAGGGCGAGTGCCTGACGCTGCTCGGCCGGCAGCTTGCCCAGCGCGTCGCGCACCTGACCGGCGACCACCGCGCCCAACGCGGCCTGGTCGGCTCCGGGGCCGGGCGGGGCCGACCACTCGTCACCGTCCTCGGACGCCGGCACGGTGCGCCTGCGGATGGCACTCTCGCGGCGCACCGCGTCGACCGACTTGTGGTGGACCAGGGTGAGCAGCCAGGTACCGAACGATCCGCGGCTGGGGTCGAAGCGTCGCGGATCCCGCCAGAAGGCGAGGAAGACCTCCTGCACCACGTCCTCGGCGATGCCGTCGTCGGCACAGATGCGCCGCGCCAGCGAGTAGGCGGGACGCCCGTAGCGGTCGTAGAGAGCACCGAGTGCGGTCTGGTCGCCGTCGACGATCCGTTGGACGATGAGCTCGTCAGCAGGGCCACGACCCGGTTCCGACGAGTTCGGGCGTGCCGCGGCCCGACCCCGCCGGTTAGGCGTGTCCGGCACGTCGGCGACTTCGGCCACCAGCGGGATCCTCACGTCCTGGTCTTCGCTACAGAGCAGCGCGCGGTTCAGATTAGTCCCAGTCGGGTGTCGTACCTCTCGCCGGAGGTACGACAGAAGCCCTACCGCTGGACCATCGGGGTGACATCCCTGGATCATCCGGGCGGAGTCTGCCCCAGTACCCGTCACATCTTTCCCGCACCGTCGTTTTTCTGCATGACGAGCCACCCGCGGGACCACGAAAGAGGACGACGATGCGCGACCAGCACACGGTCATCTGCTCACCGGCAGTGTTCGAACTCATCGCCCCTGACGCCCCGGTCGTGCCCGTCAAGGTCGAACTGACCTACAACAGCCGGGACCCGTACGCGGTGCAGGCATCCTTCCGGACCGGTCACGGCACGGCGGTCGACTGGGTCTTCGCCCGCGACCTCCTCGCCGACGGCCTCATGTCCTCCGCGGGTACCGGCGACGTCCGGGTGCAGCCCATGCCGTCGGACCCGTCGCGGGTGGAGCTCGAGCTCACCTCGCCCTCCGGACACGCGCTGTTCACGACGTGTGCGCACGCCCTGGGCGAGTTCCTCAACCGCACGTACGAGGCCGTCCCGCCGTCCACCGAGTACAGCTGGTTGGACTTCGACATGGCACTGTCCCAGCTTCTCGACAACGACCGCGCGCGCGACTGAGGGGGGTGGGGTTGGAACCTTCGGTATTCCTGCGCTAGGGTTCCCCTACCAACGCAGCAAGCCACACGCTGCACATGCGGACGTAGCGCAGCTGGTAGCGCATCACCTTGCCAAGGTGAGGGTCGCGGGTTCGAATCCCGTCGTCCGCTCGGAGGAGCCTCGGGTCTACGCCAGACCACCGAGATCCGAAGCAAGCAGGATCTCCTGAGATTTCAGGCGGAGTGGCCGAGTGGTTTAGGCAAGGGCCTGCAAAGCCCTGTACGCGGGTTCGATTCCCGCCTCCGCCTCGGGCGATTAGCTCAGTGGGAGAGCGCTTCCTTGACACGGAAGAGGTCACTGGTTCAATCCCAGTATCGCCCACCAGTGTTCTGACTCGCTTTAGCGATCTTGCGGAATGCTCGTGGGGGCCAAACCGGAGGCCACTCGTCTCACGCCGACTTGGCTTCGTTCTGCTTGAAGATGGTGTTCATGGCCTCGGCGCCTCGGGTGATCACCGGCTTGAGCTGGTGCCGGTAGACCACTTCGGTCACATGCGAGCCCTTGTGCCCGACGAGATCAGCGATGGTCTCGATGGGAACGCTGAGCCCGGCCTTCTTGGTGATCGCTTTGAAGGCCCGGCGAACGCCGGATGCGTCCAGCGGTGTCCCCGCCTGGCTGGCGAAGACGAGGCCGTGATCCTGCCAGCGCTTGCCGGCCGCCAGCCGGCTCCCTGGCCTGCTGTACGTGGTGGGTGCGGAGCGCCTCAGCGGCCCGCGTGGGCAGTTCCAGCGTCCGGCGTGACTTCTCGGTCTTGGTGTCACCGTTGGCACGCACCGAGGGCCAGACGTAGATCGCGAACCGCTCATGATCGAACCCGGCTTCGGTGACCGGCACCCAAGCCGCGCCGTCCTCTACCCAGGCCGTAGCCTGTTTCAGCGTCATGGCCTTGCTGGGCCGTCCCTCCTTCCCTTTGGGTGTCGTGACGAGTTCAGCGACGTTGCGAAGCACCTTGTTTCGCGCCTGGGCCTGCCGGGTGGCCCGCTTGAGGATCGCGTGGACTCGTTGCAGGCTCGTCGTCGCGAGCTTGCCGGTCAGCCCTTCGAGCCATTCGTCCACCTGGTCGGCGGTCAGTTCCTTGAGCTTGATCGCGCCGATGAGCGGTATCACGTGCCGCTCGGTGAAGATCCGGTTGGTCGCGATGGTGCGCGCGTCGCGACCCTTGAGCCCCTTGACGAGCCAGTCGCGTACCGCGTCCGCCACGGTGTAGGAGTCGCTGGCATCAAGGCCGGTTTCGAGGGCGTCAACGGCCGTCCTCAGCTTGTCCGTGACGGCCATCTTGGTCCTGCCCCTGCGCTTGATGCGCTTGCGGTTGCCCCCGCCGTCGAAGCCGAGGCTGATCGCCCCTATGTACCCGTTGTCCTCCGGGTAGATGGTGGCCTGGTACTTGCCGATCAAGAGCGTGGACATCGAACCTCCATTCCTGCCAGGTGATTTGGGTTGGGCCTGGCGTGCCCTGGCCCGCGTTCGAGGCGTACCACCTGGATCGTGGTGGCCAGGGCTGGCGCTGCGTTGTGTCAGTCGCCGTCGGGGTCGTGCTGGTGGCGCTCGATGTACTCATCGATGGCCTTCCTGATCACGTAGGAGAGGTCGCGATCCTTTCGCCGTGCGATCTCTTCGAGCTTGTCTCGGCGGTCTGCGCCGAGGCGCAGGCTGTAGGTCTGGGTTGCTGGCATGGGACTCCATCCCAGTTCGGACGTCGGTGCCGCGCCGCCAGTATGCAACACACTGTGATGCGATGCAACACACTCATGAACTGTCTTCCAGGGAGGCGACGAACTGGGCCAGGTGCTGGCTGGTGATCCGGCGCAGCTTGCCGATCTTGATGCTGCGGAGCTGGCCGGTGCGGAGCAAGTAGTAGATCTTGTCCCGGCCGATGTGGAGCATCTTGGCGACTTGCTCGACTGTGTAGGCCTGAAAGTGATCACCTCCTCGGGAGTGGGCTGGTCGTAGGGCGGTTCGTCTGATAGCTGGGCTGCCTCCTTGAAGGTGTGCGGGATCGGTTGCGGCTGGCTCATGGGCCTGTCGGTACCTCCGTTCTCTCGGGTTGGGTGAGTGGGTGCTAGGCCGCTAGCGTGCTGGTCAGTGGTATAGCGGGGGTGCTAGGCCTAGCGGGGTGGCCGCTAGGTCTAGCGGGGTGGCCGCTAGGTCTAGCGGGGTGGCCGCTAGGTCTAGCGGGGTGGCCGCTAGGTCTAACGGGGGGCTAGCGGGTTTGTGGGGGTCGGTCAAGGGCTTGGACGAGGGCTTCGAGCACCGCTTCCCGGGTGATGCCGCGCCGGTTGGCTCCCTGCCCATCCAGGGTTTGGCCCCACACCTGACCGGTGGGCACGCCGTAGGGTTTGAGGCAGGTGGCCAGGTCGGTGGGGGTCCACCCGTCATAGGCGTCCGGGATGGCTTCGGCGAGCCGGGCGATGACGGTCTCTGACCACAGCCGGGCCTCGTCGCCGGTGAACACGGCGAGTACGTCGTCGAGCAGCCGGGGGGCGGCGTGCTCGACGATGTACTCGCCGCCGGCGGCGACCCCGGACAGGGTGCCGGCGGTGACCCGCAGGTCGCGGCCGCGTTCGCAGATCTTGTGTAGGGTGGGCAGGTCCATCAGGTCGGTGCGGATGACCTGCCCGCCGGACTCTGCCAGCGTGCCGTCGTCGGAGCCGAGCAGGATGCCCACGCCCTTGTGGGCGCGCAGCAGCTTGGACGCGTCCAGGTCGGGGTAGGCGCCGGCACCGAGGATGGTGTCGGAGGACTGCCAGTTCATCACCTTCATGGCGAACCGGATGCCGAGCTGGCCGCGCAGGCTGTCGGGCATGACCTTCGAGTCGGGTTTCTGGGTGGCGAGCACGAGCATGAGCCCGACGGCCGGGCCGACCTTGACCAGGTCGGTGAGCAGCTCCAGGATCGTCTTGTCGTGCTCGGGGTGCTCGAGGTAGCGCTGTATCTCGTCGATGCAGACCAGCCGCAGCGGCATCCCCAGCCGCTTGTTCCGCGCGATCCCCGGGGTGAGCTTCCCTTCGGGGCACAGGTCGTTGGGTAGCTCGCGCAGCCGTTCATAGCGGTCGTTCATGTCGGCGACCAGCTCGCGCAGCACATGCACCAGGTGCTCCACCACGGCCGTACGGGCGCCGGTGCCGTAGCGGTGGGAGACGAGTTCGAAGGGCTGTCAGTCCTTGCCGCCCTTGCCGTCGAAGATGAACAGCTGTACCCACGGGTCGAGCGCGGCGGCCGCGGCCGGGAGCCGGGCGGCGAACGTCTTACCCATCCGAGGTATGGCACCGACCAGCAACGACGACCAGACCATGACCAGGTGCACGGCTCGCTTGCGGGCGTCCTGGCCGAACCGCAAGCCCTGCCAGAAGTCGAGCGACTCGGCCGTGGCCAGCGCGGTGACGGGTGGCTTCTGGGCGAACACGTCCACATCGGAGACCCAGAGTGACACGCGCCGCGCCGAGCCGCCCTCGCCCCGGATGCGGTCGAGGAAGACCTGTACCTCGTCGATGTCCAGCGCGGCGGCGATGTCCTGGTGTCTCTTCAGCGCGTCGGCGGCCTTCTTGCCATACGGCAAGTCGAGCAGCGCGAGCCAGCCGTCCCCGTCGCGGCAGATCGGTTGTGGGAAGGTGACCGGGTTGTCCTCCTTGCACAGCCCAGCGGCGACGAACGCGCGGATCACCAGGTCGGCGGTGAGCTTGCGGGCGCGCGGGGTGACGACGGCCGGGTCCAGGAACGGCGGTCCTGTCGGCACCCGTACCATCCGGCCAGCGCCACGGCCAAAGCCAGCAACGGCCACGGGGAACGGGGCCACAGCACGGCGGCGATGCTCAGGGCGGACGCGGCGCAGGCGGTCAGGCTGGCCGCCGTGGCCAGCCGCAGGCGGACCCGGTTGTTGCGCTGCCGCGACAGCGACAGGTAGCCGGTGACGTCGTCGCGCTCGATCGCGTGCAGCCGCAGCGGCTGGCCCTCGGCGTCGCTCAGCCACCGCACCAGCGCGGCGATGGCGCGGCCGGCGCCGCGCGGCGCGTACACCACGGTGCGTGTCAGGTACTTCGGGACACGGACGGTGTGGAAGGCGGTGGTGTGCCACACGTAGGCGGCGAGCCAGCGTGCGAGCGCCCTGCGCTGCCGGCCGTCGCGGACCCACACGGGCACGATCGGGCGCCGGTCCAACGGCCGCGGTGGCAGGTCAACCGTGTTGACGGTGGTGCCCGGGACGGTTGCCGGGGGCGGCTCGGAGTCCGGGCGCCGGTCCGCGACCGCGACCGGGCGCGGGTCGGGCTCGATCAACTCGATGTCGTAGTCCTGGTTCATCGGTCCTCCTCTGCGTCGGTCGGGTCGGGGTCTGGGAGTGGCTCGGTGGCGGGTCGGTGACTGGGCGGTAGTTGGTGGTGCGCGTGGAGCTCGTCGAGCAGGTAGGACAGCGGGTCGGTTTCCCCGTCTCGGGCGGCGGTGAGGGTGGCGCGGGCGGCGGCGAGCAGGTTGGCGTGTGTCATGCGGACCAGGGCCAGCAGGGATCGGGTGCGGGACAGCTCGGCGAGCAGGACCGGGATGTCGGTGACGGCGTGCCAGAGGTCGACCGGGTCACGGGTGCGGCAGGCCTGGTGGAAGTGGGTGCGTACGGCCTCCAAGTTGACCAGCGGACGGGGTGTGGATCGGTTCGTCATCGCTGGGTGGCGACCTCCTTCGCGTCGGGGACAGGGACTCTCGACACCTCTGCCGCAGGATCTCCGGCGAGGCGTCGGCGGAGCTCGGTGGCGCGCGGGCCGCTGATCCTCAGCGCCGCGCGCAGCGCGTCGCGGGTGATGGGCCGGCCGTGCTCGTCCCGGTAGCGCTGATCGGCCACCCGTGCCGCGTCGATCAGCTCGGCCTCGTTCGGGTAGCGGGGGCGCTTCCGCGCCGGACGACGGGGCCGGCGTCTCGGCCCGGGTCCGGTACCAGGCCGGTCCCCGGTCCCGGACTCGGGGCCGTTCTCGTCTGTCGAACTCAAGCCGGCCTGGGTGCCGGACCCGGGTGCGGTCCTCATCCCGGGCTCTCGGCCAGGTTCGGGACCGGACCGAGCCTCGGGCTCGGCGGCATCGGTGGGTTCGGGACGGCCGTGCAGCGCGTGCAGGTGCGCGGTCAGCCCGAGCACGACCGCCGGGACCGCGCCGACGCTGACCACGATCGGCCAGGACACGGGCAGCAGGCCGGTGCTCACCGCGTGGTAGACCGCGTTGCCGGCCACGCTGCCGGCGATCGCGCCGAGCGCGTTCGCGGCGGCGAACCGGCGCGCCCGTCGGTGTCGGGTGCGCCCGGCGAGCCAGAGCCGGGTTGAGGTCATCGCGTAGGCGTCCACCGTCACCGGCAGCAGCCACGCCAGGTGCGCCGGCCACCCGGCGGCCACGGCGAGGCCACGCAGCCCGGAGAAGCTGGCCACCGCCGCGGACGTGGCCGCGATGGTCATGCCGGCGACCGCCCACAGGTCACGCTCGGTTGTACGTGTGCTCATGGTGGGACTCCCTTTCAGAGATTGACTCCGATGACGGCGCAGACGGCGACGGTGACGACCAGCCGGGTCGGTGTGGTGGTGGCCCACAGCACCGCCAGCGCGGTGAGCCGGACCGGGAGCATGGCCAGCCGGAACGCGCCGCTGATGGCCTCGGACACCGGCATCAGCCGGGTGAAGTGATCAGCCGACCGCAGCCCGCTCCCGTCCAGCTCCAGGACGTGGGAACCGCGGAAGGGGCCGCGCCGCCCGTGGGTGACCTCGATCGTGTGCCGCCGCTTCACCACCACTCACCCCGGCGATGACGCCGCACGCCGTCCTGGTGGTGGTCCCACCGCACCCGCGACCGGCACTTGCGACACTGCGCCTGGCTGCAACGCCTCGCGGCGCGCGCACCGCACCGGCAAGCCCACTCGCGGGGGTCGATCGAATCGCTGATCATTTGATGGCTCCTCTCAAGGGTCGATAAAGCGATTGCGGGTAATCGGAATCACAACCTCACGTACAAGGCGCTTGCCGCCGAGTACGGCGTAGCGATCGGCACCGTTCAGAGCGCGATTACGGTCCGAAGGTCGTCGAGGCGAACACCCGTGCGGACTAGCCGCCAAGCTCCCGCAGGAAGGTGGCAATCTGGTCGATCCAACCGAAGACAGTCTTCACGAAGTCGGCCGCGTCGCTCGGGTGCTTTACGACGATTACCAGAATGGCCAACACCACGGCCGTGCCGACCACCTTTGACATCGCTCCGCTACCGGCCTTCATTCCGGGAATTTCACTCTTGGCCATCGTCGCTCCTTCCGTCGTTGTTGCTCATGCATCAACTGTGCGGCATGGATCACGTGGCGAGAAGTGTCCCAATAGGCCCCAAGCGCCGAACTTTCACCGAACCGGAAGCCCTGAACTTTCACCGAACTTCGACGGTTGTGGCATGTCCTTCAGGCTGCCCACCTGGGAAGCTGACCCACATGCGACTGAACGGTGTGCTCCCGACCATGGACCAGGTCAAGGCTCTCGCGCTGGCCAACTACGGTCACTTCACGTCGATGCTGGCGGAGGACGGCCACGTGCGCGGCTTGTCACTCCACATACAACGGTTGACGCGGGACTGCCGCCTGCTCTTTGACGTCGACCTGGACACCGACCGCGTGCGGTACTACATCCGGCACGCGTTGACGGATGCCGCTCCACGCACCGTCGCGCGAGTGACGGTCTACGATCCCACGCTCGACCTGGGCACAATCGGATCGGACGCCGTCCCGCACATCCTCGTGACGACGCGACCGGCACCGTCGGACACACCTGCTCCGCTGCGTCTGCAAGCTGCCTCGTACCGGCGGGAGATGCCTGCGGTGAAGCACATCGGCCTGTTTGGCGCGCTCCGGTGCCGGCGGACTGCCCAACGCGAAGGCTTCGATGACGTTCTGTTCCTCAACCCGGACGGGACGATTTCTGAAATCGCAACGTCGAATATCGGATTCGTACGGGAAGGACAAACAATCTGGCCACGCTCGGAATTGCTGACCGGCATCACGATGACCCTGCTGCACCAGGCCCTTGACGAGCCGATACACACCGAACCGGTCACCCTCCCGGACCTGCCGACCATGGAGTTCGTGTTCGCGACCAACGCGGCGACAGGCATCCGGCCGGTTGCTGCGGTGGACGACCAGTCGTGGCCTACCGACCAGCCGGCGCTGAAGCAGTTGCGCGACCTGTACGCGGACATTCATGCCGAACAGCTCTAACGGCACGCTAGTGGTTGGTCAACGGTCTGGTGTTTCGGCTGTCACTACGCACCGGAACCCGGTGTCGTCGTCGCACATGGACGCAGCGGCGTCGTTGAACGACGATGGCGTTGCCCGTAGGAACGGACTGGTCCAGGCACCGCCCTTCAACTCGTGCCGGCCGGGCCTGGTCTCCGTGGAGCACCACTCCCAGATGTTGCCGCACAAGTCGAACACCCCATACGGGCTCACTCCACTCTGGTAGCAATCCACGGCGGTCGTGCTACCAACGCCGTGCTCACGAACGTTGCACTTGGCCGGTGTGGGCTGGTCACCCCACGGGTAGACGGTGCCCCTGGTGCCACGCGCGGCCTTCTCCCATTGCTGCCCGCTCGGTAAGGACTTCCCCGCCCACTCGACGTACGCCCTGGGCGCTCGACGAGCGGCACACCAAGAACCCCGTGGTCGGATTCCCTTACTTCGAGACGGCAGACCCGCTGATCTCGGACGAGCAGGGCAGCTACGTCGAGACCGACGTCCAGTTCACCCACACCATGACCCACAACTGGAACCACGGCATCGGCGAGACCGTCACCGCCCTGCTCGACCAGGGGATGACCATCACCCAGCTCGTCGAGCACGACAGCGTCCCGTGGAACGCGCTGCCCGGCCAGATGGAACAGATCAACCTCGGCGAGTGGCGCGTGCTCGACCGCCCGGAGCGCCTGGCACACAGCTACACACTGCAGGCAGTCAGCGTTGAGCAAACGGCTGCGGCTCCCTACGCGAACGCGCTGGGGCCGGCAGCACCTGGCGCAGCAGCGGATCCGGCACACCCCTCGCCCCCCACTCGCGCGGATAGCCCAACGACACCTCCACGAACCGGACCCCGTCCTCCCAGGTGATCCGCGGGATGTGCAGGTGGCCGTAGACGACGGCGGTCGCACGGAACCGCACATGCCAGTCGGCGGTGCGCTCGGTGCCGCACCACAGCGCGAACTCCGGGTACCGCAGCACCCGCGTCGGGAACCGGGTCAGCGGCCAGTGGTTGACCAGCACGGTCGGGATCGACCGGTCGCAGGCCTCGAGCCGGCGCTCCGACTCTGCCACCCGGGCAGCACACCACGTCGCGCGGTCCGGGTAGGGGTCGGGGTGGAGCAGGTACTCGTCGGTGCACACGACCCCCGCGCGGTGCGCCGCCGCGAGCCCCTCGTCCGGTGTGAACGTCCCCGCGGGCAGGAACGAGTAGTCGTAGAGGACGAACAACGGCGCGACGGTGGCCGGGCCGCCGTCGCCGGTCCACACCGGGAAGGGGTCCTCCGGGGTGTGCACGCCGAGCTCGCGGCAAACCTCGACCAGGTGCCGGTAACGGTGCTCGCCGCGCAGATCGCCCGGATCCTTGCCCCGGGTCCAGAGCTCGTGGTTACCCGGCACCCAGATGACCTCCGCGAACCGTGAGCCGAGCAGGCCCAGCACCCATTCGACCTCCTCTACCTCCTCGGCCACGTCACCGGCGACGACCAGCCAGTCCCCGCCCACACCGACCAGCTCCTCGACGAGCGCACGGTTCTCCGGATGCCGGATGTGCAGGTCACTGACGGCCAGCAGCCGGGGCATGGTCACCGCCGTAGTCCTACCTGGTGCGCGGGGCGTGGACTCAGCTGGACCTCAGAATACGGACCCGATGAGTCTACCGTCGGTAACCTACTGCGGGATATCTTCATGCCCGAGCGACTCGGGAGGTCGAGATGGCAGGAACGACAGGTGTCCGCCGGGTGATCCGTTGGGGGCTGCGGCACGGGCTGGTGCGCCGGGCCATCGAACGCCAGATGCGGGCGGGCGAGCTCGGCGCGCGGATCATGATGGACCGCGATGTGCAGGCCGACCCGTTCCCGCACTACGAGGCCCTGCGGACGAAGGGCCGGCTGGTGGACACCGGGATCGCCCTGATCACCGCCGACCACGCCCTGTCCACGGCAGTCCTGCGCAGCCCCGACTTCGGCACCGTCACCGGTGCGGCACCCCCACCCGGACTGATCAGGCTCGCGATCCGGGCCGGCGGCCACAGCTCTCTCGGCCCGGTCGAACGGCCGTCGATGCTCGCCACCGATCCGCCCGACCACACTCGTTACCGCAAGCTCGTCACCCGCGCGTTCAGCGCACGGGCCGTCGCGGCGCTGCGCACGCGTACCGAACAGGTCGCCGAGGAGCTGCTCGACGCCATGACGGCGAAGGGTCGCTCTGCCGACCTGATCGACGACTACGCAAGCCTGCTCCCGGCCACCGTGATCGCCGAGACGCTCGGAGCCCCCGTAGCCATGCGCCACCAGTTCCTGGAGTGGGGTGCCGGGGGCGCGCTGTCGCTGGACCTCGGCCTGTCCTACCGCGACTTCCGACGCTCCGAGCGCGACATCGACGCGCTGCACGCATGGATGCTCGGGCACTTCGACCGCCTGCGCCGCTCCCCCGGCGGTGTCGACGCGTCCTCCGCCGGCGCGTCGCACGGCAGTAGTGATGCGCCCTCCGCCGGCGCGTCGCACGGCGACATCCTGTCCGCGCTCGTCGCCGCGCACGACGAGGACGGCCGGCTCAGCGAGGACGAGCTGAGCAGTGTGGGAATGCTGCTGCTCGCGGCCGGGTTCGAGACCACTGTCAACCTCATCGGCAACGGTGTGGTGCAGCTGGCGCGCCACCCGGAGCAGCTCGCGAAGCTGGCGGCCGAGCCCGCCCGGTGGGCCGGGGCCGTCGAGGAGGTGCTGCGCTACGACTCCCCCGTGCAGCGCACCGCCCGGGTTGCCAAGCGCGACACCGAAGTCGCCGGCGAACGGGTGCGGGCGGGCCAACTCGTGATCATGCTGATCGGTGGCGCCAACCGGGACCCGGCCGTGTTCGCCGACCCGCACCGCTTCGACGTCACCCGCCCCGACGCCGGCGCGCACATCGCGTTCTCCAGCGGGATCCACTACTGCATCGGTGCCGGACTCGCCCGGATGGAGGGCGAGGTCGGCCTGCAGGCGCTGTTCCGCCGGTTCCCCGATCTCACGCTCGCCGGGGAACCCCATCGGCGCCCCACCCGGGTGCTGCGCGGGTACGACGCGATGCCGGTCACCCTTGATCCCGCCACCGTCTCGGCCTGACGACCCGCCTTGGTGGCTCGGTGGACGTCGTCACCCTGGCTAGTCTGCGTACGCGCGTGCGGACACGGGTGTTGCAGGAAGCAGTAGCTCTGTGAGATCAGACCCGGACCGAGTGCAGGACATCCTCGAGGCGATCGAGCGAGTCGAGCGGCATACCGCCGCAGGACGTGCGGCGTTCGATAGCGACGAGCTGATCCAGGACCTTCCCAGCGTTGACGTCGATACGGGACGCCATCCACACGTTGTTGCATAATCCTTGCAGTTTGGGAACCTCGTGCCGCATGCTCACCCCGGCGAGTGGTATGCGGGAGGTTGATGTCGGTGCGTGACCCAGTCCGTCGGTTGCTCCACATGGCGCCACAGGTGCGAACGCGGCTTCTCGTGGTGGTCGCGGTACTGCTGGCCATCACGGCCACCTACGTCGGCCAGGGAGTGCTGATCGCGCTCATGCTGGCACGGATCTTCGGCGGGCAGGGGGTCGACTCGATCCTGCCCCTGCTGGTCGGCGCGGTCGTGCTGCTCGGAGTCAGGGCGGCGCTGCTCGTGTGGCGGGAACGGGTGGCGATCTCGGCGTCGGGCATGGTGAAGAAGGCCCTGCGCCAGCGGCTCATCGACAAGCTCTTCGCCCTCGGGCCCGGCTGGCTGCAGCGCACCCGCACCGGGTCGGTGCAGTCCACCGTGGTGGACGGGGTCGAGGCCGTGGATCCCTACGTCGGACAGTTCCTGCCGCAGGCGGTGGCCACCGTGGTCGGCGCGTCCGCGATCACCGCCTACATCGTGGTGCTCGACCCGCTGGTGGGCGGGATCGTCCTCGCCTGCGCGGCCGCCACCCCGCTGGTCCCCCTCCTCTCCGAGCGTCTGATGAAGTCCAAGATGGACCGCTGGTGGAGCAGCTACCGGCGGCTGTATGCGGACAACCTCGACGCGCTGCAGGGCATGGCCACGCTCAAGTCGTTCAACGCCAGCAGGCGGCGCGGCACCGCCCTCGGGCACAAGGCCGAGGAGTTCTGCGCGGACTCGATCCGGGTTCTGTACTACTGGTGGGCGTTCGTCGGAGCGGTTGGGCTGGCCAGTGCGGGGGGCACCGCGGTCGCCGTCGCGGTCGGCGCGGTGCATCGCGTCGACGGCCTGATCTCGACGACCGAGCTGCTGCTGATCCTGCTGCTGGCCCGTGAGTGCTTCCGCCCGCTGCGCGACCTGGAGACCGCCTACCACGCGAGCTGGTCGTGGAAGACCGCCTCGACGGGCATCTTCGAGCTGCTCGACGCGGATCCCGAGGTGCCCGACGCAGCCGACGCAACCGACGCAGCCGGCGAACGTCCGGGACGAGCGATGACGACCGCACCCGCGCTCACCTTCGAGGACGTGACCTTCGCCTACCGCGAACGCACCCGGCCGGCGCTCGACGGGTTCAGCCTTGATGTCACCCCCGGCGAGCGGGTCGCGCTGGTCGGGCGGTCCGGGGCCGGGAAGACCACCGTGGTCGCGCTGCTGATGCGGTTCTTCGAGCTTCGCCAGGGGCGGATCACGATCGACGGGCGCGACATCCGCGAGCTGAGGCTGGAGGAGCTCCGGGCGATGATCGCGGTCGTCTCGCAGGACACGTACCTGTTCCACGGAACCGTCCGGGAGAACCTCCAGCTGGCCCGGGCCGACGCCGACGCCGACGAGCTGGCCGCCGCCGCCACTGCGGCGCGGGCCCACGAGTTCATTCAGGCCCTCCCGCAGGGTTACGACACGGTGGTGGGCGAACGTGGCCTGCGGCTCTCCGGTGGGGAACGCCAGCGGATCGCCATCGCCCGGGCGCTGCTCAAGGACGCTCCGGTGCTCGTCCTCGACGAGGCCACCTCCAGCGTCGACGCCGCCAACGAGGCCGGGATCTCCGACGCGGTGGACGCGCTGTCCCGGGGACGCACCACGTTGGTGATCGCGCACCGGCTCTCCACCGTGCGCGACGCCGACCGGGTGGTGGTGCTCGAGGACGGGCGGGTCACCGAGGTCGACGACCACGCGGGGCTGCTCGCCCGTCAGGGCGCCTACGCCCGGTTGGTCGCGGCCCAGGGGAGCACCCGGTGACGACGACCGAGACGACGGTCCCTGCCGATCCGTCGCTGCCGCCGCCGGTGGCGTCGCTGCCGCGCCGGCTGCGCCCGCTGCTGCGACTGTTCGGCCCCCAGCGCTACCTGATCGCCGCCTCGATCACCTCCGGTGTCGCCTACCAGCTCGTGACCCTCGCCCTGGCCGGGACGGCGGCGCTGCTGGTCGGCCGGGCGGTCACCGGAGCGAACCTTCAGGACCTGCGCGGTGAGCTGATCGTGCTCGGCGCGCTGGTCGTCCCGGCCGTGGTGCTGCCCGGGCTGGACTCCCACCTCTCGCACGTCGCGGCCTTCCGCACCCTGGTCGACGTGCGGGCCCGGCTCTACGCCGCCTACGAACGCCTCGCCCCCGGGTACCTGATGCTCCGCCGATCGGGCGACCTCGCTGGCACCGCGATCGCCGACGTGGAGCTGCTGGAGCGGTTCTACGCCCACACGGTGAGCCCGCTGGTGGTGGCCGTCACCGTGCCCGGCGCCACCCTGGTCACGCTGGCCTTGTTCCACCCGGCGCTGGCACTGGTGCTGCTGCCCATCCTGCTCCTGCTGGCTAGCGTGCCGTTCTGGCTGCGCCGCCAGGCCGGCGACCAGGGTGACGAGCTGCGGTCGCGGATGGGCGAGCTGAGCGCGGAGACCGTCGACACCTTCCAGGGGCTGCGCGAGCTGGTCACCTTCGGCGCCCGGCGCCGGCGGCTGCGCCGGCTCGCCCGCCAGGACGACGAGCTGCTGACCGCGAAACTCGCCCACGGGCACCGATCCGGTGTCGAGCACGCCGCCACCGACGCCCTGACCGCCGTCGGGCTGCTGGCCATCCTGGTGCTCGCCGCCTTCCTGGTGACGCGCGGTGCTCTGGAACCCGCACTGTTCCCGGTGGTGGTCATCCTGGCGTTCGTCACGTTCCTGCCGGTCGTGGTGGTGGTCGAGGTGGCCCGCGACCTCAACCTGGCCGGCGCCGCCGCCGTACGCGTCATGGCCATCCTGGACGCGCCCGCGCCCGTCACCGACCGGGTCGACGCGGCGCCCCCCGGGCCGATCGAGTCACGCATCCGGTTCGACCAGGTGAGCTTCGGCTACGGCCCGGCGCTGCCGGACGCGATCCGGGAGGTGAGCTTCGAGATCGCCCCGGGCGAGACCGTGGCCCTGGTCGGGCACTCCGGCGCCGGGAAGTCGACCTGCGCACATCTGCTCATGCGGCTGTGGGACGTCCGCGCGGGAGCGATCCGGATCGGCGGGCACGACATCCGCGACCTCCCGCAGGAGTCACTGCGAGAGCTGATCACCTACGTGCCGCAGGACGTCCACCTGTTCACCGAGTCCGTGCGGGACAACATCCGGCTCGGGCGCCCGGACGCCACCGACGCCGAGGTGGAGACCGCCGCCCGGGCCGCGCTGGCGCACGAGTTCGTCGCCGCGCTCCCCGACGGCTACGCCACGGTGGCCGGCGAGATGGGCTCCCGGCTCTCCGGCGGGCAGCGCCAGCGGATCGCGATCGCCCGGGCGCTGCTCTGCGACTCACCGATCCTGGTGATGGACGAGGCCGTGTCCAACCTCGACGCCGAGAGCGAGCTGGAGGTCGCCGCGGCGATGGCTGCCGCCCGCACGGGTCGCACGACGATGGTCATCGCCCACCGGCTGTCCACGATCCGAGCCGCCGACCGGCTGGTGGTCCTGGACCAGGGTCGGGTGGCCGAGATCGGCACCCACGACGAGCTGGTCGCGGCCGACGGCACCTACGCCCGGCTGATCGCCTCCCAGCTCACCACCACCGCAACCGGGAACCACGAGGGGAGCCGACCGTGACCGTGCCGAGCATCGAGCAGATCGCCGCCCGGTGGAGCGCGCATGCCGAGCGCTACCACCGCTGGGGAGACCTCACCCACGGCCACCCGGCGTACCGGAACGCCTGGATCGACGCCCTCGCCGGCCTGGTCGGCCACCCGGGTCGGGACGGATCACCGCCGCTGCGGATCGCCGACATCGGCACCGGCACCGCGGAGATCGCGCTGCTGCTCGCCGGGATGGGCCATGACGTCACCGGCTACGACATCGCACCCGGCATGCTCGCCGTAGCCCAGGCGAAAGCGGACGCGGCGCGGGTTCCATCGGCTGGAGTCACCGTGCGGTTCGAACACGGAGACGCCTACGACCTGCCGCTCGCCGACGCCGCCGTCGACGTCGTGATCAACAGGATGGTGTTCTGGACGCTGCACGACCCCGGGGCGGCGTTGCGCGAATGGCGGCGGGTGCTTGCCCCCGGCGGGCGGATCGTCGTGATCGACGCCCTGCACTTCGCCACCCCGACGACCGTCCGCGAGCGGGCGCACCGGGTTCGCGAGCGGGCCTTCTGGACCACCTTGGGCCGGTTCGAGCACGCCCGGGATCGGCTCCGGTATGGCCGCCGCAACGGCCGGTCGGGGCAGTACCGATCCGACGCCGTGCAGCCTCCGGGCATGCGCTGGCAGGGCGTCGCCGACGCCAAGCGGCACTTCACCGAGGCCGGCCTGAGCACGGTCATCCCCGGTCGGCTGGACACCGTGGCCGACGCGCATCGCCGCACTGCTTCGCTGCGGTGGCGGGCGGCCGGGCTGCTTCCCCGGTTCTTCACCCTGACCTGGACGCGGCGGTGAGCGGCTGGGGCTGGGGCTGGGGCTGGGGCTGGGGCTGGGGCTGGGGCTGGGGCTGGGGCTGGGGCTGGGGCTGGGGCTGGGGCTGGGGTGCTCGCTGGCAGAAGCCGCAGCCTGCATGGAAATAGCGGGATGCCTGATGTATGAGCATTTCGCCGAGGCGATCAAACAGCCTGACCTTATCGCGATTGCCCCCGGGCTCAGCTGCCTTCGATTCGATACGATGAAAGTGTACTCGACCCTTAGCGCTGTCAAACATCTGCTGGATACTGGACGGATAAATTCGGGTGACAGCCTGATCGACAGCTCGAGCGGCATCTACGCATACGCTCTCGCGCTGGCCTGTCACCGTTACGGAATGAAGTGCCACATCGTTGCTTCTACGACTGTCGACGACGCCCTCGTCGTCCAGCTGCGAATACTCGGCGCCACACTCGAACGAGTCAAATCGTCGGCGAGCCTGCGTCTCGATCAGAGCTTTCGAGTTCAGCGAATCGCGGAGCTCCTCGACCAAAATCCTTCGCTTCACTGGATGCGTCAATATCATGATGATATCCATTACTTGGGCTATCAGGAGGTGGCCGAGTTGATTGACCGGGAGATTCCAACAGGCTCGTTGGGCATCGTCGGCGGCGTGGGTACGGGGGCGTCCACCGGAGCCCTTGCGACGTACCTGCGAGCAGCCGGCCGGGACGTTGAACTCATCGGAGTGCAACCGTTCGGAAGCATGACATTCGGGAGTGCGCACATCCGTGACCCTGATGTCATCATCGCGGGTATCGGAAGCTCTATTGAATTTGAGAATGTCCGCCATCAACTGTACGACCGCATCCACTGGATCTCCTTCGATCATGCTGCGTCGGCGACGGTCGCCCTTCTGCGATCGACTGCAATATTCGCTGGACTTTCGACGGGAGCGTCCTACCTGGCAACCAGGTGGGAACACCGCAGCAACGACAGGCGCACCTACATCTTTATAGCCGCGGATACCGGACATCGCTATATGGATGCAGTCTTCAACAGGTACCAGGGAATCGACGGCATCGAAGACCTGCGGCCACATGAAATTACGTCTCCAGCGGAGCTCGTGTTTCCATGGTCGACCATGAACTGGTTCGGGCGTCCGGCACCCGAGCATGGGCAACATGAACCAGAGTGAAAGCGGTGATCATGACCAGGCCGAATACTGTACAAGAGCTTCTCGATAATGTCCAGACAGGAGTGTACGGAAAGCGACCGGCAGAATTCCGTGCGATCAGCTTATTCTGGATCCGGCAAACCACCAAGCTGTCCGAGGCGCAGCAGATCGCCTATCTGAACCATTGCCTGCTGGTGCGGGTGGGGCAGTCGTTCGGGGCCTGCGGCTTCGAATCCGGACAGGTCGATGCCGACTTCTGTGATGAGCTGGCTGGCTGCAGTCTCGATATCCTGCTCGAGCATCCTGCGCTCCCAGTGCGGATTGCGGCAATGGACGCCTATCTCGCCGAACTGCAGCCTCATCGGACGGCCCCAGGCGTCGAGCCGATCACGTTGCCGGCGGGCCCACCAGACGTCCGGGCCCGCGCGCGCGACGAGGCCGTCGCTTCTCTGTTGACGATCCAGCCCGGCCAACGTGTGGCGCTGATCGGCGTCGTCAACCCGCTGGTAGCCGCCATTCGTGATCGTGGAGGTATCTGCCTGCCCTGTGATTTCAACCTAACCGAGACCCAATGGGGAGACCCAGTCGCCGATTCGATGTTCGACGTGCTGGGGGACGCCGACGCCGTGCTGGCCACCGGCATGACGCTGTCCAACGGCACGTTCGACGACCTACTCGTGCACTGCCAGAACCGCTCAATTCCGCTCGTCGTCTACGCAATGTCGGGCAGCGCCGTAGCCCGGCAGTTTCTCGGCTTCCCGCTCACCGCCGTCTCCGCGGAGCCGTTTCCGTT
Source organism: Pseudonocardia sp. (assembly GCA_050701055.1). Classification (GTDB taxonomy): domain Bacteria; phylum Actinomycetota; class Actinomycetes; order Mycobacteriales; family Pseudonocardiaceae; genus Pseudonocardia. The sequence goes on along the minus strand of JBOHEO010000001.1, from coordinate 27,563 downwards.
CTCACATTTCAGCGCCGAGGAGACGGTGCTCTACCGTTACCGAGCTCGGCAGTGAAGGCCGCCGGCTAAGTCGCCGAGGTCCGGAGGAGATCTTCGATGGCAACAGGCGCTGATCGAGCCGCAGCCAACCAGCGGTCCGTTCTGCGAGATCCCGCTTTCCTGCGACTGTGGTCAGGAACCACCGCGTCAGGATTGGCGACCTGGACCCTACCGTTCATGCTCGGGCTCGCGGTGGTGGATCGGACACTCTCAGCCACCGAACTGGGTCTCATTCTCGCGACCCGCACCGCCGGGTTTCTGGTTGCGGTTCCCCTCGGCGGGGTCCTGGCTGACCGTTACTCCCGACGTGCCGTGGTCTTGTGGTCAAGTCTGGCTAGCGCGTTCGCGACCCCGCTGATCGCCCTCGGACTTGACCGCTCGGTGCTGCTGATGGCGGCGGCAGCCGCCGTCGTCGGCGCCGGCCAGGGCGGGTGCAGGCCAGCGTTCCAGGCTCTCATCGCCGGGGTCGTCGACCCCTCTCGCCGGCAGCAGGCCAACGCCGCGATAACCATGGCGGTACGGGTCACCGCCCTCGTCGCACCCGGCGCGACCGCGCTGCTGGCCGCCGTCATCGACCCCTGGGTGCTGATCACCAGCACCGCTCTGTTCTGGCTCATCGCCGCACTCCTACCACCCCGCGGCAGCGCAGGCCCGCCCACTCCGGACACTCGTATCCCGCTCGTCGAGCAATTCGCCGACGGCGTCCGTGAGGCTCGCCGACACCCCTGGTTCATCTCCGGTCTGGCCGCGCTGGCCGCCGTCATCGCCACCGGCTACTCCGCGACCGCCGTCGCCCTCCCCCTGGTCAGCCGCGACCGGTACGGCACCGAGCTGGTACTCGCCACCGCACTCACCGGCTACACCGCAGGAGCCCTGATCGGCGCCCTGCTGATCGCGCGTTGGCGTCCTCGATACCAGGGATGGGCCGCACTCGCCGGACTCGCCTGCTACGGACTGGCCCCACTCAGCCTGCTCATCCCAGCCCACCCCGTCCTGGTCGTCATTGCGTACGTCCTGGCCGGTATGGGCATCGTGCTGTTCAATGTGCCGTGGTTCACCGCCACCCAACGAGAAGTCGCTCCACACCTTCTCGCCCGTGTGTCATCGCTCGACTTCCTGGTGTCCTACGGTTTCGCACCCCTGGGCCTGGCCCTGATCGCCCCGGCGATCGATACCTTCGGAGCCCCGGTGGTGCTGGCGACCTGCACAGTCGTCTGCGTCCTCGCCCCCGTAGCGGCCGCACTCACACCCAGCACCCGGCACTTCAGCCGGTCGGACACCCTCGCATGCTGTCGTCAGCAGCAAGCGCGTCCCTGAGTGCGATAGTCGCGAGTTCGACGGCCGGTCCTTGTAATTGCCATCTGATGGCAGTTACACTCGGCTCGCTATTTTGACACGAACGGGTGGTTGCGCTTCCTGTGGGTTACTGCCGGGGTCGTACCGCTACCGCAGACACAGGGAGGCACGGATGGCCGAGGATTCGTGCGCCATCCGGGTCATGTCGGGAACCACGAACTCCCCTGCCGTCCCCGCCTGCACGCCACAGGAGCTGCCCCTGGACATCGTCACCGCGGTCACCGCCACCCCGATGCTGAGCATCCTCGTCCGCCACTTCTCCGCGTCGGCTTCATCGACCGCCCCGACCGAAAGGGACTCGTGATGCGGCAGCGTCTCGGTACCGCTCTGATCACTGCCCTCGGGCTTGTCGCGCTCGTAGCTTGCGGCGGCGGCAACAGCCCCGCAGTGGACACCGGAGCGAGCGGCTTCCCGATGAGCGTCGAGAACTGCGACCGGCAGCTCACCTTCGACGCTCCTCCCGAGCGGATACTTGCCATCGGAGGGGAGGCGGCCACGCTGCTGTGGGCGGCGGGCGCCACCGACCGCATCAGCACCTTCGTCCGATTGGCGGGTGAGCCGCTCGGAGAGGCTGAGTCAGACCTGGCGAGGCGACCGCAGATCTCGATTTCCGGGTCCGGCGACATCACCCGGGAAGTGATCATCGGAGAGCGGCCCGACCTGGTGGTGACCTTTGGCCTCAACCAGACCAGTCCCGACGACCTCGCGGCCGCCGGAATCCCAACCCTGTTCGTGAGCGGTTACTGCGACGGTTCCGGGGGGCCCCAATCCGCAGATACGCTTTCGCCGCTCGACGGCATGTATGCCGACATCGGGCTTTACGGGCAGCTGCTGGGCACCCAGGCCGAGGCCGGGTCCGCCGTAGCCGGCCTGCGCGAGCGCGTGTCCGCGGTGCAGGCCACGGTGCAGGCGCAGGGCCGTTCCGAGAGTAGCGCCGCGGCCCTGTTCGTCACCGATGCCGCGAGCGCGCTGGGTGGTTACGGCAACCGCAGTACGGTGCACCAGCAGATGGAGCTCCTCAGTTTGACCAACATCTTCGCCGATGTCGGGGAGCGGTATTTCCAACCCACCGTCGAGGAGCTCATCGACGGTAATCCAGAGGTGCTGATCGCGCTCTACCAGGCGAGCGACAGCAGTGACCAGGGTGCGCGAGACGCCCTCACAGCGCGCCCGGAGATTGCCCAGATCCCCGCGATCGTGAACAAGGACGTCGTGGTGCTCGACTTTTTCTACGCCGGGCACGGAATCCTGGCGGTCGACGGGCTCGAGACCCTCGCCGATCAGCTCGCCGCGCTGCGATGACCAGCCGTCCGGAGCGAGTGAATTGACCCCTCTCCACTGAACGGAGACCCTCCATGCCCCCTCCCTCCCGGCTCCGGGCCCTTCTCGTGGCGCTCGTCGCCACCGTGGTGTTGCTCGCCGGTTGCAGCGGAACGGGCTCGCAGGACGGGGCACCGGCCGGCGCGTCACCGACCGGGGGCACCCTGAACGTGGCCATCGGCGAGGACGCCGGGGTGCTGGACCCGCACGTCTTCACCGGCAACTTCCTGCTCCTCGACATGATCTTCGAACCGCTGGTCACCTACGGCCGGGACGGCGCGCTGGAGCCCGGCCTGGCGAGGTCGTGGACGGTGGCACCGGACGGCTTGTCGGTCGCCTTCGAGCTTCAGCAGGGTGTGCGGTTCCACGACGGCACGCCCTTCGACGCTGCGGCCGTGAAGTGGAACCTCGACCGTTGGGTGGGCAAGGAGGATTACAACTTCTTCCGCACCTCGGAGGTCGTCCAGACGGTCGAGGCGACCGATGCGGACACGGTCACCCTGACCCTGTCCGAGCCCTACGAACCGCTGCTCCAGGAGCTGTCGATCGTCCGCCCGGTGCGGTTCCTGAGCCCCGCGTCGGCCAACCCGGACTCGACGTTCAACCGGCCGGTGGGCACCGGTGCGTGGCGGTTCGAGTCGAGCTCGCCCGCCGACGCCACGCTCGTGCGCAACGACGACTACTGGGGTGCGAAGCCGACGCTGGACCAGGTGCGCTTCGCGGTGATCCCGGACTCGCAGACCCGCGTGTCCGCGCTGCGCGCCGGCGAGGTCGATCTGATCGGCGGCTCCTACCTGGCCCCCATCACCCCGCTGGAGGCGACCGAGCTCAAGGACGCCGGCGGCGTGCGACTGCTCACCGGCGACCCCGACACCACGTTCCTGATGAGCTTCACCACCCGTGGGCCCGCCGCCGACCGGGCCGTCCGCGAGGCCGTGGGACTGGCGATCGACCGGGAGGCCCTCAAGCGGGTGCTCTACTCCGACCTCGGTGAGCCGGCCGCGTCGCTGTTCCCGCCCGGTGTCCCCGACGCGGGCACGCCGATGGACGTGGCGTTCGACCCGGCGCGGGCGCGGGCGGTGCTGGACACCGCCGGCTGGGTGCAGGCCGGCACCGGCCGGGCCCGGGGCGGCACACCACTCGCTCTCGAGCTCGTGGTCACCTCGGAACCGCTCGCGGGAATTCAGGACTCGCGCACCACCGCCGAGGCCGTCGCCGGGGCGCTCGGCGAGGTCGGGATCACGGTGACGATCCGGTCGGTGGACAGCGCCGCCTACTTCGACGAGCGGTCCGCGGGCAACTACGACATCTCCTTCGTCGAGACCCTCGGTGCACCGTATGACCCGTCGAGCTCGGCGGCGTCCTACCTGGGGGCGGCGGCCCGCGGGCACGGGGCCATCTGGACCACCCCCGAGCTGGACGGACTCGTCGACGCGGCGCTCTTCGCGCGTGACGACGGTGCTCGGGCAGCGGCGTACCAGGCGGTCTATGACCTGCTCGAGCGCGACGCGGCCTTCGTGCCGATCATCTACCGGCCCCGGCTCTGGGCGAGCGGTTCCGCGGTGGCCGGGTTCGAGGTGCCCGCCACCGAGTACGACCTCGACCTGCGGGAGGTGACCGTTCAGCGATGACGTGGGTGGGCTACCTCGGGCGCCGGCTGGCGGGAACGGCCGTGGTGCTGTTCGCCGTGTCGATCGCCACCTACGCGTTGGTGCTGCTGGCTCCCGGCGACGCGGCCCGTAACCTCGCGGTCAGCCGGGCGAGTCTGGGGGCGGCCGACGCGCAGGTGGCGGCCCTCCGGGAGCAATTGGGGCTGGACGACCCCGGGTACGTCCAGTACACGCGGTGGCTCGGCGGGGTCATCACCGGCGACTTCGGCACCTCGGTCCGCACGGGCCAACCGATCATCAGTGAGCTGCTCGAACGGCTACCGGCCACGCTCTTCCTGGCCGCCGGGGCAGGCGCGATCGCGATCGTCGTGGGGCTGGCCACCGGGGCGGCCGGGGCGGTCCTGCGCCGCGCCGGCCCGCGGTCGGCCCTGCGGGTCGGCGCCCTGCTCGGGGTATCGGTGCCGAGCTTCTGGCTGAGCTACCTCCTGATCCTGGTGTTCGCCGAGTACCTGGCCCTGCTCCCGACCTCCGGGCAGCGCGGTCCCGGATCCTGGATCATGCCGTGGGTCGTGCTCGCCCTGCCCGTCGCCGGCGTGCTCAGCCGGATCGTGGCGGTGTCGCTGCGCGAGGCGCTCGACCAGCCCTACGTCGTCGCGGCGCAGGCCCGCGGATCGAGCCCGTGGTCGATCGTCGCTCGCGACGGCCTGGTCAACGCCGCCGGCTCGATCCTCAGCGTCAGCGGGTTACAGCTCGGGATTCTGGTATCCGGGACGCTGATCGTGGAGCGGATCTTCGCCTGGCCCGGGATCGGGGACTACTTCATCGACGCGGTGAGCTTCCGCGACATCCCCGCCCTGCAGGCCGCCGTGCTGGTCTTCGCCCTCGGCTTCGTCACCATGAACCGGTTGGCCGACCTGGCCCACGGCCTGGTCGACCCCCGGCTTCGTGTTCCGGCCGTGGACTGACCCATGGTTCTGCGCCGACCGCGACACCTCCTGCTGGCTCTACCGCTGGCGGCGTTCGTGGTGGCCGGGCTGGCCGCGCCGCTGCTCGCGCCCGGGGACCCGATCGTCAACGACCTGGCCGCGAGCCTGCAGGCTCCCTCCTGGGCGCATCCGCTGGGCACCGACCAGCTCGGCCGCGACCAGCTCAGCCGGTTGCTGTTCGGCGCCCGCAGCTCGCTGGCCGTGACCGCCGTGGTGCTCGCCGTGTCCGTGTCGGTCGGGCTGCTGCTCGGCACCGTTGCCGGGTACGTCGGCGGGTTGGTGGAGCGCGCAGTCTCCCAAGTGGTCGACTTCACGCTGACCCTGCCGTCACTGGTCGTGGCGCTGGCCGTGATCGGGGTGCGCGGGCCGGGGGTCGGCAACCTGGTCCTCGCGCTGGCCCTCACCGGTTGGGCGCCCTTCGCCCGCATCGCCGGCACCCGGGTGGCCAGCCTGCGCCGCAGCCCCCACGTCGACGCGCTGCGCGTGCTCGGCGCGCCGACCCGCCGGATCGTCGGGCGGCACCTGCTGCCCGTCGCGCTGGTCCCGGTCCTGACCTATGCCAGCGTCGAGGTCGGCGTCGTCGTGCTCGCCGTGGCCACGCTCAGCTTCCTCGGCCTCGGCATCTCGCCACCGCAGCCGGAGTGGGGCCAGATGCTGGTCGACGCCCGGCCGTTCCTGGAGTCCGCGCTGTGGCTCGCGCTGCCGCCGGGTATCGCGATCACCGCCGTCGTGCTCTCCAGCAACCTCATCGGCGAGCGGCTGGCCGACCGGGACGACCGGCCGTCGGTGCTGCGCCTGTTCGCCGGCACGCGTGGTTCTGTCCGGGACGAACGCCCGACCCGCACAGCACCCCGGGCAGCGGCAGCGCCATCGGGGCCAGCGGCGCCATCGGACGCCGAACCCGCCGCGCTGTACCGGATCCGGGACCTCACCATCGAGTTCGGGGCCCACCGGGTGCTCGACGCGGTCGGCTACGAGGTCCGGCCGGGACAGACGTTGGCCCTGGTCGGCGAGAGCGGCAGCGGCAAGACCGTCTCGGTCCTCGGCCCGCTCGGTCTGCTTCCCCCCGCCGCCACGGTGACCGGGACCGCACAACTGGGCGGCCGCGAGCTGATCGATCTGGACGAGCCGGGCCTGCGCGCGGTGCGCGGCCGGGAGGTCGGCGTGGTGTTCCAGGATGCGCTGGCGGCGCTGAACCCCGTACGCACCATCGGCGCCCAGCTCGACGAGGCGGTGCGCAACACCGGCATCGCGCCGGCCGGCCGCGAGCGCCGCCGGAGCGTGGACCTGCTCGGCCTCGCCGGCCTGCCCGAACCGGCGGCCGTCGCGGCCGCCTACCCCCACCAGCTCTCCGGCGGCATGCGCCAGCGGGCGCTGATCGCCATCGCGCTGGCCGGGGAGCCGGCGCTGCTCGTCGCCGACGAGCCCACCTCCGCCCTCGACGTGACCACCCAGGCGCAGGTGCTGGCGCTGCTGCGGCGGCTGCGCGACGAGCTCGGCATGACGATGATCATCGTCAGTCACGACCTCGCCGTGGTCGCCGAGCTGGCCGACACGGTGGCGGTGATGTACGCGGGTCGGGTCGTCGAGTGCGGCGCTCCCGCCGACCTGCTGCACGAGCCCGACCACCCCTACAGCCGGGGCCTGCTGGACGCGGTCCCGCGCCCGGGCGTACCGCCGGGCACCCGGTTCACGACGATGCCGGGAACGGCGAGTCGCGGCCCGAGCGACCTGGTGGGCTGCGCCTTCGCGCCGCGGTGCCGGTACGCGCTGCCCCGCTGCCGCACCGACCTTCCCCTGCTGGAGCCGATCCCCTCCCCCGGCTTGAACGGCGGGCGGCACTCCGCATGCTGGGTCCATCCGAGCGTGCCGGCGCGGGTGGAGGTCTGAGCATGCTCGTCCTCGACCAGGTCACGGCGGGCTACCGCCGGCGCTCCCTGCGCACCGGGTGGAATCGCGCCGAGGTCGTGCGCGAGGTCGACCTGCAGGTCGACGCCGGCGAGATCGTCGCGCTCGTCGGCGAGTCCGGCTGCGGCAAGTCCACGCTGGCTCGGACCGTCGTCGGGCTGCACCGACCCTTCTCCGGGCAGGTCCGCTTCGACGGCGCCGACGTCCACTCGCTCCGCAGGAAAGCCCGGCGGTCCTACCGCCGCGACGTCCAGATGATCTTCCAGGACCCGTTCCTCTCGCTGAGCCCGCGGCTGCCGGTCGGTCGGGCCGTCGCGGAGCCGCTGGAGATCCACCGCATCGGTTCCCGGGCGTCGGGCCGGCGCCGAGTCGCCGAGCTGCTGGAGCTCGTCGGGCTCTCCGGTGACTTCACCGATCGGCTGCCGCGCGACCTCAGCGGGGGGCAGCGGCAGCGGGTGGCGATCGCCCGGGTCCTCGCCGTCGAGCCGCGGCTGCTGATCTGCGACGAACCGGTGACCGCACTGGACGTGTCGGTGCAGGCCACCGTGCTGAACCTGCTCCGGGACCTCACCGAATCGCTCGGGCTGGCGTGCCTGTTCATCGCCCACGACCTGGCGGTGGTGTGCCAGCTCGCGGACCGGGTGGCCGTCATGCACCTGGGGCACATCGTGGAGCAGGCGCCCACAGCGACGCTGATCGGCTGCCCGCGGCATCCATACACCCAGGCCCTGCTCGCCGCCATCCCCCGGCTCGACACCCACCGATCGGCTGCACTGTCACCGACCATCCCGACCAGGAGGAACCCGTGACCGAAGCGATCGCCCCTGACACCGTCGCCTGGGGAGAGTGGCTGCAGCGCTGGGACGCCCAGCAGGAGGTGTACATCGAGCATCGGGAACGCCGCTTCGAGGTCATGATCTCCTTCCTCGAAGTCCTGTTGCCGCCCGACCTCGTCGCGCTCGACCTCGCGGCCGGTCCGGGCTCGGCCAGCGCCCGGCTGCTGCGTCGCCTACCGGGAGCACGCAGCGTAGCCGTCGACGCCGACCCGGTGTTGTTGCAGCTCGGCGAGGGTGCCCAGGGGGACCACAGTGGCCGGCTGCGGTGGGTCCAGGCCGACCTGCGGGACCCCGGGTGGGTGGACGTCGTGGGCCCCGAGGTGTTCGACGCGGTGATCTCCACGACCGCCCTGCACTGGCTGAACCCGCCCGACCTCGCCCGGCTCTACCGCCAGCTCGCCGCAATGCTTCGCCCCGGCGGCGTCCTGCTCAACGGTGATCTGCTGCCGCTGCCGGGCAACCTGTCCCGGATCCAGGCCGCCCTCGAGACCGTCGACGAGCGGCGCCAGAGCGCGGCGCTCGCCCGTGGGTCCGACGCGTGGCAGCAGTGGTGGGACACCCTGCACGACGAACCGGCGCTGCGCGAGGCGTTCGCCGAGCGTGAGCGGCTGTGGACGACCGGTACGGGTACCAGCCAGCGAGCCGTCGGCCTGGCCTTTCACGAGGCGGCTCTACTCGAGGCCGGCTTCGCCGAGGCCGCCGTGGTGTGGCAGGACCTCGAGGAGCGGGTGCTGATGGCGCTGCGGTGATCACTTCCTCTCAACCGGGCCATCGGCGGACATCGGTCGCCTGAGCACATAGCGCCCGCGGCAGGCAAGCGACGCAGCGGCAGCCGCGTCCTCGGTACCGATCGGGATCGCGTGCTCGATCGTTGTCGTGGGTATGTGCGACAGTGTTGTGTGATGGCATCGCACACCGGAGGAACCGCGCATGACGAACCGACCAGCCTACGACGTCGAGGTTGGCCAGATGAGCGAGCAGGACGCGGTCGAGGTCGTCGACGGCATCGCACGTCGCGAGCTGGGGATCAGTGGCTCCGAGTTCCTCCATCGATGGGACGCTGGCGAGTACCAGGAGACCGACCGCGACGACGTGGACGGACTCTCCGAGGTCGTCGCAGCCATGTCGCTCGTCCGGTAGGCGGACCCCTCCCAGCACAATGCTGACATGCCCGGAAGAACGCCAGCGGAGGCCGTAGACGCGTTCCTCGAGCCGCTGAGGGATGCCCTCAGGATCCTTGATGGGGTCGCCAAGCTTCTGGTCAGCCCGAAGGGCGGGTTCCGTAAGGGCATGCTGTACTTCGTGGGTGCTGAACGGCGCAGACGGGATGGACCTTGTTGCTGTTGGCCGCTTCATCGCCTCGATGGAGTTCGAGATTTAGAAAGCGACCTGTGCCGCAGCCGATCAGGGACCTGGGAAGCACCGGCTGCCTTCCGGGATAGACCCGTGCCCACACGCACCCGTGGCACAGAGTTCCCTTCTGTCTCAGTCACGGCTCGTTGAGCACACCCAGCCGCTCACGCACGAACTCCCGATGCCGCCAACGCACCCTAACGATCGCCCAGGCCATCCTCGCTGGTCACGAAACGCCTCACGCTGAGACGCCCGCTACACTCCTCGGAATCGGTCAGAACCTAGGAAGGGGACACAAGTGGCATCGCGGCAAGCACGGCGGTACTACTGCCCGTGCGGCACACGCCTTGCGAAGGACAACACCGGACGCCAGTGCGCCAGCTGTGAGCGCGCCTCCCGCGACAAGCTCATCGCCCCGCCCCAGGTGCCCGCCGAGTTCTGGCAGACCGAGCAGTTCCAGGGGGCATTCGCCGCTCAGCACATCGGCCGGGTAGCCCGTGCCTACCGCGTCCACCCGCACCACCACGCTGCCTACGGTCCAAGCGGCATCTCCCAAACCCTGCTCGGCCATTGGCTGGGGCTGCGACAGCCCCAGGTCAGCCAGATTGAGACTGGGCCACCGATCCGGGACCTGGATATCTTGGTGTTTTGGGTGCGGACGTTGGGTATTCCTGCCGGGTTGCTGTGGTTTGATTTGCCAGGAGCGAAGCGCCGGCTTGCGGTTACGGAACCGGCCGCCAGGCAGCTTGCGGTATCCGCCGCGAACGGGGTACTTGAGTTGTCGGCTGGGCCTCAGTCAAACGGTGTACAGCCCGGCTTGGACACGAGTGATGAACCCATTCACGATCCCGAGCATGATCCAGTTCTCGCGGCGCCGTGGAGCCCGCGGGGTACCATTGACGCGGCAGTCATGCTGAGAGGCGGTGGTAGCCGGGTGGAGCGCCGAAGCTTCGTGTTCTTGACAGGAGCGCTGTTGACTGCACCGGCACACCAGTGGCTGGTGCATGACCCTGGACCGTTGGTATCCGGGCTGTCCGGCCGTCGCGTCTCGACGAGACTGGTCGATCGGCTCACGGCCATGATCGCCGAGCTGCGCCGGATGGACGACGTGGCCGGTGGCGGCAGCATGCTCACAATGGCTCAACACCAGTTCGGGTGGGTCGCCGGGCTGCTCGACCGAGCGTCGTACGACGAGCGCACCAGCCGTGCACTGCACGTCGTACTCGCTGAACTGGGACAGCTGTGTGGTTGGGGTGCCTACGACGCCGGACAGCACGGGCTCGCGCAGCGCTACAACATCGCGGCCTTGCGGGCCGCGCACAGCGCCGATGACCGGGCATTGGGCGCACACATTCTCGGATGGATGGCCAAACAGGCCGCCCATCAGGGGAGACCCGCAGAGGCCGCGACGTTCGCCGAGTCTGCGCTCGTGGGAGTACGAGGTTATGGAACGCCGCGCCTGCTGGCCGAGCTGCACATCCGGCGAGCCTATGCCTCGGCCACGTTGCATGACCGATCGGCATGCGACGAGGCGATCTCGAAGGCATGCATTCAGATCGAGCAGTTCGATTCAGCGGGTGATCCACCGTGGCTGTACTGGGTGACTCCAGCGTGGGTCACTGTTGAGGCCGGTGCCTGCTTGCGACGATCGGAACAGACTGATCGAGCAGCGGCCATGCTCACCGAAGGCATCACCTTGTTCGATGAGTCGTTCGCCCGTGACCGGCAGCTCTACACAATCCACTTGATCGATACCCTTGTGTGCCCAGGCAAGCAGCAAGACCTGGATGCCGCCGCGAGCCGAGGATTGACGGTGCTCCAGCAAGCCGAGAACCTTGACTCGACTCTCAGTGCCGATCTTCTCCGTGACCTCTACCACCAGATGAAGCCTCACGGCGAGGTGCTGGCGGTGCGGGAGTTTTTGGAGCGGGCGAAGGGGCTTGTGGAGGAGCGGGTGTAAGCGCAAGCAAACGCAATCGTGATCGCGGGGCGATCGGCTGCGTCGGCGCGCCCCGGAGTGCGACTCAGCCTGGATCCATCGGCGAATGTCACGTGTTGATCGTGTCGTGACAGGGCAAATGACCTCTGAGTTGGGATGATGGTGTTTGCGAAGACCTCATACACCCGGACCGAAGGGCATCTGCGAGATGTGATTGTTGCACAGCGCTAAGGACACGTCGGTGCGATTCGACGACCCGAATCTCGTGTCGTGTGCCGGGCTGGTGCCGGTGATGCGCCTGGCCCAGGACTGCGACCTGGCCGCCCTGGTGAGCGAGCATGTGAAGGTGCGTGCCGCAACGCGCCGACCCGCGACGGGCAACAGACCCGACGCGAGCACCCGCTCAGCAGCTGCGACGACGGCGACGCTCGGCCGGATGCCGGGCAGCAGCGCAGGCGTCAACGCGGGACCCCCTCGTCGGGCCACTATCCGGTCACACTACGACCGGGGCGCACTTCTCCGACATCGGAACACCCCAGCGGTTGGACGAGTTCGTCGCCCTCGTGGCTACGCGTGCAGGGCTTCGGTGACCTGCGGGTCGTTCAGCCACCCCACACACCACTCGAAGTGCCCGTCGCTGCCGTCCGGCGTCAGGACGTTGCTCGTCGCGAGCGCATAGGCCGCGCGGTACAACAGGAGCACCTCGGGCGCGTAGCCCAGCTCCGCGCAGAGCAGGTCGGTCAGTTGCCTGGCGATCGCCCGCGAGTGCGGCCCGTACATGTTGACGATGACGGCGGTGATGGCGGCATCCAGGCGCGGGTCACCCGCCGTCGAGAGAAAGCCGAAGTCGAGGACCGCGCTCGGCTTCCCCTCGTCGTCAACGAGCACGTTCTCGGCGAAGAGGTCCCCGTGGACGACGGTCAGAGCCACGGTTCTCAGCGCCGTCAGCTTGGACACGGCGGCCTCGTGCTTACGGTCGAAATCCGCCACCTGCGCTCGCAGGAGATGTCCGAACCTCGAGACCCGTCGTTCCGCGAGCTGCGCCAGGGCCTCGCCGAACCTGTCCGCGCCGGTCCACAGGGGTCGCGTCTCGTCCAACACCGAGAGCTCGCGCATGTGCTCGGTCGCCCTGACCTTCGACAACCCCCGCAGGACCTGCACGAGTACCTCTGCGACGTCGTGGGGCACGACCTCGTCCTCGACCGCGAGACGGCTCTGCAGAGATGTCCCGTGCAGCTCGCGGTCGACGGTCACCGCCACGCCGTCGACGCCCTCCACCTCGAGGATCTCGGGGGTCTGGAAACCGAGCCCGACGCGGGCGACGTCCGCGTAGAAATGCTGCATGCGGACCAGTTCCGGCACCTGTCGCCGCCCCCAGACCTTGGCCACGAGACCGTCACCGAGCCGGTAGATGGCTCCCTCGACGCCGGCGGCCAGCGGCTCAACGCCGCGATGGCCACGCTCGGCGAAGAACTCGAGCCACTCAGCCGTGTGGACCTGGAGGAAACCTGTCATCGTCAGGTCTCCTCCCCCGGGTGGACAGCCCTGACGACCTAAGATCGAGCCGCAGCCTGTCGGGTTCTCCTGAGTACCAACACCGCCGCGAGCAGGTCGGGGACGCTTCCGAGGTAGCCCCTGACCGGAACGGCACGCGTGCGACCCCTGCCGGAGCAGGCATGCAGTGACAGCACCTGACCGGCGAACGGTCTGATCGGCCTCGATCAGTTCGCGGCGGGCACGAGGTGGTCGGTGAAGTCGAACTCACCGTCGGCCGCCCCGGCGACGAAGGCGGTCCACTCGGCGTGGTCGAAGCACAGCTCCACGCCGGTGTGGAGCGATCGTACGAGGGTGTCGGCGCCGACCGTGACGATGGCGGCGACACGGTCGGTGCTGGGCAGGCTCCCGCGAGCCTCGCGGACGAACGCCACCCAGCCGGGGAACGGGAAGGTGATCGTTCCGGCCGCGGGATGCTTGCTGTGCCGGAGCACCACACCACCCGGCGCCGGGGCGACCTCCACACAGTTTTCGTTGTTGCTGCTGTAGCGGGAGGTCCGCCAGACGAGGCGGTCGGTGGTGGTCATCTCAGTCCTCCGAACTCGTGTCAAGGGCGGCGAGGCGCGCGGCGATCAGCTCTGCGGAGTCGGCTACCGGCAACGCGGCCGCGCACAGCCGACCGGCGGACAGAGCATACACCCCGACCTGATCTTGGTCCTGGACGTAGAGCGCGCCCGTGGGATACTCGATGTAGCCGATGCTCTGGGCCTCGTCGAAGTCCAGCAGCAGGAAGTCGCCGTCGAGCCCGTCGTGGACGGCGACGTCGACCGGCATGACGTGCAGCTCCACGTTGTTGCGCCGCGTCAGCGCGAGCAGGTGCTCCAGTTGGGCCCGCATGACCTGCGGACCACCGACGACCCGATCGAGGACGTACTGCTCGAGGACGGCGCGGAACCGCAGGGGGCCGATGTCGTCGGTGAGCCGCTGCCGGGCCATGCGGGCCCGGACGACCTGGGGCGCGTCCATCGGCGGGACCCGGAGGTTGCCCACGAGCAACGCCGCGGCGTAGTCCGGTGTCTGGAGCTGACCGGGCAACAGCAGCGGCTCGTAAGTGAACTCGGCGGCGGCGAGCCCTTCCAGGCCTATGAAGGTCTTGAACCAGTCGGTCAGCACGTCACCGAAGGGTGCCCACCAGGTGTTCTGGTCGGCTCTCGCCGCGAGGGACGCCATCCGGTCGACGTGCTCCACGTCGGCACCGTAGGCGCGCAGCAGGGCCGTGACCTCGTCCGGTTTCTGCTGCGTCTTGCCGGACTCCAAATAATTGATCTTCGCCTGGCTGCAGCCCAGCACCCCGGCGGCCTCGACCTGCTTGCGACCGGCCCGCTCGCGCGCGGCGCGCAGGTCGTGACCGATGAGGAAGCGCAGCGCCGACGGATCCGAGCGATGGTCGGCCACTGATGTCCCTCCGTACTTCGGTCAGGCCGCACAGTGTGCAGCACGGTCCTCGAACGACCGCGAGGTCCACCCGAACGATGTATGAATCATTGCATGTATACATGCTACATTGTGGTGATGCGATCGTGGGAGACCGTACCCGGCCGGGCGGTCGCTCTCGCGCTCCCCTCAACGAGGGGCGTATGGGCTGCCCGCCGCACGCGGACCCCCGACCCAACCCGGAACCGCTCGACCGATGGAGGTAGCCATGACCACAGCTCCGACCCGGACGGACCAGCCGTCCGACGCTGACCGGGAAACCGTTCCCGCACCGCTCGCCGGCACGCCGTACGACCAGGGGAGCGTCACGCATCCGTCGGCTGCGCCGGTGCCCGACCCCGCGGGCATACCGCCGTTCTGCAGCGCGCAGGAGTTCGCCGCGATCACGGAGAACATGGTCGCCGACCAGGCCCCGCGCTTGTTCGCGGTGGTGCAGGTGTACGGCGAGCACCTCGATGCCCGGGTCGCCGCGTGGGGCCTGTCGTTCGAGGACCACGCCGATGTCGTCTCGGTCGAATCCACGGTGACGATGAGCCTGCGAGCGCCGGAGAACGCGCTGCGCATGTTCCACGTCGGCAGCCACGTCCGCGCTCATCTGGTGTGGTTCAACCCGGACGCGGCCACGCCCGATGAGAACGACGAGGCTGCCTGACCGGGGACGTGCGCGAAGGTGCTGCAACGACACCTTCCGGTTCTTCAGCTCAGTCACCACGGGGGGCGCTGCCTCGTGGAAGTCCTGGCGCCCCGTCTGCGAACGTGATCCGCCATCCACTGTCGTGGGCGGAGGCGACGGTCAGCGGTCACGAGCCGGTGACCCGGTGATACTCCACGAGCTCCTGCAGCGTGGCGATGAACTCGGCTCGGCGGGCGGCACTCAGCGGGGCGAGCAGCTCGTCCTGGGCCCGCTCGACCCGGCGTTGCAGGGCGGCCAGCCGTCGCCGGCCTGATCGCGTGATCGTGATCGCGTTGCGTCGGCGATCACCGGGATCCGGCGCCCGTAGGACCAGTCGCTCCTGCGCCAGGTGCGTGATGAGTCCCGCCATGTCGCTGCGGTCCACGGCGAGCCGGCGTCCGAGTTCGGCTTGGCTCATGGCACCGAACTCCACCAGCGAGGCCAGCACGGCGTAGTCGGCCCGCGCCCCCGGGACACCGAGGGCATCGACGACGAGCCTGTTCGCCGGCGGGTAGAGCCGGATGATCAGCCAGCTCGGCAGCCGCCAGAGCCGATCCGGCGGTGCCGCGGGGGTGCCGGTGGGTGTCGCCGCGACGCGTCGTCGGTCCGATCGAGACATGGCCACGGGCAGATCCTAGTAAGGTTCGTTGGTCGCCAACGATGCTGTTATCGTTGGCGCGACCAACAGCGAGGGGCGGACACGACACATGCCATCGAGCATCTTCCGGATCGGCGGTGAGCGCAGCGTGTGGCGGCTCGGGTTCGGCGCCATGCGCCTGCCGACCGAGCCCGCGCCGGCCCGGGACGCCTCCATCGCGGTGGCCCGACGCGCCGTCGACCTGGGCATCACGCTGATCGACACCGCGCACATGTACGGATGGGGCGCCAACGAGGAGCTCCTCGCCGAGGCGCTGCACCCCTATCCGGACGACCTACTCATCGCGACCAAGGTCGGGATCGCGCGAACGAGCCGTCTGGACGAGGTGGCGATCAACGGGCAGCCGGACTTCCTGCGCCGGCAGGTCGAGCAGGGCCTCCGCCGGCTTCGGGTCGAGCGGCTCGAGCTGCTCCAGATGCACCGCATCGACCCGACGGTGCCGCTCGCCGATCAGCTCGGTGCGCTGCGCCAGCTCCAGGTCGACGGCAAGATCGGCCAGATCGGACTGTCCGAGGTCACCCTCGCCGAGCTCGACGAGGCGCGGCAGATCATCGACGTCGCGAGCGTGCAGAACCACTACAGCCTGCTCGATCGCGAGTACGAGACCGTGCTCGAGGCCTGTGACGCGGCAGGGATCGCGTTCCTGCCCTGGCGACCCGTCGCGGACGCGGCATCAGGTGCGACGGCCGAGATCGCCGCCGTGGCAGCCGAACTCGACGCCACCGCAGCGCAAGTCGCCCTCGCGTGGCTGCTCGACCGCTCGCCGGTCGTGCTACCGATTCCGGGCACCGCCACGATCGACCACCTGGAGGAGAACGCCGCCGCGGCGACCTACCGGCTGAGCGCCGATCAGCGGCAGCGACTTGATCGGATCCCGACGCAGTGAGCCACCGAGCCCAGGCGTGCAGAGGAACACCAGCGCGAGGGCAGCTCGGTCGCACGATAAGCGCCGGCCCGCTGATCGTGCCAGCGACCATCGTCGCCGAGGCCTGCTACATGATCACTCGGTACCGCTTCGGCTCCCCGTCAACCAACATCAGCAGGATTGGCAGCGGTCGAATAGATGGCCCTGCTGAGCAGTGAAACCGCTGCTCAGCAGGATGGGCCTGACGATCCAGCATGCGAACCGGGACGTGCTGGTCGATGGGCCGGAACTGACAATCGAGCCGGTCGCGCGCCGGAGAACGGTGTCGTGACCCCTGCCCCGCCTCGAACGGTGACGCCGGCGCAGCTTCTGAGCTGAGGTGAGCCCCGGCGCTGGCCGGCCCGGTTTAATCATTGGCGGGGAACGCAGCCGAACGTAGCGGTGGCAGAAAAACCTGTGGCAGGCGACGCGCGGTTGCCTTATCTTCTTTCTATGCGCCTGTGATGACGATGCCCGCCTCATGCGGGCCGCGGCCGGTGACCTCGGGTCCCGGCACCCGCTCCCGGTATCCGGAAGCCCGTCCCAGCCCCCCGGCCGGCTCTCCGCCGTGCGCTGCGCTGGCCACGTTCCACTCACAGGAGGTCCGTGTGCGACCCCAACTCCCACCACTCGCCCTCGACCCGACCGCGCCCGAGATCGCCCCGCCGGCGAACCGCGCGGCCCGCCGCAAGGCGAAAGCCGGCAAGCCAGTAGCCGGCGCCGACCGCAACCGCGGCGGCGCAGACCGATCCCCACCCGTCCATTCCCGATCGGCGCAGGGCCGCCGGATCAATCCGGTGCGGCGTACGGGCTGATCGGGTTCCCGCACCGCCGGGCCACGACGGGGGCCCGGTCCACCCGGCCCGGCGGTTCCCGCACCGCCGGGCCGGCGACCGTCACCACTCCCGGCCGATCCGGCGATTCTCACACCGCCAACCCGCGGCGAACACCCGATCCGCTCGGCTCGGCGGGACCCTGCCACGCTTTGACCATGCCCGCCACGTTGCCGCCGTGCAGCATCTGGTGGGCCGCACCGGTCGATCCGGCCCGCGGCCCAGGCCTGCTCCACCTGCTCGACGCACACGAGCGCGGGCGGCTCGCCCGTCTCCGCCGCGCCGCGGATCGGGCCCGCTACCTGGCCGCGCACGCGCTCACCCGGCTCGTGCTCGGCGATCTGCTCAACATTCCGGCCGTCGCGCTCGAGCTCGACCGCACCTGCCGCTGCGGGGAGCAGCACGGAAAGCCACGGCTGCTCGGAGCGAGCACTCCTGGCTTCTCGCTGACCCACGCTGGTGCGCTCGTCGGCGTCGCTGTACGGCCTGACGGCGCCGTCGGGCTCGACGTCGAACCCGTCCGCGAGCTGACCGACCTCGCCGGGATGGCCCGGCATGTCCAGTCCCCGGCTGAACTCACCCGGGCGGTTGCCGTGGCCGGTCCCGAAGCGTTCTTCACGACCTGGACACGCAAGGAAGCGCTGCTCAAAGCCACCGGCGACGGGCTGTCCACCCCCATGTCGACGATCACCCTCGCCGCTGCGGGTGCAGCCGTGCAGGAGTGGACCGGCGAGGGTGCTCCGGACGGGCCGGTGTGGCTGCGCGACCTGAGCCCACTCCCCGGATACGCCGCCGCGCTCGCCGGACCCGGCCCGGCAGCCCCCGCCGTAACGGAATCCGACGGCGACGCGGTGCTGCGCGCGGAAGTCTGACGGGCCCGCACACACGTCGACGCAGGTCAGCGACGTCTTATCCCGGACGATGATCCCTTAGGCCTGGACTTCACGCTGCGGCAGGGCACAAGCGGCATGAACGACGTCGAACACCGGCGCCAGCCCTCGACATCCGCCTAACGGCTGGTCGGGCAGCAGGTAGACGTGCATGCCCACCTTTACCGCAGACCCATCATTGACCGGGTCATCTCCGACCATGAGCACGTCGTTCGGCTCGACCCCGAGTCCGGCACAAGCCGCAAGGAACAACATCGGCTCGGGTTTTTCGCTGCCGTGTTCACAGGAAAGCGCAAATGTGGTGATCAAACCGCTCAGGCCGTGGTGCTCGAACGTGGGGCGAATATCCCATCCGACGTTACTGACTACAGCGATCGGTACTCCGCTGTCGTGCAGCGCTGTCACGGCGCGCAGGACGTCGCTGTAAGGCGTCCAGCCGTCGGGATCGGTGAGTCTCTGATACAGGGCGTCGGCAATCGCGGCATCCACCCCCGCTCGATAGAACCATGAGGCCAGAGCTCTCTGGTGCGCCGTGCGGGAACACTGGCAGCCACGCTGCTCATCGAGCACCTCCGGCCATGACCGAGCAGACTCTATCCGCTCGTACAGGGCTCGCATCTCGGCGGGCTCCATCGCGCGGTCGAGCCGGTCGAGCGCGATGCGTAGCCACTCAATACTGTCGTCAAACCTGAACAGGGTGCGGTCAAAGTCAAACAGAACAGCTTCGAAGCAGCGGGGGGCCCGCATCCCCTGGCTTCTCCTCATAGCAGTCTCGCATTCTTTGATGGGTGGTGCGGCGGCGGGCCGGACGGAGCCGAACCGGAGGTCACCGCGAGCACGTCGGCCAGCTGTTGGTCCAGCCACTCGGTGAGGCTCAACTGACTGATCGCGGTCCGCATCCGATTCGCCCGGTCACGACGCTCGGCTGCCGAGAGCGACAGGGCGACTTCTAACGTATCCGCAGTTGCCTCCACATCCTTGGGCCGGTCCAGGATGACCGCACCCGAGAGCAGGTCAGCAGCTCCGGCTCCTAGGGACAGGACGACCACACCGTCATTGGTGTTGACGATCGGTCCCTCCAGCGCAACCAAATTCATGCCGTCGGTGACGGGGTTTACCAGCAGCACGTCGTAGCCGCGCATCACCCCGAGCGCTCGGTCCTGATCATTGCCGTAATGCACTGAAACGGATCCCGGATGTCGACGGTTCACATCGTCAATCACCCGCCACACGTTTCTGGCGTAATTCTGGTATTCGGGTAGCCGTTCGCGGGACGGAACTAGGCAGGCAACGAAGCGAAGATCCCGCGCCAGGGCCGGGTGGCGACGCAGCAGCAGCGAGTACGCCTCGAAACCCCGCAGGGCATTCTTCGCGGGGTCTAGGCGGTCAACTCGAACAATGCGCCTGCGCCGGTCCTCAGCCCGCGTACTATCCGCCCATCGATAGACCTCAGGTGTCGTGGACCGGACGGTCAGGGACGGGACGTCGACCGGCACCGGGTAGCACCGCACCCAGATTCGGCGACCGTCGTACCGCACCTGGCCGTGGTCCTGATCAACGTCCAGGCCAAGCCGACGGCAACATTGCAGGAAACGATGCGACCATCGGGCACACTGGAAACCGAGCAAATCTGCCCCCAGCATTCCAGTCACCAACGTTCTGACGACGGCCGAAGGTAACCTGGCCACCGATTCGGCATCCGGAAATGGCGTGTGGCTGAATTGCACAATTCGGACATCCGGCCGCAGGCTGCGGATCATCTTAGGAGCGAGCATGAACTGGTAGTCCTGTACTACTATAATTGCACCCTCCGCGGCCACCTCAGCAATTCGCGACGACAACTGTCGGTTGACCCGGGCATAGGACACCAAAGATGCGAGCGGGTTCTTGCTATCAAATTGAGCCGGGATCTCGTCTTCGATGCCGTGCCAGGCTGACCAGATGATCCGTACCCCGGCGTCGTAGTAGTATCGCTCATACTCCTGCTCGTGGACAAAAACGGCATCGGGCGAGTAACCAAGCCGGGGGGCCAAGTCGTGGAACAACCCTAGCCGCATGGCTTGCGCATCAGCGGCTGAGGTGGATGGAGCGACCCAGGTAACCGCGGACGCGATCACGCCTGCAGCCCCGTGCAGCAGAGCGGTAACGCTGCTCGACTGTCGCTCCGGGACGAGCTGGTTGGAACAGCTGGTAAACCGCACCGGCCCACGATCTGACAGCAGGACTACGTGTTCCGATCGGGTGTGGGGCACCTTAATCAATTCGGTCGCCCTCCCGTTTCGCGGGGCCATCACCGATTTCGGACCCTGCAAATGAAGAGCAATTGCCAAGACTGACGGCGACCCATAGCTCGCTTGCTAGCCCGCCGACACAGCCGTCGATTTTCACCACGGTCTCATCCGTCCTGGGTGCCACAGAACCGCGAAGGCATGGGGCGAATAATCACAAGCGCTGATGAACATGGCCGGGTTGCCCGACCTAGCGAACATCCCGAGAGGAGGCTCGCCAGGGCGTTGTGCGGCCTTGGACCTATCCCACACTGATTGGTTGGCCGGGTATAAGTAGACATGGACGGCTCGGGCGTCCTGCAATGTATCCATGTTCGTCATCAGCCCGGGAGGAAAACCTCCTCAGGGCAACTACCCGGGGCGTCGGAGTAAGCGAAACAGAGCTGGCGATGGTACTGGTCCCCAGCGTCCCGGCCCTCGTTATCGGTATCAGTATCCACGGTTGATGCACCCCTCGCTCGATTGTAACAGTTACACTACCGGTTGCTGCGGCGTGCGTCGAGCTCTCACTGATCAACCCGTGTCCGTCGCGCGGTAGCGGGGATCGACAGTTACGACGACCAAACTACTACTACTTGCCTCCCACCGGACCCGACGCGCCGGAGGTAAACATTCAGTCCTGGGCTTGGTCGGGTGGTGTGGTCCTGCGATGTGTGATGTGGGTGTGTTGCTCACGCTGTGATCGGTTGGTATGCGGTTTGATCTGCTGGTGTCCGAGTTGGAGGTGATGACGTGCGACGAGCTGATCGTCGTGGTGAGGCTTCGGGCCGGGCTGATCACCGCGTAGGCCGGGCGGGTCTCGGAGTTGATGGAGGTCGGTGAGGCGTTGGTGGGCTGGCTGGGCAAGGTGGAGCATCTGCTGTCGCGGAACTCGGGGATCTCCTCGAACCCGCTGTCGACAGACGATGATCTGGGCGAGCTCGCACCGCCGGAGAAGACTAAGCGCGATAAGGATGGGCCGAAGCGGTCGCGGGGTAAGCAGTCCGGGGGTGCCGGGATCGCATCTGGGGTGGACCGGCAACTCTGGTGATCACCGTGACCGGTTCCCCGAGGGCCGCTGTGACTGCGGGAACGACTTGGCCGGGGCCCGTGATCTGGGAGTGGTCGACCGCACCCAGCAGCACGAGATCCCGCAGGTCAGGGTCACGGTCACCCAGTAGGACCAGCACCGGGTCGAGTGCGGCTGCGGGAAGGTCCACACCGCCGACCGGCCCGACGGGGCCCGGTCCGGGCCGGTCGGGTCCGGCCCCGACCTGGCCGCGTTCGCGGTGTACCTGATGACGGTGCAGGTCATCCCCCGCGCACCGGGTCGTCGCGCTGCTGGAGTCACTGACCGGCGCGGCTCCCTCGGTGGGGTTCGTGCACGGCATGCTCAACCGGGCGGTGGGGCTGCTCACCGAGACCCATCAACGGATCCGGGCGCTGATCACCTGGCCTACGCGGTGTGCTGCGACGAGACCCACCGCGGGTCGGCCCGAACAAGGCGCCGGTGGGGAAGAGGGAGAAGGCCGAGCGGTACCTGCTGGTGGCCGCCACCGAGTTCTACACCCACTACCTGGTCGGTGACCGGTCTCTGGACACCTTCACCGCGTTCGTGGTCACCGACCTGACCGGCTCGGTGATCGTGCACGACCGGTACCAAAATTATGACTCCACCAAGCTCGCGACGCTGATCCACCACCTGTGCTGTGCCCACCTGCTGCGTGATCTCGAGGGCGCCACGCAGGTCTACCCCGACACGGTGTGGCCGACCCAGATCGCCGACCCGCTGCGCGGGCTGATCCACCAGCCCAACCTCGCCCGCGCACAAGCCCTACCCGCGATCCCCGCCGACATCCGCGACGAACTACTCACCCGACTCCGCCACGAGACACTCGTCGGGCTATCCGACACCCTCCCCCACAGCACCCGCCCCCGGGAAACGCAAAACCCCGCTGCTACCCGAAGTGCCGCGCGACCACCCCGGCGACATCCTGCGCTTCGTCCACCACCTCAACATGCCCCCCACCTCCAACCAGGGCCGAACACAACCCACGACCCTCCACGATCCAACAGAAGACCTCCGGACCGCTGACCAGCGACAAACGCACCCAAGACCACTACACCATCCCCGACTACCTCTCCACCACCACCCAACACAGCCTCGACAAGATCACCGCACTACCCGACGCATCCACCGACCAACCCCGGATACCCGCACTACCCCCACCCCGACAACGCCCCGACCGACCACCATCACCAGAAGCTACCCGCCGACCGGCGACAACCCCATGCGCTGATCATCAGGGCTGAATGTTTACCACCGGAGGGCACGCGGTAAATCATGCCGCATGCGCAACATCCAGCCATGCCTCGTGTGCATGCTCCGTACCGAGCACCCGACTTGCCAGCACCACCTTACCGGGAAGAGTCAGTAAGAAGATCGACAGCAGCTGCGGCCGCACCGTACAAGGGCGCCTCGAGGGCGAGCTCGGAGATGAGCACTCTCGGTAGATCACCGACAGCACGTTCCCGTAACACGGCTTGAGCTGGCTCGAGAAAAGGCTGCCCACTGTTAACTACGCCTCCTCCCAGGACGATCGCAGCCGGATCGCAGAGGAGGACCGCAGCGGCAAGGCCTAACCCCAGCGCGCGGCCGGCGTCGGCCAGGACTGCCAAGGCGACCTCATCTCCAAGCTCTGCCGCTTGTGCGACGAGGCGAGCATCTAGCCCAGCGAGGTCAGCTCCGCAGCTGGCCCGCAGGATAGCTCCGCACCCGCCTTGTCCGCGGAGGGCATGGCGCGCCGCGCGGGCGATGGCAGGGCCGCTCGCGATTGCCTCCAAGCAGCCCCTGCGTCCACACGAGCACCGTGGTCCATCATCGGCCACGAGGAGATGCCCTATCTCCCCCGGGCGCCCGTGAGCTCCCTCGTGTAGATGCCCCCCTAATATCAGACCGGCGCCCACGCCCGTGCTGACCGTCACGTAAAGTAT
Organism: Pseudonocardia sp.; assembly: GCA_050701055.1. Lineage (GTDB taxonomy): Bacteria > Actinomycetota > Actinomycetes > Mycobacteriales > Pseudonocardiaceae > Pseudonocardia. The sequence goes on along the minus strand of JBOHEO010000001.1, from coordinate 4,009 downwards.
GTCGGAGAGGCCCCGACCGGCTCCCCACCGCTGTTCCCCGAGTGCACCCGCGTCCGCATCGTTGAGCAGGGCGCAGGGGACGCGGTATCGCTGAGAGATCTCTGTTACGAGCGGATAATTATCCCAGCCGCTAACGTGGTAGGAGACATGCACCACTCCTCGCGCCATGTCAACAGGGCCACCAAAGCTCACCCCCACGGCGTCAAACGGGGTACCCCGGGCAACCTCATTAGCTAACGTTTGGATGACAGTTCGTGAGGTGGGCGCGTCGCCCGGGGTCGCAGCCCGCTGCACCGCCACTACTTCGCATAACCCATTTGTCTCCACATCAATGCGAGCGGCTGCAAGCTTGGTTCCGCCGAAATCCAGCGCGAGGAGGTGGCGGGTCATATTCCACCAGTCTTGCTCTCAACATAGGCGCGCAAGCGCGTGCGGAGAAGCAGGGTAAGCACGTGGTTGTAAATAACGTGCCAGTCCTCGATATGCTCCATCACGGATGAGGGGGCCTGCACTGTGACCTCGCAACGGGATACGAGTTCAGCGGCGCTGTCCTGCCGACCAGTGAGCCCCAACCTACGGACACCCACGTCCTTGGCGTACTCCAGCGCCCGCAGCACGTTTGGTGAGCCTCCGCTGCCACTCAACCCGACTACCACGTCACCAGCATGCAGCAGGCACCTCAGCTGCTCAACATAGACGTAGTCATAGCCGAAGTCATTGCCATACGCAGTCAGTAGCGCGGTATTGTCCGACAAGCTCACAATACGAATCCGGGGCTGCCTCAAGGTCGTCCCGGCCGCCCCCAGCTCCACGGCCGTTCCCTTAGATAGATCTGTGGCCATGTGAGCGGCCAATGCGGCACATGCCCCGTTGCCGAAGACATAGACGGTGCCACCGGACAAGCATGCGTCCCAGATTATATTTGCCATGCGCTCTAGTTCCAACTTAGGCACGAAACTCGCCTGCTTAGCGTAATGATCAAAGTAGTCTTCCACGAGATTGTTCTCGCTACTCATCGTGACGTCCTTTGCTGAGTTCAGCGCGACACTGGTGACGGGTTGCAGAAGTCGATGATCCAGATGATAATCTTCAGGAGTGCCACGCCCCGGGTGCGGAACCGATGGCGATGGATGTACTCGACCTTGACCGGGAGTTCAAGGCTTCGGTGGTCGCGTTGCCTGGTGCAGCACCGCATAAGTTCTTCGAGGGTCTGAAGCACGCCGTCGGCTTCATGATCACCGAAGGGGAACGCGGAGCCCCATCCCGTACGGGTCCCCGTACCGAAACGGTGACTTTGGCAGGTCACCGCGACCCCGATGGGGCCATGACCATCGGTGAGGAACCCGGAACCGCGCTCCGCACGGCTAACGGTACCTAGATAACGATCAAGCGCCCGGCACCTTCCGCTCACCGGATCCCCCCACCACGTCCACGCTTACCGTCATCCGACCGAACCCCCGAAGAACTTCCGCGGCACTGCACTAGAGCATTGATGTCGCCACCTCTGTTCGTTGCTGCCATGCTCAACGTTGCTGCCATGCTCGAAGAGGAGGCCCAGCGCATGTGACACACCGTCCTCTGGGGGAGCCGATGATAGGTCCGGGTCACACCCTGGCGCACCTCCGGTAGCGTACCGGGCAGCACGGGATGATGGCTGCGTGACGGGTGACGCGGCGGCACGGTGGGTGTTGCACCTGGACATGGACGCCTTCTTCGCCGCCGTCGAGCAGCTCGCCCGGCCCACCCTGCGCGACCGTCCGGTGCTGGTGGGTGGGCTGGGGCCGCGGGGGGTGGTGGCCGGCGCCAGCTACCAGGCCCGGGTGTTCGGGGTGCGCTCGGCCATGCCGATGGGGCAGGCGCGGCGGCGGTGCCCGCACGCCGTGGTGGTGCCCCCGCGCGGCGGGCTCTACCGGGCGGTGTCCGAGGAGGTGATGGCCGTGCTCGCGGAGGCGGCGTCGGTGATCGAGCCGGTGTCGCTGGATGAGGCGTTCCTCGAGCCCGCAGCGCTGGCGGGAGCGCCGGCAGGAGAGGTCAAGCGGTTCGGCGTGGCGCTGCGGGCCACGGTCCGCGAACGCACCGGACTGCCGGCGTCGGTGGGCGCCGGCTCCGGCAAGCAGCTCGCGAAGATCGCCTCCGAGCTGGCCAAGCCCGACGGCCTGCGGGTCGTCGCACCGACCGACGAACGGGCGGTGCTCGCGCCGCTGCCCGTGCGTGCGCTGTGGGGGATCGGACCGGTGGCGGAAGCCGGCCTGCGCAGATTCGGCGTGCGCACCGTCGGGGAGCTCGCCGCGATGGACCTGCGCGAGCTCACCGGCCTGCTCGGCACGTCCATCGGCAGCGAGCTACACCTGCTGGCCCGCGGCATCGACGACCGGCCCGTCGCTCCGCGCGGCGCCGCCAAGCAGGTGAGCGCGGAGACCACATTCGACGCCGATCTCACCGCGATGACCGCGGTGCACGAGGCCGTCGCCCGGATGGCCGAGGCCGCGTACCGGCGGCTGATTCCCTCCGGGCGGGCTGCGCGCACCGTCACCGTCAAGGTCCGCAGCGCCGATTTCACCACCGCGAGCCGCTCCGAGACCGCTGCCGTCGCCAGCACCGACCTCGGGGTGCTCACCGCGGTGGCGCAGCGGCTCGCGCGCGCCGCCGTACCCGACGGGGGCGTGCGGCTCATCGGGGTCTCGCTGGCCGGGCTGAGCGACAACCCGCCACCTGCCCTGTTCGACGCACCCGGGCCGGCCATCGAGGTGGCTCCGCCGAGCCCGGCCGCACCCGAGGTGGAGCTCCCGGAGACGACTCGCCCCTGGCGTCCGGGCGACGACGTGCGACATCCCGAACACGGCCACGGCTGGGTGCAGGGGGCCGGGCACGGGCGGGTCACCGTGCGGTTCGAGACGCGCAGCACCGGACCCGGCCGGGCCGTCACCCTTGCCATCGACGACCCTGCGCTGATCCGCGCCGACCCACTCGGGAGCCTCCAGTAACCGAATCGTGGGGCACCCAGACCGCCAATCCGGGCCAGCCAGGCCGGTCCGCTGCCGGCCGGTCAGGGCGGGGCCCAGCCCGCCCGCCGGCCGGACCCCACCCCACCGGGCTACGCCGCCGGTTTCCACGGCCGCGGCGGCAGGATCGGCAGCCCGCTGGGCGCACACTGCCCGCCCCGCTCACCGGCCAGCCGGAAGATCGACCAGCCGATCACCCCGGCGAGCAGCGAACCGGTCAGGATGCCGATCTTCGCCTGGTTGACCAGCGCCTCATCGTCGAGAGCCAGGTCGGTGACGAAAAGCGCCACCGTGAACCCGATCCCCGAAAGCCCGGCCCCGCCGATCAGCTGGCCCCACCGCAACGTGTCGGGCACCGCGCCGAGCCGGGTACGCAGCGCGACCCAGGTGCCAGCCGTGACCCCGATCAGCTTGCCGACGGTGAGGCCGACGACGATTCCCCAGGTGATGGGCGAGCGCACGGCCGCGGCGAGCGTCGCACCCGAGAGCACCACCCCGGCGTTGGCCAGCACGAACATGGGCACAATGACGTAGCTGCTCCACGGCTGGATCCGCAGCTGGAGCCGCTCGTTCGGCGACACCGCATCGACCAGGCCGGACTGCGCGGCCAGTGCCCGCCCGGGTGTGGGGTCCATCAGGAAGCTGCGGCCGAGCACCTGCACGCGGGCGATATCGAGCGGTCGGGGCGCGTAGGCGTTGACCAGCAGCCCCATCGCCACCCCGACCACGCTCGGGTGCACCCCCGACTCGAGCACGGCCAGCCACATGACCACCCCGATCAGCACGTAGATCGGGGTGCGCCAGAAGCGGACGAAACGCAGCGCGAGAAGTGCACCGAACAGCCCGCCCGCCAGCAGCAACGCCGTCAGGTTGACGTTCTCGGTGTAGAAGATCGCGATGGCGGCGACGGCGCCGATGTCGTCGACGATGGCGAGCGCGAGCAGGAACAGCCGCAGCTGGTCCGGGCAACGCGGGCCGACCAGCGCCAGCACCCCGAGCAGCACGGC